>JAHLFH010000053.1 GCA_018883885.1 Candidatus Faecalibacterium intestinavium | reverse complement strand
TTTGCTCTCTTGCGCTTAGCCGATTTTCGCGGCGGGACGCGCTGCGCCCTTGCGAAAACCGGAGCGCGGCGCCAACAACAGCTCCCTCCCTCTGCCACTGGCAGCGGTCGCTGTTGTTGCCCCAGACCCCGGTCTGGGCGTATGGCAGGCTTCAAACTGTTTCATGGGATTATTGTAAAATGAAAAAGGGCGTGCCGGATTCCCCGAAAAAAGGGAGGCGGCACGCCCTTTTTGACGTCTGGATTTTGCGCGGTTACAGGCTCTCCACCATGGCGGCGACAATTTTGGTCGCGGTGGCGACGTACTCGGCGATGCTGAATTTTTTTACCACCAGCACCTCGTGGCCCGCCTCGTCGGCGTTGTCGCTCATGGCCCGGAGGATGACGCAGGGGACGCCGTTCTTGGCCGCGATCTGGCTGACGGCGGCCCCCTCCATCTCAACGCAGTCGGGGGCGCACTTGGCCTGAATGGCCGCTTTGGAGGCGCTGTCCCCGATGAACAGGTCGCCGGTGGCAATCCTGCCGGTCAGGGCCTTGACCCCGGCGGCGGCGCAGGCAGTTTCGGCGGCGGAGATGAGGGCCGGGTCGCCGGAATATTCCTTGAGATAGGGCGGGTTCTGGCAGATCATGTCCAGCTGGGCGTCGTGGTAGAGGACGGTCTTTCCGATGACCACATCCCCGATCCCGATTTCGCTGCTCATGTTCCCGGCGATGCCCGAGAAGATGATCCGGTCGGCCCCGTATTTGGTGATGAGGACCTGGGTTGTGGCGGCGGCGTTGGCCTTGCCCATCCCGGCGCAGCAGACCACCACCTGTTTGCCCGCCAGAACGCCCTTGTGATACTCGACCCCGCCGTAGGGTTCCACCGTGACCTCTGCCAGGCGGGCGCAGAGCTGGTCCACTTCATCGGGCATGGCGCCCATAATTCCAAAGATCATAGCAATTTCCCTTTCCCATCAGACGTTAAAGAGGAATTCGATGACGTCGCCGTCCTGCACGACGTACTCCTTGCCCTCGGTCCGCTGGAGGCCGTGGGCCTTGACGGCGGCATAGTCGAAGTTCTGGGCGGCCAGGTCGTCGTAGGCGATGACGCTGGCCCGGATGAAGCCCCGCTCAAAGTCGCTGTGAATCTTGCCCGCCGCCTGAGGGGCCTTGGTGCCCCTGCGGATGGTCCAGGCGCGACACTCCTTCTTGCCGTCGGTCAGGAAGGAAATCAGGCCCAGCAGGTCGTAGCTGGCGGCGATGAGGTTGTCCAGGCCGCTGGCCTCGATTCCCATTTCGGCCAGGAAGGCCTTCTTTTCTTCGGGGGAATACTCGGCGATGTCCTCCTCGGTCTTGGCGCAGATGGGAATCACCTTGGCCCCCTCGGCCTCGGCCCGGGCCTGGACCAGCGGCACATACTTGTTGTTCTCAATGCCCTCCATCAGGTCGTCCTCGCCCACGTTGCAGGCGTAGAGCACCGGCTTTGCGCTCAGCAGGCCCATCTCCCGCAGGACGGTCTTCTGGTCGGCGTCGGCCTCGTCCCAGCCGAAGGAGCGGGCGGGCTTGCCCTCGCTCAGGTGTTGGGCCAGCTGCTCGAGCCATACGGCCTCGGCGGCAGCGCCCTTGTTGTTGCCGCTCTTGGCGGCCTTGGCCATCCGGCCCGCCCGGTTCTGGACCACCTCCAGATCGGAGAGGATCAGCTCATAGTCGATGGTGTCGATGTCGGCCAGGGGGTCCACGGCCTCGGCCTTGGTGACGTCCTCCACCACATGGATGATGTTGTCGTCGTCAAAGCAGCGGACCACATGGACAATGGCGTCGCACTCCCGGATATGGCCCAGGAATTTGTTGCCCAGGCCCGCGCCCTGGGACGCGCCCTTTACCAGACCCGCGATGTCCACGAATTCCACGATGGCGGGGGTCTTTTTGTCCGTCTGCCAGAGCTCGGCCAGCTTGTCCAGCCGCTTGTCGGGCACGGCCACGATGCCGCTGTTGGGCTCGATGGTGCAGAAGGGATAGTTGGCGGCCTGGGCGTTCTTGGTCGAGGTGATGGCGTTGAAAAGGGTGGACTTGCCCACGTTGGGCAGGCCGACGATGCCGAGTTTCATACTGTTCTGCGTCTCCTTTATGTTCAGGGGACGGAGGGCGGGGGTTCCCCGCGCGCGTTCCCTTTTGAGTGTGTTCCGGCCGGGGGCGGCCCTTCCCGGAGGAAAAAGAAGCCCCACGCCGAAACAATTATAGCATAGAGAGCGCGTTTCTTTCAACTGGGAAGCAGCCCGCAAATTTTAAATAAAAATCAGTTGATGCCACAGATGGAATGGCTGCTGTCATTGCATGCCCTGATCTCAGGTACAGGATTTTCAAAACTGCCCGGCGAAACGCATCCATTATGGACTTTGCAAAGACCCGTGCAGCAGAAAACCCCGAGGGTTGGCTCGGGGGGTTCCAATTGTGCAGAAAGCTTTATGATGAAAGCGTATTATCTGAAATTATCTAGTGGTGCCCTTTGTTTCCATAAGAATTGTTGTTCTGATTTGTGTGCTGGATGTGCTTTGGGTATATGGAAAGTAAATAATTTCGACATCCTTGTCTGCAAAGAACTCCTCATATTTTTGAAAGCGAAGGCTGCCTTTATAGTCGGAGCCTACAAATAACCGGTCATAGTGCCATAAGGCCCATGCATCAGAATCTTCTTCACAGGCATCTACAACTTTATCTACATATTTGCAGGCTTTGATGATAGCCTTTCTTTCTTCCAAGGGAATAAAGGTCTCTTTCCCTTTCCAGGAACCATTGCTGTGAACTCCGACGATCAGATAATCACAATGCTGTTTCGCTTTGTGCAGAAGATTTAGATGACCAATATGAAACAGGTCAAATGTTCCTGAAAGATAACCGATTTTCACTCGCTTTTGGTTATCAAGACGGCCAGACGCTATCTTGTATTTACGGCTGTGCAATCCATATTCATGTGGATCGTTTTGATATCGCTCCAATACGGCCTTAAAAGTTTCTTCGTATTGAGGAATAAAACGAGTATCTCTAGCAAACATATGCAGCAGGATTTGTTCGGCCAACGGTTCCAAAACAAGTAAATCGTTCTTGCCACCATAAAATTTTGAACCCTTGAATGATGCTGGTGATACATCTAAGATTCTATTGGGCGAGCTATATGCTTCGAGCTCTATATTCACTGATTCTATAAAACGAACAACTCCTGCCTTTGCGGCTGCGTATACTGCTGCGCTGGGAGTAGAAAGCCATCCGGAAATACTGCCCATTACACCGGTAAAGAAGGAATGGTCTCCTAAAATTCGATCATAAAACAAACGCAGTATTTTTATTGTGCTAACAGTATCAATTGTAAGTATTTTCTCGATCTCGGCGGTATGGTGGTATTGAAAATCGGCTATTCGACCA
Organism: Candidatus Faecalibacterium intestinavium; assembly: GCA_018883885.1. Taxonomy (GTDB): domain Bacteria; phylum Bacillota; class Clostridia; order Oscillospirales; family Ruminococcaceae; genus Faecalibacterium; species Faecalibacterium intestinavium. The sequence goes on along the minus strand of JAHLFH010000053.1, from coordinate 6,648 downwards.
ATGCCAGCGGTAATCATCAAAAGGTTGACATTTGAATCACAAGCCAGAGAAGAAATCATCTCGTCATCCAAATCAAGAAGATCACAGAAATGATAACGATATCGTTCTGGGTCTATAAAGTCAATATCTGGTTCTGTAAGATCGCATATTTCTATAAAGTAGCCCCGCTCGATCAGGTTTTTACTGATTGCCAATCCTATACCGTTGCTCCCGCCAATAATAACAGCTTTTTTCTCTGCTTTTTCCATATTAATTTGCATCCTCTTGCATCCTTGCTAGAATTTTCCAAGTTGTTTCTTGCCCTTATATCTAGCTGTTAATTCTCGATGAAATATCAAACCACTAATGGAAGATTAATTTTTAAAAGGGCATACCGTATTCATCGAATTACCTGTATTTTATTATTTATCATTGAAAATGTCAACATGAAATCATCAGATTATTAGTTGGACAAACTGCATGTCGCATACGGCGTCTTTGGACTTCCAATTTTTAGCATATTTAGCATATAATGAGTGCTTGGAAATCGGCGATAATGAAGCGTGAAGGATGGCATCCAAAACCAGATGCTGTGATTCTGGCCTGGGAAAGGATAAAGATCCTGATGGACTCGTAAACGGAACCTGACTTCCGCTGATAGTTTTTCCAGAAGCGGCCCGGGCGGAGTTTCTTCCGGAATTTTCCAAAAAAATTTCAAAAGAGAGCTTGTTTTTACCGCGGGCTGCCGATATAATGAAAGATAAGGCGGTCGGGCTGCGGCCCGGCGGGCGAAACACAAGGCAATAAAACCAAACGAAACGGGGGCTGGGCGTCTGCCCGGGCCCCGTTTTTTGTGACACAAAGGAGAATGCACCACCATGAAGCCCATTGAACTTGCAAGAAAGATGTCGGCCCTTCAGGAGAGGGAAAAGGCCCAGAGCGCCTACCTGGATGTTCTTCGGCAGGAGGACAAAACCCCGGAAGAAGAGCTGGAAGCCGCCGTCTATCTGTTTTGCTCCGGCGCAGACTACCGCGCCCCCTTTTTCACGCTGATCTCTTTGTACAACCGGGGGGAGAGCAAGGAGGACTGCCTCTCCATCCTGACCCAGGGATTTTACGACCCCAATAAAAAACAGATGAAGCGGCAGTATGAAAAAAACTGCAAGATGCTGGAAAAATATCCCTACCTGTTCCGGAAGGATTTTCTGCCCTTTAAGGAGCTGCCCCTCCGGTTTTATCCCTACGGCGAAAACAGCTATATGCCCTACGATGTGGAGAGCGACCAGTTCAAGGGCCCCTATCACCCGAAACGGCAGGTGATTTCCCGCAACTTTTTCCGGGATCTGGACAAGCCCATTCTGGCGGACGATGTGTTTTCCCAGTACGAGCTGGAATACCTGAACGACAACGTCCGCAAGAGCGAGTGGGTGGGCCGGGAGAACCACATTTATCTCCACTATACCAGCTGGCCGGTGTTCTGCGCTTATCTTCAGTGCCTCGACCTGCGGCCCCTGCTGGAGCGCAAAAAGGTCGTATTCCTGATGGAAGACGAGATCGGGCAGTACCCCATCGACTTCAAGGCCCGGTTCGGGATTGATTACAGCCAGTATCCCGTCAAACCGGTGGGCATCCGGGAGGTCACCCGCCTGATCTGGCATACCCAGCTGTCCAGCCACAACGGCGGCGACTTTTTCAACGAGATTCTGTACGGCCACCCCAATGTGATTTCCGATACCTCCATCATGTACGATTCCCTGCTGGAGAGCCTCAATGCCCAGACCGACGGGATCAACGCCGGGAAGGCGGTCAAGGTCAGCACCGAGATCTCCGAACATCGGATGCGGGAGCTGGCGGCGCTCCGGCCCGTCACCCTCAAGGATACCCTTGTGGCCAACTTCCTGGGGTACACCGCTCTGAACGCCAACATAGACCCGGCGGCCCGGATCACCCCGGCCATCATGCTCCAGCCCCACTTCCACAACATGATTTATGAGCTGCGTCTGGATACAACCGAAACGGCGGCGCTGCTGGCCTCGAAGCAGTACGACGAGATTCGGAACAGCCCCCTTTTCCACCAGTTCAAATACATCAAGACCTTTACCCCTATGCGGCGCTTCACCACCAGCTATGGAGCGACGGTCCGCTTCATGGAGGACGGGCTGAAGGACGACCAGGTTCTTCCGGATGTCCTGCTGCAGCGGGTTCTGAACCGGAGCTTCATGGTGGACCCGCAGGATATCCTCTATCGGGACAGCGTTCTGGTCCGCTTTGAGGACGGCAAGCTCAACCCCACGGCCACCTTCAAGGCGCTGGCCGCCTTCCTGGACCTGCCCTACACCGAGAGCATGACCTACTGCTCGGATCAAACGGGCGTGAATCCGGGATTGACAGAGGGGTGGGTCGCAGGCTTTGACCCGGCCACCGTCTACCGCACCTACGACGAATACGCCGACGACGCAGAGCGGACGCTGCTGGAAGCCCTGATGCAGGACGTCTATAAACAGTATGGATACGATTTCCAGTATTATCACGGCGAGGAGATCACAGAGGAATGGCTGGATGAGACCTTGTCCCGGTGTGACTGCCTCTACCGGAAGATTCGGGAGACCTTCCCGCAGGCTTACGAAAAAAAGCGGGAAGAAGTGAGCAAAGAGATGAACGCCGAGGTAAAGGATGAGGTGGAAACCGCCCTGGAGGAACGCCTGACGCAAATGCGGGAAAATCGCCGCCGGGTCGTCCGGGCTCTGCGCAAAGGGCTGCAATTTGTCAACCAGAATGGCCGGCCCCTCCGCTATATGAAGATGCTGGAGCTGGACCCCGAGCTGCTGGAACAGCCCCTGTATCGTTAAGGAGTATCTTTCATGGAAAACAAGGGAACGGTTTATTTTTTCACCGGCCTGTCCGGCGCGGGAAAGACCACCATCGGCTCGCTCTTTTATCAGCATCTGAAGAAGAAACACCCGAACGCAGTTTTGGAAGATGGAGATGCGATGCGCCAGGCTTTGGCAAATGGGAAGGACGAAACACTCTCTCCAGAGATGCAGAAGCTGATTGCCAACATCGACATGAACGCCCACGACTATACCTACGAGGGACGGCTGAAGGGCGCCAGGGTGGTGTTCCAGTGGTGCAAGGAACTGGCGGAGCAGGGAAAAGACGTGGTGGTGTGCAGCATCTGTATGTACGATGCGGTGCGGCAGTGGAACCGGGAGAATATCGCGAATTACCGGGAAATTTATATCAAGGTTTCGAAGGATACCCTCTGGAAGCGGGATCAGAAGGGGCTCTATTCCTCCGGCGCCAAAAATGTGGTGGGGGTGGATATCCCCGCCGAAGAACCCACCCAGCCGGACATGATTATTTACAACGAGGGCGATGAATCCCCCGAAGAAATCGTCCGGCGAATCGAGAAGAAATTTGGACTGGATGTCTGATGGAGGCAGAACATGATACTGGCAGATCTTCACACCCACTCCACGGCCTCCGACGGGCAGTATTCGCCCGCCCAGGTGGTGCAGCGGGCCGGACAGGCGGGGGTCGAGGTGCTGGCCCTCACCGACCATGACACCATCGACGGGGTTGAGGAGGCTGTGCAGGCCGGGAAAACCCTGGGAATGACCGTCCTGCGGGGGGTGGAGCTGGGGGCCAAAGAGGCCCGGCATCTCCACATTCTGGGCCTTGCCCTGCCCCGGGACTGCGCCCCGCTGGCCCGGCTGTGCCGGAAGCTGCTGGACGGGCGGAACGAGCGGAAATACCGGATTGTGGACTTTCTGAAGGAGAAGGGCGTCCCGGTGGATCTGGCCGAGGTGGAGCAGCTGGCCGGGGGAGAGGTCATCGCCCGGCCCCATTTTGCCCAGGTCATGGTGCGGCATGGCTACGTCAAGGACTCCCGGGAGGCGTTTGACCGCTATCTGGATACCGAGGAATATCAGCGGATTGAGCGGTTCAAGGCGTCCGCCGCCGACTGCATCGCGGCGATCCGGCAGTCCGGCGGGCGGGCGGTGCTGGCCCATCCCTGCCAGCTCAAGCTGCCGATGGAGGAGCTGGAGCAGCTGGTCCGGCGGCTGAAAGAGGCGGGCCTGGAGGGGATGGAGTGTTATTACCCCGAGCATACGCCCCAGATGGCCGCGGAGTATGCGGCCCTGGCGGAGAAGTACGGCCTGCATCCCACGGCGGGCAGCGACTTCCATGGCGAAGCCGTCCACCCCGACCGGCCTTTCATGCCCACCGCGCTGGACCTGGAGTGGCTCCTGCGTTAATAATTTAAGAAACCCATGGACAGCTCCCGTTTTGGCAGAACCAAACGGGGGCTGTTTTCTCTGTTCCGGCGTGCGGAGCGGGCTGGAAGAAGAAAAATCTGCGGGAGGTTCTTTATTTTGTCATATCTGTCCCGTATAATAAGAACAAAAATACGGGCGGGCGACTTCAGGCGCGGTGCGCGGCCCGCTCTCCCAACATTGCAAACGCGGGAGGATGACAGAAAATGGCAAACGAAAAAATTCTCGTCGTGGACGACGACCCCAATATCTGCGAGCTGCTCCGGCTCTATCTGACCAAGGAGGGCTTCGCGGTGACCGTGGCAAACGACGGCGAGGACGCTCTGGCCAAATACGGCCAGACCCGGCCCGATATGGTGCTGCTGGACGTTATGATGCCCCGGCTGGACGGCTGGGAGACCTGCCGCCGGATCCGCAAGCTGGGGGACACCCCGGTCATCATGCTGACGGCCAAGGGCGAAACCTTTGACAAGGTGCTGGGCCTCGAGCTGGGGGCCGACGACTATATCGTCAAGCCCTTTGACAGCAAGGAGGTCGTGGCCCGGATCAAAGCCGTGCTCCGCCGCTGCGCGGGCAGCGGCCAGGGGGACGCGGGCAAGGGGGTCATCGAGTTCGACAACCTTCGCCTCGATATGAACAGCTATGAGCTGCGGGTCAAGGGCAAGGTGGTGGAGGCTCCCCCCAAGGAGCTGGAGCTGCTCAACTGCCTGGCCTCCCACCCCAACCGGGTCTATACCCGGGACCAGCTGCTGGACGAGGTCTGGGGCTTCGAGTATTACGGCGATTCCCGGACCATCGACGTCCACGTCAAGCGCCTGCGGGAGAAGCTGGCCGGGGCCTCCGACAAATGGGAGCTGAAAACCGTCTGGGGCGTGGGGTATAAGTTCGAGGTGCGGCAGTAATGCGCAAAAGTATTTCGGTGGCCTTCTTCTCCATCGTGGCGACCCTGATGCTGATGGGAATCGCGGTGATGGGCTGCTCCGAGCTGGTTCTCTTCAGCCGGTACTTCGCCGAGGAGCGGTACCGCACCCTGGACGGGGTGGCCGAGGTGACCCAGCAGGCCGCGGGCATCCTCTGGCAGCAGATGGACCAGATGCCCCCCGACGAGCAGGAGGGCCTGCTGAGCAAGGTGGACCTGATTGGCCGGAGCGCCAACGTCCATCTCTTTTTCGCCAACGCCGAGGGCCGGATCGAGCTGGCCTCCAACGTGGAGATGCTGGCGGGCAGCCTTCTGCCGGAGGACGTGCTGGAACAGGTGCAGCAGTCCGACGGGCCCTACCACGCCTTCAGCGCTCTGGAGGGGGCCCTGGCCGAGCGGTCCTACATCTCGGCCCGGTCGGTCCGCGCCCCGGACGGGGAGGGCTACCTTTTTGTCTGCGCGTCGGGGTCGGCCCTGTCGGCCTTCGTGGGGCAGTTCTGGAGCGATTTCCTCCTCTCGGCCTGCCTGATGCTGGTCTGCGCCAGCGCCCTGACCATGGTCATGATGCGGCGGCTGACCGAGCCGCTGCATAAGATCAGCGAGGCGGCCCAGAAGTTCGGCGGCGGGGACTTCTCGGTCCGGGTGGCCGACGTGGACGGGGACGGGGAAGTGGCCGATCTGGCCCGCACCTTCAACGCCATGGCGGCCAACCTCCAGCGGATTGACCTGTCCCGGGGGCAGTTCATGGGGAACATCGCCCACGAGCTGCGCACCCCCATGACCACCATCAAGGGGTTTATCGACGGCATTCTGGACGGGACCATCCCCCCCGAGATGCAGAACCATTATTTGCAGCTGGTCTCTCAGGAGACCGGGCGGCTGGCCCGTCTGGTCCAGAATATGCTGGACCTGTCCAAGCTGGAATCGGGGGAGTACCGGGTCAACGCCCGGATGTTCAATATCTGGGAGACCCTCACCGGGGTGGCCCTCTCGGCGGAGCAGCGGATCAACGATGGGATGATCGAGCTGGAAGGGCTGACCATGGACCGGGTGCTGGTCTATGCCGACCCGGACCTTGTGCATCAGGTGGTGTATAACCTGCTGGACAACGCCATCAAGTTCACCCCCCAGGGCGGGACCATCCGCTTCGGGGTGGAAAAGCTGGGCCCCGAGGTGGAAATCTCCATCTGGAACGAGGGCCAGGGCATCAGCCCCGAGGCGCTGCCCTTTGTCTTTGAGCGGTTTTATAAAGAGGACCAGTCCCGGGGGCTCCATGCAAGGGGGGCCGGGCTGGGGCTGAACATCTGCAAGGTGCTGGTCAACCTCTCGGGCGGGCAGATCCGGGCCGAGAGCCAGCAGGGCGAGTGGTGCCGGTTTGTCTTTACCCTGCCCGCAGACCCGCCCAACCAGCGGGGGATGCTGCGCATTCCGGACGAGACCGGCACCCCCGCCGGGACCTGACCGGCGGCCAGG
>JAHLFH010000052.1 GCA_018883885.1 Candidatus Faecalibacterium intestinavium | reverse complement strand
TCTTACGACGCGCTGGGGCTCTCCGCCCGGGCCCACGACCGGCTGCTCCGGGTGGCCCGGACCATCGCCGACCTGTCCGGGCAGGACCTCATCGAGGAGGCCGCCCTGCTGGAAGCCCTGCAATACCGCGCCCAGGAGGAATACGCCTCCCGCTGAACCCCGAAGCATCAACGCCCCCTGTGGTTTTCCACAGAGGGCGTTTTTTCGGTGGATTTCTCAGAACCGCCGCCAGGTGTCGGGGGCAAAGAGAACCAGAATCGGGAACAGCTCCAGCCGCCCCGCCAGCATATCAAAAATCAGAACCAGCTTGGCCGGGCTGGAAAAGAGGGAGAAGTTCTCCATGGGCCCCACCATCTCAAGGCCGGGGCCGATGTTGTTGAGGGTGGCCGCCACCGCCGTGAAGTTGGTGGGCAGCTCGTTGCCGTCCAGGCTGACCAGCAGCACCGACAGGGTGAAAACGATCATGTAGGTGGCCAGAAAGACGTTGGTGGCCCGGACCGTTTCGTGGGGAATCAGTTTGCCGTCCATCCGCACAGGGGCCACTACCTGGGGGTGAAGGCCCTGCCGGACTTCCTTCTTGATGGTCTTGAACAGGATGACCAGACGGCTGACCTTGATGCCGCCGCCTGTGCTGCCCGCGCAGGCGCCCACGAACATCAAGAGTACCAGAACGCTGCGGGAGGTCGCGGGCCAGAGGTTGAAGTCACAGGTGGAAAAGCCGGTGGTGGTGATGATGGAGGCCACCTGAAAGGCCGCCTGCTGCACCGCCTGGCCCAGGGTATCGAAGAAGCCCCGGGCGTTCCAGGTGATGACCGCGATGGACGCCGCAATGATGCCGAGGTACCAGCGGACCTCTTCCATGGCCGCCGCCCGGCGGAACTTGCCCAGCAGGATCAGGAAGTAGGCGTTGAAGTTGACGCCGAAAAGAATCATGAAGATGGTCACGATCACCTGCGAATAGACGGAATAACCCGCCATGCTGTCGTTCTTGATGCCGAAGCCGCCGGTACCGGCCGTACCAAAGGAGGTCAGAAGCGAATCAAACAGCGGCATTCCTCCGGCCAGCAGCAGGACGATCTGCACGAGGGTCAGGACGATATAGATGCCGTAGAGAATTTTTGCGGTGGACTGGACCTTGGGCACCAGTTTTTCCACCTGGGGGCCGGGGCTTTCGGCTTTCATCAGGTTGATGTGGGAGCCGCCGGTCAGGGGCAGCAGGGTCAGAAGAAAGACCAGAACGCCCATGCCGCCGATCCAGTGGGTGAAGCTGCGCCAGAACAGAACGCCCTTCGGCAGCAGTTCCACCTCGGCCAGGATGCTGGCGCCGGTGGTGGTGAAGCCCGACACCGTCTCAAACAGAGCCTCCACAGGGTCGGGGATGGCGCCGGTCAGGACGAAGGGCACCGCCCCCATCACACTGATGACGATCCAGCTCAGGGCGGTGGTGACAAAGCCCTCCCGCATATAGAAGATGCTGCTGGAAGCCCGAACCTGCCGCAGAAGCAGCCCCAGCAGGGCGCAGATGCAGGCCGTGAACAGAAAGACCGCCAGAACAAACCACTCACCGTAAATGGTGCTGGTCACAGCCGGCAGGAGCAGCAGCGCCCCCTCGCAGAGAAGGATGTCCCCCAACAGGCGGAATACGATTGCATAATTCATAACGCCGCCCCCTCACTCTGCCAGGATATCCCGCAGATCGTGCAGGCCATGCTCGAGGGTGACGACGATGACGTTGTCCCCCGGCTGGATCTCGTCGCCGCCCCGGGGAATGATGATCTTGTCTCCCCGGGTGATGCAGCAGAGCAGAAGGTTCGGCTTGAGTTTCATCCGGCTCAGGGGCACGCCTGTGGCCGGGCTTTTCTCGTGGACGGTGAATTCCAGCGCCTCCACCCGGTCATCCAGAATGCGGTAGAGGGTCTTGATGTTGCTGCCCGCCTCGTTTTGCAGGGCGCGGACATACTGGACGATATAGTCGCAGGTCATGTACTTGGGATAGATGGTGCTGCCCAGTTCCAGCCCGCCCAGAATGTCGTCGAATTCCAGCCGGTTGATCTTGGTGACCAGCTTGCCCTGGGAGTGCTTCTTGGCGAAAAGAGTCAGCAGAACATTTTCCTCGTCGATGTTGGTCAGCGCCACAAAGGATTCACAGGATTCCAGCCCTTCCGAGAGCAAAAACTCCCGATTGGAACCGTCCTCGCAGAGAATCTGGGCGTCAGGCAGGTCCTGGGCCAGGAAAGCGCAGCGGTCCGGGTCCCTCTCAATGATCCGGACGCGGACCCGGTTCTCCAGCAGCTCCTGGCTCAGATAGTAACAGATGGCGCCGCCGCCCACAATCATCGCGTTCCGGACCGGCCGCACCGGCAGCCCCACCGTCAGGAAGAACTGGCGGGCTTTTTCGGGGGTGGCCAGGAAGGTGATGAGGTCGCCGCTCCGGAGGACGAAATTGCCGTCCGGGATGATGACATCCGTTCCCCGCTCCACGGCGCAGACCAGGATATCGCTCTTGAGCCGGGAGGGGATCTCCCGGATGGCGATGCCGTCCAGCCCCTGCGCCCCGGTCAGCGGAACCTTGATGAGCTGAACCCGCCCCTCGGCAAAGGTGTCGATCTTGCTGGCCCCGGGGAACCGCAGCAGACGGGAAATCTCCTTGGCCGCGGCCATCTCGGGGTTGATGATGGCCGAAATGCCGATCTGATGCTTGATAAAATCCAGCTCGTGGCTGTAAGACGGGTTGCGGACCCGGGCGATGGTGTGGCGGCTGCCCGCCTTTTTGGCGAACATGCAGCACAGCAGATTCAGTTCATCCGAGCCGGTGATGGCAATGAGGACGTCGGTGTCCTCGATGCCGGCTTCCGACAGGGTGCTGATGGAGGTGCCGTTGCCCACGACGCCCATGACGTCGTATCGCTCAATGATATGCTCCACCCGGCTTTTGTTGACGTCGATCACGGTGACGTTGTGGCCTTCTTCGCTGAGCTGCCGCGCCAGCGCAACGCCTACCTTGCCGCCGCCCACAAGAATAATCTTCATTCTCTGATTCCTTTCCTCTTCGGATTCCTCATAAAAAGGGCGGGCCCGCCGGCTCCGCCCCAATCAAGGAGATTGTAGCACACTCCGCCGCAAATTTCCACCTTCTCCCGCAAAAAGCCCCCGACAGCGTTCTGCCGGGGGCTTTTCCGTTAAAACCGCTCCACCCCGTCCCGGGTGACCAGCGCATAAATCAGGGGCGCTTCGGCGGGGGGATTCGGGCCATAGGCAAGGCCGCTGCGGTATTCCTCCGCTGCCGCCTCAAACCGGGCCGGATCGCCGCAGAAGGTGGCCAGGCTTTCCCCTTTCCGGACGAAGTCCCCCCGCTTTTTGCGGAGGATGATGCCCGCCGCCGGGTCGATGGGGTCGCCCTTTTTCAGCCGCCCGGCTCCCAGCAGGACGCTGGCGCTGCCGATCTTCTCTGCGTCGTTTTCCACAATGTACCCGTCCTGTTCGGCCAGCAGCTCATACCGGGCTGCGGGCTGGGCAAAGAGGCTGTAATCCTCCAGCACCCGGACATCGCCGCCCTGGGCTGCGAACATCTCTTTGCACTTTTCAAAGCCGCTGCCGTCGGCAATGGCGTTCTGCGCCATGGCCCGGCAGGCCTCCCGGCTGCCCTTGCCCGCCAGAACCAGCATGTTGGCGGCCAGCTCGAGGCAAACTTCGGTCAGGTCCGCCGGGCCCCGGCCTTTCAGGACCTCCATGCTCTCGATGACCTCAAGGCTGTTGCCGATGTTGTGGCCCAGCGGGGTGTCCATATCGGTGATGAGGGCGGCCACCCGCCGCCCGTTCCGGGTTCCGATTTCCACCATCTGGCGGGCCAGCTCGATGCTCTCCTCCACCGTCTTCATGAAGGCGCCGGTGCCGGTGGTGACGTCGAGAAGGATTGCGTCCGACCCGGAGGCCAGCTTCTTGGACATGATGCTGGAGGCAATCAGCGGAATGCAGCTGACGGTGGCGGTCACGTCCCGCAGGGCGTACATTTTTTTATCGGCGATGGCAATGTTCTCGCTCTGGCCGATGACTGCAAGGCCGATTCGGTTGACCTGCGCGAAAAATTCCTCCTGGGTCAGGGCCGTCCGGGTGCCGGGCACGCTCTCCATCTTGTCGATGGTGCCGCCGGTGTGGCCCAGCCCCCGCCCGCTCATCTTGGCGATTTTGACCTCGCAGGCCGCCACCAGAGGGGCGATTACCAGGGTGGTCTTGTCCCCCACGCCGCCGGTGGAATGCTTGTCCACCTTGATGCCCGGAATGGGCGACAGGTCCACCATCTCGCCGCTGCGGGCCATAACGTCGGTCAGCTCGGCGGTCTCCTGAGGGGTCATCCCCCGCAGATAGACCGCCATCATCCAGGCGGCCATCTGGTAGTCGGCCACTTCGCCCGAGACATAGCCGTTGACAATGGCTTCCAGCTCGGCCCGGTCATGGGTGCCGCCGTCCCTTTTTTTGGCGATGAGATCGTAAATACGCATCGAAGGTCCCTCCTTTGATTATCAGGAATTATTTTATCCACCCACCCGCCCATTTTAATGTATGGGGGCTCCGCCCCCATGCCCCCCGGTCGTAACCTTTACGCCCCGGGGCATCGGTCAGGCGCTGCGGGCTTTATGCTTGAGTGAATCCTCGCTCTGAGATACTGCGCCGCCCGCAAGGGGAGTCCAGAGGGAGCAGCGGCCCCGAAGCGCTGCCTGCGGCAGAAACAGCGAGGGACCGCTGGCGCAGCGCTCCGATTTTTTCAAGGGCGATAGTCCCGCAGAAAAAACCGGCCAAGCGCAAGAGTCCGGGATGGGAATCGAAATCCCCTCCCTCACCCGCCTCTGGGAAATCTTAACTTTTCAGAAGGCAAAGCGGGGCGCAGCCGTCGTTGTCCGGACAGCCGCGCCCCGCCGCATGGAATCTGAAACGCCCGAATCAGCGGGACCCCTTGTCGTAAGGGATGCCCTCCGCCTTGGGGGCCATGCTGTTCTTGGAGGTGAAGGCCAGAATGACCATCGAGGCCACGAACGGCATCATGTTATAAATGTTGCTCGACCAGCCCAGCTGCGCCAGGAAGGTGGAGTCCGCAATGTTGGCCAGACTCTTGAACACGGCGAAGAACATGGCCGCGCCGCAGATGTGGATGGGCTTCCACTGGCCGAAGATCATGACGGCCAGGGCCAGGAAGCCCGCGCCCGCCACGCCGACCTCGAAGTTCCAGGTCTGGACCGGGGGAACGATATAGGCCATGCCGCCGATGGCGCCCAGCGCGCCGGAGAGCAGAACGCCCGCATACCGCATCTTATAGACGTTGATGCCCACCGAGTCGGCGGCCTGGGGGTGCTCGCCGCAGGCCCGCAGCCGCAGGCCGAACCGGGTCTTGTACAGCACAATAAAGCTGACGATCAGCAGCACAAAGCCCAGCGGCACAAACACGCTCAGTTCAAGCCCGCCGATGGAAAACAGGAAGGGCTTGTTGGAGTAGTTCAGCTTCGCGCTGCCGGTCTCGCTGAAATACTTGGCAACGACCACTGCAATGGCCGTCGCCAGCAGGTTCAGAGCCGTGCCGCCGATGGTCTGGTCCGCTTTCAGGTTGATGGAGGCAAAGGCCAGCAAAAGCGAATAAAGCATCCCCGCCAGGGCCGCCGCCAGAATCGAGAGGATTACCACCAGCGCCGGGGACATTTCGGCGGGCAGCAGGGTCAGGGTCAGAACGCCCGCCACGCCGCCGATGACCATGATGCCCTCCAGCGCGATGTTGATGATGCCGGAGTGCTCGCTGAACATGCCGCCCAGCGCCACCAGCATCAGAACGATGCCATACAGCAGGGTATATTTAATCAGCAACAGCATTTCATTTGCCCTCCTTCTCGTCCGCCGCAGGGGCAGGTTCTGCGTTCACGTTGGTCTTGTCGGCCCGTTTGCCGCCGAACAGCAGGCTGTGAATCTTGCCGCGGAAAAGCATCGAGAACGCGCACAGGTAGATGATGATGCCGCTGATCAGGTCGGCGACCTCGGTGGGGTAATACTTGGTGGAGAGGAAGGAGCCGCCCACCGTGATATGGGAGATGAACAGGGCCGAGAACACGGTGGCGATGGGGTTGGAACTTGCCAGCAGGGCCACCGAGATGCCGTTGAAGCCCATGGCGGGCAGGCTGGTGGAGTTCAGGGGGTTCCACTCCGAGACGCCGGACAGATAGAACAGCCCCGCGCCGAAGCCCGCCAGCGCACCGGCGATCATCATGGACAGGATGATGTTCTTCTTTTCGTTGATGCCGGCGTACCGTGCGGCGCTCTTGTTCAGGCCGACGGCCTTCAGCTCATAGCCAAAGGTGGTTTTTTCGAGGATGACCCAGATCACGATGGCCACCACGACGGCCAGGAAGATGGCGATGGTGGTGCTGTTGGTCTGGAACAGATCGTTCAGGCCGAAGTCGGGAATCATGCTGACCTCTCCGCCTTCCATTCTCCGCAGGTTCCAGGTGCGGGTGTTGCGGGAATCGTACATGACGCCCGAACCGTTGCCGTAGATGATCTCATTGACCAGATACAGGCCGATCCAGTTGAACATGATGGAGGTAATGACCTCGTTGATGTTCAGATACGCCTTGAATACGCCGGGAATCGCGCCCCAGATGCCGCCCATCAGAGTGGCCGCCAGCAGGCAGACAAACCAGGGCAGATGCAGCACAATCGCACAGTACAGCGCGCCGAACGCGCCCAGCGTGTACTGGCCCGCCGCGCCGATGTTGAACAGGCCGGTCTTGAAGGCAAAGGCCACCGAAAGACCGGTCATGACCAGGGGTGCGCCGTTGGCCAGCATCTTGCCGATGCCGTAGGGGGCGTCGTGGAAGCCGCCTTTCAGGATGCGGACAAAGCCGTCGCTCCAGGCGTGGGCGGGATTGATGGCCACCAGAACCAGATAACCGCAGAGAAGCCCGATCAGGATGCAGAGCAGCGCCGCCAGGACGCTGGTCAGAGAACCCTGCGCCCCGCCGCGGGAAAGTTTCTTTTTATTCATCTGTGCTCACTCCCCTTTCCCCTGTTTGCGGGCGCCGGCCATATAGAGGCCCAGCTCCTGAACGGTGGTCTTTTTCGGGTCAAATTCGCCCACGATCTCCCCCTCGTACATGACGAGGATCCGGTCGGACAGGTTCATGACCTCGTCCAGCTCGAGGCTCACCAGCAGGACCGCTTTTCCCTTGTCCCGCTCCGCCACAATCTGGCGGTGGATATACTCGATGGCGCCCACGTCCAGGCCGCGGGTGGGCTGGACCGCCACCAGCAGCTTGGGGTCGCGGTCGATCTCGCGGGCAATGATGGCTTTCTGCTGGTTGCCGCCCGACATACTGCGGGCGATGGTCAGGCTGCCCTGGCCGCTGCGGACGTCGTACTGCTGGATGAGGCGGTCGGAGTATTCCCGGATCTTGTCCTGTTTGATGAAGCCAAGATGCTGGAACTCAGGCTGCCAGTAGCGCTGGAGCACCATGTTCTTTTCCAGGGTGTAGTCCAGCACCAGGCCGTGCTTGTGCCGGTCCTCGGGGATATGGCCCAGGCCGTCCTTGGAGCGCTGGCGGATGGAGGCCGAGGTAATATCCTCGCCGCCCAGCCGGATGGCGCCCGAGGACAGTTTTTCAAGGCCGGTCAGGCCGTAGACAAACTCGGTCTGGCCGTTGCCCTCGATGCCCGCCAGACAGACGATCTCGCCGGCGCGGACCTGGAAGCTGACATGGCTGACCGTGTCCTTCTTGTGGGCGGCGTTGTGTATGGCAACATCCTGAACCTCGAGGACCACCTCGCCGGGGTTCGCCGGCTTTTTCTCCACCTGAAGCTGGACGTCGCGGCCCACCATCATCCGGGAGAGCTCTTCCTTGGTGGTCTTTGCGATCTCCACCGTGCCCATGTATTTGCCCTTGCGCAGGACAGTGCACCGGTCGGCCACGGCCATGATCTCGTTGAGCTTATGGGTGATAAAGAGGATGGATTTCCCCTCTTTTTTGAACCCGCGCATAATCTCCATCAGCTCGTCAATCTCCTGCGGGGTCAGAACGGCGGTGGGTTCGTCGAAAATCAGGATCTCGTTGTCCCGATAGAGCATCTTCAGGATTTCCACCCGCTGCTGCATACCCACCGAGATATCCTCGATCAGGGCGTCGGGGTCCACCCGAAGGCCATACCGCTCGCTGAGCTCCACAACCTTCTTCCGGGCCTCCGCCTTCTGCAAAAAGCCCAGCTTGTTGGGTTCCACGCCCAGGATGATATTGTCCAGCACCGAGAAGCACTCCACCAGCTTGAAGTGCTGGTGGACCATGCCGATGCCCAGTGCGTTGGCGTCGTTGGGGTTGCGGATCTGCACCTCCTGGCCGTTCTTCCGGATGGTACCGGCTTCCGGCTGGTACAAGCCGAACAAAACGCTCATCAGGGTGCTTTTGCCCGCGCCATTTTCGCCCAGAAGGGCATGCACTTCTCCTTTGCGCAGCTGCAGGGTGATATCGTCGTTTGCTTTGATCCCAGGGAATTCCTTGGTGATATGAAGCATTTCAATCACATAATCCTCTGCCAATCTGCTCACTCTCCTTTCACGTCGCAGTGACACCATTTAATATTATAGTAATTATACCGTATTTCCAACGCCTTGCACAAGCATTTTTTTATTTTCCGACTCATGTTTGGTAAAAGTAATACTTTTTATTGTGACATCTGCCAATTTTTCCCGCCCCACCGGAAGAAAAAAAGCGGGGCGCCCGTTCGAGCGCCCCGCCCTGCAAACCATCAGGACTGGTTATTCTTCCGATTACTGGATGTAGTTGACGGTGACCAGATCGCTGGTCTCGGGCTTCACGCTGTCCTCGCTGGAGTTGTCGACAACGATCTCGCCGGAAGCGACCTTGGCCTTGACAGCCTCGTACTCCTCAACGGTGAAGGTGCGGAAGTTCCAGCTGCCCTCAGCGGTGGGCAGACCGACGTAGTCGCCCTCCTGCAGGCCGAAGTTTCCGTTGGTGGCGGCAATGGTGCTCCACTCGCCTGCGTCGATGTCGCCCAGGGCGGCCTCAACTGCGACGGTCAGCTGCTTCATGGCGGAGGTGACGAAGGGGTTGTAGCTGTAAGAGCCATCCGCAACGCCGTTCACGCCGATGTAGTTCTGGTCCACGTCAACGCCGACGACATAGCCGTTGTTCTTGACGGCAGCCTCCAGCGCGGAGGTGTAGATGCCGCCGCCGCAGGCAAAGACGATCTCGGTGCCGTTGGAGTACCAGCCCTCCATGCGGGAGGTGATGTTGGCGTCGCCGTAGAACTGGCCGCCGTAGAAGTAGTTGACCTCGACGGGGTTGCCGGTCTCCTGAGCCGCTGCGTCAACGCCCTGGACGAAGCCGTAGCCGTAACGGATGACGGCGGGAACCGCAATGCCGCCCAGGAAGCCCAGCTTGGTGAAGCCGTCCTTGGTGACGGCGTAGCCGGCCAGGTAGCCTGCCTGCTCTTCCTTGAAGGTGATGCAGTAGCAGTTGGCGGGGATGGCGTCGGTGCCGATATCACCCTGGGTCACGTCAATGGCGATGAAACGGACGTCGGGGTACTGCTCCGCAGCCCAGGCCAGAGAAGCGCCGTACAGGTAGCCGACGCAGACGATGGTGTCGGCGCCTTCGTTGACGGCCAGGCGGATCATGGTCTCGCGGTCCTCATCGGAAGCGTCTGCCTCGGGAATCCAATACTGGCAGTTGTCGCCCATGTAGTTCTCAACCGCAGTCCAGCAGGCCTGGTTGAAGCTCTCGTCGTCGATGGTGCCGGTGTCGCAGCACAGAGCCACAAAGGTGTTGGCTGCGCCCTCGGCCTCACCGGAAGCGGCGCTGGATGCGCCGGTGGAAGCGGCGGTGCTGGAAGCAGTGCTGGAAGAGCTGCCGCAGGCAGCCAGGACGGAAACAGCAGCAGCCGCGCCGGCCACAGCCATAAACTTACGACGAGAAATCATATTCATACGAACTCTCTCCTTTTTATACGATCAATCTGTACAAACTTTTTTCGGTTCGAATGTGCAATATGCCCCATTCACGACTTCAAGTATACCGTCAATCGGGGCCGGGCGCAAGCCGTTTTTCATTACAATTTCTTTACAAAATTCTGCCAGGTCTCATAGAAACCTGCCGCGAAAGTACGACTTTTCCCGCATTTTTCACAACACATTGGCCTGCCCGAAGCCGAAGGGCAGCAGCTCGCCGAGGCTGCGCTCAAGAAAATCCTCCGGCGTTTTCGCCATGATGACGTTCAGCTCGGGGCCGCAGAACTCGAACAGCGCCTGGCGGCAGACCCCGCAGGGGGCAGTGACCAGAGTGTTCACCTCGCCCATCCGGGCCCCCACCACCGCAATGTCGGTGAAGCGGATCACCCCTTCGCTCACCGCCTTGAACAGAGCGGTCCGCTCGGCGCAGCTGGTGGGGGTAAAGGCCGCGTTCTCAATGTTGCACCCGGTGTAGACCTGGCCGTTTTCGGCCAGCAGCGCTGCGCCCACCGTAAACCGGCTGTACGGCGCCACCGCCTTTTCCCGGGCCTTGAGCGCGGCGCGGATCAGCTCCTGTTTTTGCTGCTGTGTCAGTTGGGTCATTTTTCCGCCTCCCTGCACGTCTGGGTGCGCTTCTCAGTACTCTGCGCCCAGCGCGATCTTCATCATGTCGGTAAAGCTCTTCTGCCGCTGCTCGGCCGTCGTGATCTCGGGGGAGACAAAGCTGTCCGAGATGGTCAGCAGGCAGGCCGCGTTCTTGCCCAGCACCCGGGCGTTGGCAAAGAGGGCGAAGCTCTCCATCTCGACGCACAGGCAGCCCTGCTCATCCCGCAGCATTTCCCAGTATGTGGGTACTTCCTCCGAGGGCTGGCGGTAAAAGACGTCCGCCGAATGGATGTTGCCCTCGATGAGCGGAATGCCCAGCTTTTTGGCCGAAGCCCGCAGCTTCTCGTTCAGCTCGTCGCTGGGGAGGGTGAAGTCCTTGTCGTAGCCGCTCTGGGTCTTTGCATAGCTGGATTCGCTCACCGCGCCGGTGGCCAGCACCACGTCGAACAGCTTGGCCTTTTCGGTGTAGCTTCCCGCCGAGCCGATCCGGATGATGTTCTCGACGCCGTAGAATTTGAACAGCTCATAGGAATAGATGCCGATGGAGGGCATTCCCATTCCGCTGCCCATGACGCTGATGGGCCGGCCCTCATAGGTGCCGGTGAAGCCCAGCATCCCCCGGACGCCGGTCACCTGGCGGACATCCTGCAAAAAGGTATCCGCAATGAACTTGGCCCGCAGGGGGTCACCCGGCATCAGAACCGTTTTGGCGAAATCGCCCGGCTCTGCGCCGATATGGGGGGTAGACATGACACATCGCTCCTTTGCATTTTATTCAGGCGGCGTTTTGCCGCTCTGTCACTTGTTGAAATAGTTCTGCGGGGGCAGATACTTGCCGTTGTAGCGGATCTCGAAGTGGCAGTGGTTGCCGGTGGAACGACCGGTGCTGCCCACGTAGCCGATCAGCTGGCCCTGGCTGACCGCCTGGCCCGCCGAGACGGTCAGGGACAGACAGTGCGAGTAGAGGGTCGAGTAACCGTTGCCGTGGTTGATGATAATGGAGTTGCCGTATCCGGTGCCTGCGCCGGCCCGCTCGTAACCCGCCTTGCTGACCACGCCGCTGGAGGAAGCGTAGATGGGGGTCCCCGCCGGGGCGCAGATGTCCACGCCCTTGTGGGTGCTGGAATACCAGCGGGAGCAGGAGGTATACTGCGGCACCGGCCAGATGAAGGTGCCGTTGCCCACCTGGGCGATGCTGCCGCTGGGCAGCTTTGTTCCGGTGACGATCTTCCGGGTGACCGGCTCCTTGACCACCTCGGTGCTGAGGATCTGCTGTTCCAGCAGCACGCCCTCGGCGTCATAGACGTTCTGGGCCGTGATGCTCCGGATGCCGGCCTCGCCCTCCTGAATGGTGCGGGTGGTGCCGAAGGCATAGTCGCTGGAGCTGGTTTTTTCGGTGCTGAAGGGAATTTCCTCCTCCCAGGTCACCTGGCGGGTGATCCGCACCTCCAGCATGGCCTCCTCCCCGGTGACGATGAGGCTGTCCCCCGGGAAGATGGCGGAATCAATCGACAGGCCGATGTCCGTGTTGAGGGCGCAGAGCTCCGCCACCGTCAAATCGTTCTTGGAGGCGATCAGGCTGATGCTGTCCCCTTCCACAACGGTGTAGTTTCTCTGCTCCTGCCGCACGCCGGACAGGGTATTTACAATCTCGTCGTAGGTTTTAAAGCTCTCGTTGAAGTAGATGCCCTCCTCCAGGGTCACCTCCCGGTTAAAGGATACCGTCTGGGTGGGGTCTTCGGGGTTTTCATAGGGGGCCAGCAGGCTGTCCAGATATGCGCTCAGCTGGGCGCCGTCTGCGCAGATCGCCGTCAGCTCCCCGTCCAGATAGAGGGCCGTCCCCTCCCCGATCTCATCGCTGGCCGTCCGGAGAATGGTGTCGGCCATCTGGTTCTGGTCCATGGTGTCGTCGGCCACGGCCAGGGTGTAGGTGGGTTCGATGGTCCACTCGGTCTGGCTGGCGCCCGCGTAGTTGATTCGCTCCAGCACTGCCTCCCGGGCCGAGTCAAAGACGGTCTCGTTTTCCACATAGCCCACCGTGACGCCGTCCACCTGCACCGCCAGGGTATAGGGCTGGCTGACCACATACCGGACCACGCCCACCAGCAGCCCCAGCGCACACAGGGGCAGCAGATAGGCCGCCGTCCGGGGCAGAAGCCCTACATATCGCAGGAAGCCCCGGCCCAGATAGGCCGCGCTCTCCCGCAGACCGGCGGCAAAGCCCCGCTCCCGCCGGACGTTCCGGCCATGGATGTACAGATTCCGCATTCCGCGGAAAAAGACGTAAAACGGCCCGAACAGTTCCTTCAGGACCAGCAGGACCTCCGGAAAGGCCATCTCCTCCAGATTGGACAGCTCCCGCCAGAGGGTGCGCCCCACCCGAAGGGCCGCCGCCATCAGAATCCGCCCCAGACGCACCAGGGCATATTCTCCCGAAAAGCCCAGCCCGTAGAGGGCGCCGCCCAGCTTGTGGGCCATGGGGTTGGAGGTCAGGAGCCGGAAGATCCGGCTCAGCCCCGCTGCAATCCATTTCCGAATATGATGACGGCGCAGAACGCCGATCAGCTCAATTCTCGCCCAGAGGGAGAGAAGTTTTTCTTTTCCGCTGGAGGGCCGCTGCGGGGCGGAAGGGGCCTGCTGCTCCGGCTCTCGTATTTTTTCTTCGATCAAAGGGGTTTGCTCCTTCCTGATTGGCCTGATTGGCTTGGGGGATGCCGCGCACCGCGCAGCCCGACGGAACCGGCGCCAATCGACCGGCTCTATCCGCCATTTTATCTTAAATTATACACCCTGCCCGCATCCAGACAAGCATTCCCACAGAATTTGGACGCAGGTTTCACCTACTTTTCACCGACTTTTCACTCAAAAAGGGCTTTCATGTCCCCGGGCAGCGGGCTTTCCACGGTGACCGCCTCCAGCCGAAGGGGGGTCTCGAACCGGAATCCGTCCGGTTCCTCCCGCCCCGCCGGGAGGAAAAAGGTCTGCCGGGCGCAGTGCAGAGCCTGGCGGCCGATCCGGTCCCGGTGGCCGCCGTAGAGGTCGTCCCCGGCCAGGGGGTGGCCGATGGAGGCAAAATGCACCCGAATCTGATGGGTGCGGCCGGTCACCGGCCGGCAGGCCGCAAGGCTGAGGCCCCGGGCGGCCTTTACTATGGTATATTCGGTCCGGCTGGGTTTGCCGTCGGGCCTGACGCACCGGCCGATGATGCTGTCCCCCCGCCGCCCGATGGGGGCGTCGATGACCCCGGGCCCCAGAGGCAGCTCCCCCTCGGCCACCGCCAGATAGAGCTTTTCCACGTTTTGGGCCAGCAGCGGGGCGGCATAGCTGTTCCGGGCCGCCAGCACAAGGCCGCTGGTGTCCTTGTCAATCCGGTTCACCGGGCGGAAGACCGGGCTTTCCCCCCGCGCCAGCTGCCGGGCCGCATACCCGTTGGCCAGCGTCCCGCCGGGATAGTTGAGGGTAGGATGGACTGCCAGCCCGGCGGGTTTCTCCAGCACGAGGGCAAAAAAATCCTCGTATGCTATGCAGACCGGGATCTCCGGCTGGGGCAGCACGCCCCCGCCCTCGGGCGGCAGGTCAAAGGAAACCACCTGCCCCGGCCTGACCCGCATATTGGCCAGGATGGGCGATCCATCCGCGAAAAAACCGCCGCCGTGAAACTTGACTGCCCGGGCCAGCTCGGTGGAAACAGCGCACTGGCGCAGAAAGCTGCGCAGCAGCGTCCCTTCCGCCGGGCCCCCGGGCGCCGGAAAATACAGCCGCATCCGCGCCCCTCCCCGCCAAAGCAAAATACAGAGTTAGTATAACAAAAATTGCTCTTGCTTGCAAATGTCCCTTTTTTATGGTATCATGAGGAGCGGAAAACGAGTGGAACATACGGCGGCGGGGCGGCTTGGACCGCTCTGAGGAAAGTCCGGGCCTCACAGAGCACGGTAACTGCTAACGGCAGCCGGGGGTGACCCCAGGGAAAGTGCAACAGAAAGGAAACCGCCGCAGCGATGCGGTAAGGATGAAAGGGCGAGGTAAGAGCTCACCAGCGCATGGGTGACCATGCGGCTTTGTAAACCCTACCGGAAGCAACACCTGTATGGGGCATTCAAGCGTTGCTCGCGCGTCCCGATGGTGGCATGAGCCCGTCAGCAATGGCGGGCCTAGACAGATCGTCGTTTAATACAGAACCCGGCTTACGGTCCATCTCGTTTTCCCTTAAAAGACCATTGCGGCTGTCCGCCCCGTCGGGGGCGGGCGGCTTTTTTGCGCTGTACACACAAAATTCCGCGCCGGTCCACAGAGTTTTTACATCTCTCGCTTTCCGTTTGGGGCGGAATGTGGTATACTATGGTACTGCTGTACTCCAGCAGAAACTGAAAAAAGACAGGATGTGCATCCCATGAAAGATGGTTTTCTGAAAGCAGCCGCCCTCTCCCCCGCGCTGCGGGTGGCAGACTGCGGATATAACGCCGACCAGATCCTGGCCCAGCTGGACGCCTGTGCCCGGCGGGGGGTCAAGCTGGCGGTTTTCCCGGAATTTTGCATCACCGGCTACACCTGCGGCGATCTGTTTTTGCAGCGCACCCTCCAGCAGGGGGCGCTGGAAGCGCTGGGCCGCATCCTCGAAGCCAGCGCCGGGCTGGATCTGGTGGCCCTGGTGGGCCTGCCCCTGATGGTGCGGGGCAAGCTGTACAACTGCGCCGCCGTTCTCTGCCGCGGGCAGATTCTGGGCGTTGTGCCCAAGACCTACCTGCCCAATTACGGCGAATTCTACGAAAAGCGGCAGTTCACCCCCGGCAGCTGTGAGGTGGAGACCATCACGGTCTGCGGGCAGGACGTGCCCTTCGGCACCTCGCTGCTCTTCCGCTGCCGCCAGATGGAGAGCTTTGTGCTGGGGGTCGAGCTGTGCGAGGACCTCTGGAGCGCCCTGCCCCCCTCCACCTTCCACGCCCTGGCCGGGGCCACCGTCATCGCAAACCTTTCGGCCAGCGACGAGACGGTGGGCAAGGCCGAATACCGCCGGGCTCTGGTGAAAAACCAGTCGGCCCGGCTGCTCTGCGGCTACCTCTACGCCTCCGCCGCCCACGGCGAGAGCACCCAGGACATGGTCTTTTCCGGCCACAGCCTGATCGCCGAAAACGGGGTGCTGCTGGCCGAGGCGGCCCCCTTCGGCGGAAAGACCGCCGAAACCGAGCTGGACTGCCAGCGGATGGAAAGCGAGCGGGCCCGGAACACCAGCTTTGAGCCCAGCGCGGAGGGCTACCGGACCGTCGAGTTCGACCTCGCCCTCACCGAGACCGTCCTGACCCGCCGGGTGGACCCGGCCC
>JAHLFH010000051.1 GCA_018883885.1 Candidatus Faecalibacterium intestinavium | reverse complement strand
GGAGGCGCAGACCGCAGCTGCCCAGACCGCAGTCCCGCCCGATGACGCCGCCCCGGCGGCCTCTGCCGAATCCCACACCGGGAGCAACTGCTGAACCTCCTGCTCCCTGTCCGCATCCGTTCGCTTTGGTTAATGAGGTTTAAAATATGCACCAGAAGAATTTTCTCAAGCGGGGCGCAGCCCTGGCCGCCGGCACCCTGCTGGCCGTCTCCACCGCCCTCAACGTCTTTGCGGCGCCCTTCACCGCCCGCTATACCTACAGCGGCGGGGGCTATTTGTTTGAAAAATTTTCCCACCCCGATGTCGGTCTGAAACAGCCCGACGGTCTGGTGGACTACACCGGCAACGGCAGCGTCGCGGCCTACGACGAGGGCCAGGGTGCCCGGGGCCAGAGCTATTCCTGGGCCTCCATCGCCTACGGCGACTCCCTCTATGTCTCCACCAACTACGCCTCCCTGCCCCAGACTCTGAACATGATGGACAGCATCCTGGGCGAGACCTTTGACCACGAACTCATGTCCGCCGAGCTGAAAGCCCTGTTCAACGGCTCCTTTTTCTACGGCGAAGAGGACGGCGCCAACACCGGCGGCGTTCTGGTCAAGTTCGACGTCAACACCGGCGAGATGAAGGTCCTGATGTCCCGGGCCACCACCGGCCAGGCCGCCGCCCTGCGCAACGCCGTGGAGTACAACGGCAAGCTCTATTTCTGCGGCGCGGTGGCCGAGGGCAGCCAGCTGGGCTACCCCAGCGTCTGGCAGGTGGACCCCGAGACCGACGAGTGCCGTCAGGTGTACACCGGCTTTGCCAACGCTCAGGAGTACTACGCAGCCTACCAGAAGAACATCTGCGTCAGCGTCCGGGGCATCACCGAGTTCAACGGCTATCTGATCGTCAGCTGCGTGGGGGTCAACGGACCCTATATCATGGCTTCCAACCACCCCTGGGACGGCCAGGACTCCTTTGTGAAGATCGCCTCCGATGAGGAAAACGTCGCGGAGAAGGACCTGTTCGGCTACGCGGCCTACCACTATTCCGACAGCATCTACGGCGGCTCCATCTGGGAGATGATCTCCTACAACGGCAGCCTTTACATTGCCCTGTGTACCGGCACCCCCGACAATATGCCCGACCCCTACACCATGCAGTCCTTCGCGCTGGTCCGGGGCGACTATGACCCCGCCAAAGGCACGGTGGACAACCCCGACAGCTGGACCTGGACGCCGGTCATCGGCGACAAGGCCGACGGCGCAAAATACACCTTCGGCATCGACCCCGAGCGGACCCGCGCGGGCGCCTGCAATCTGGTGGTCTACGACGGCTACCTCTATATCGGCGAGTACAACGACGAGGAGATTCCCCTCCAGTCCATCATCTTTGACCAGGACTTCACCTTCCTGGCCCGGAACCTGACCCAGTCGGTCAACCTCTACCGGATGGACTCCAATGAGAACATCGAGCTGGTGGTGGGCGACGCCACCAAGATGTTCCCCGAGGGAAGCCTGTCGGGCATCGGCTCCGGCTTCGGCGACCATGAGAACCAGTACATCTGGCAGTCCACCGTCTGGCAGGGCAAGCTGTATCTGGGCACCTTCGACACCAGCAGCCTGCTGGAGCCTCTGGGCCAGTTCGTCAACGGCAACCTGCTGCGGATGAGCGCCGAGGAGTGGAAGAGCCAGATCGGCTATATCCGGGCCGCCATTGAGCTGGCCGTGAAAAACCTTGTCAGCAACGGCCTGCCCCGGGCCGCGGCAGCCCCCATCACCGAGGAGGAGGCCCGGGCCATGGTCCAGGAGGCCGTGCAAAACGCCAACCTCCGCTGGTCCCTGGAGCAGATGAACGTCCAGGGCAGCCGGACCGATGAGATCGAGCAGATCGTCCTGACCGAGGAACAGACCGACAGCCTGACCGACGCCCTGCTCACCGGCGAGCTGGTGCCCGGCAGCCTCAGCGATGAGGAAGCCGCCGAGCTGATGGCCGTCAACCAGCAGCTGGACGAGATCGCCGACACCTTCGACGAGCAGAGCGCCGAGGAGCTTCTGCCCACCTATCAGGTTCTTCTGCGTCAGCTCAGGGGCCTGGGCGGCCTGCTGGGCACCGCGTACAACAAGCTGGTGAACAACAACCTGCTCCAGAACATCCAGTCCTATATCACCTGCCTGCGGTATCTGGCCACCGCCAAGCGGGGCTTCGGGATGTACGTCAGCGAGGACGGCGTCCATTTTGACGAGATCACCGACAACGGCTTCGGCGACCCCTACAACCACGGCCTGCGGGTCTTTGCCACCACCGACGAATATATGTTCATCGGCACGGCCAACCCCTTCATGGGCACTCAGATCTGGCGCACCACCCAGACCCCTGAGAGCGAGAACACCGGCAGCGTGGACAGCGTTGAGGTCGTGGTGACCAGCCCGGTGGGCAAGATCATCACCTTCCTGCGGGAGCTGTTCTTCCGGGACAAGGTCTGAGCTGCCCCCTTTGTCACAATTTTCCAATCAGGGACCTGCCTTCGGGCAGGTCTTTTTTTGTCCCCGAGCCATTTTGCGGCCGGGTTTCCATTGACAATTTTCCCCTCTGTTTCCTATAATAAGGAAAGACTCGCCGATGGCGGGCCGAGATTACAGGATCAGAAAGGCAAGTGTTTATGGAAACGACCCGCAATTCTCCCCTCTATCCGTCCCAGAGCCGTCCCTGGATGGCCTTTTATGATAAAAAGTTTCAGGAGATGCAGCCCCCCGCCTGCACCGTCTTCGAGTATCTCTGCCAGCAGAACAAAAACCACCTGTCCGATCTCGCCATTGACTACTACGGCAGCCGGATCACCTACGCCGACCTGATCGTCCGCATCAAAAAGGCCGCCGCCGCCCTCCGGGCCATTGGGGTGGAAAAGGGGGAGATCGTCACGGTGGTCAGCGTTATGACCCCCGAATCCATCGCCCTGTTTTATGCGGCGGCCATGCTGGGAGCCACCCTCAATCTGGTGGACCCCCGATACAGCTCCGAGGGCATCCGGGAGTACATTCAGGAGGTTGGGTCCCGGCTTTTGATCTGCCTCAATGTGGCCTATGAAAAATGCCGCCAGGCCATCAAGCGGACTCCTGTGGAAAAGGTGGTGGTCCTCTCCCCCGCCGACTCCCTCAAGGGGCCGGTCCGGCTGGGCTATCGTCTGACCAGCCCGGACAAGAACCATTACGCCTCCAACGTCATCCACTGGAAAGGCTTCATCGCCGCCGGAAAAGAAGAAAGCTCCGCCGCCGAACCCTATGACCCCGCCCACTGCTGCGTCGTGATCCATACCGGCGGCACCACCGGCTCCCCCAAAGGGGTCATGCTGGGGGATGACGCCTTCAACGCCCTCGTGCAGCAGTTCATGGCCTGCGAAGACGTCTTTGCCCGCCAGCAGAAGCTGCTGAACGTCATGCCCCCCTTCATCGCCTACGGCTTTGCCTGCGGCGTCCACCTGCCCCTCTGCCTGGGGATCACGGTGGTGATTATCCCCAACCTTGACCCCGCCAAGCTGGGCCAGCTGGTCCTCAAGCACAAACCCTCCCATATGTTCGGCGTGCCCTCCCACTACCAGATTCTGGCCGGGGACAAGCGGCTGAAAAAGGCCGATCTCTCCTTTATCCTGAACTTTGCCGCCGGGGGCGACTCCCTGTCTCTGGGGGCGGAAAAGACGGTGAACGACTTCCTGGCCGCCCACGGTGCGCCGTATCCCCTGGCCAAGGGCTACGGCATGACCGAAGTCTGCTCGGCAGCCACCGCCTGCGCCGGGCAGCACAACAAGCCCGGCAGCGTGGGCATCCCCCTGGTGGGGACCCTTGTCTCGGTCTTTGAGCCGGGCACCGGCATCGAACTGCCCGCCGGGCAGCGGGGCGAGGTCTGCATCTGCGGGCCTGCCGTCATGCAGGGCTATTACAACAAGCCCGACGAGACCCGGATCATCCTTCAAAAGCACGCCGACGGCCGGGTCTGGGTTCACACCGGGGACATCGGCTGGATGGACGAGGAAGGATATCTGTTCCTGGATTCCCGGATCAAGCGGATGATCATCCGGCACGACGGGTTCAAGGTGTTCCCCTCCATGATCGAGAACGTCCTGAGCACCCATCCGGCGGTCCGGGCCTGCTCGGTGGTGGGCTGCGCCGACAAGGACCACCCCCAGGGCCACCTGCCGTTTGCCTTCATCGAGCTGGAGCCCGGAAACCGGAAGAAGAAGCGTCAGATTTTGCAGGAGCTGCGTCAGCTCTGCGCCGAGGAGCTGCCCGAATATGTCCTGCCCGCGGGCTACCGCTTTGTGGACGCCCTACCCTACACTTCCATCGGGAAGGTGGACTACCGCGCCCTGGAGGAAGAACTGGCCGCCGGGGTCTGAACGCACCGGCTTTCGGGCCGGAGAACCATGACAAAGGAGCGTTTTTTATGAAACACTGGATCGCAAGTCTGCTGCTGGCGGGGGTGCTGCTCTCCTGCCTGCCCCTGAGCGCCCTGGCCGAGGAACCGGCGCCCGCCCCCGAGGCTCCCGCCGCCGAAACAGCCGAGGCAGCGGAAACGGCCTCCGAACCCGCTGAGGACGATTCCCTGCTCTATGTGGCCCTGGGGGACAGCATCGCGGCGGGGGTCGGCCTGGCGGATGTGGTCTACCAGGCCGCCGCCATCGGGCTGGATATGTCCCCCAATTTCCAGGGCTATTCCCCCGACTGCTACGTCAGCGTCGTGGCCGAGGGGCTGGGGCTGGACCGGGCCCACGCCATCAATCTGGGCCTGCCCGCCCTGATGACCAAAGACATGGTGGACCTGCTGCGGACCGGCGCCATGCCCGAGATGAACGTCCCCGCAGGCACCTGGTACACCTACCCTGAGTATCAGGACTATGTCCGGAACGCCGACATCATCAGCATTGAGATCGGCTGCAACGACGCCATGGTGCCCTTTGTGGTCTCGCTGGGAGAGGCCACCAACTGGAAGTCGGAACGGCTGGCAAACTCCATCGTCTCGGGGGCGCTGCGGGACCTGACCCTGGAAAACCTCGCCCTTTTCTGGGACACCCTTCAGGATCTGACCCTCACCTCGGAGGAAACCGGGGCCCTTTTGCAGGCCCTCTCCACCGGGATGGTCCAGAAATGCAACGCCGGGTACGCCTCCTTCAGCGAGTATCTGCCCCAGGTGATTGACGCGGTGCGGGAGCTGAACCCGGACGCGGAAATCCTGGTGGTGGGCTACTACAACCCCTACCCCTGGTTCTACCCCTGGAACAGCCTGTTCATCCGGATGAACAACTTCGCCCGGCAGCTCTGCAAGGACACCGGGGCCACCTTTGTGCCGGTTCCCCTGACCCTGACCGCCAACGACGCCCACCCCACCATCTGGGGCCACCGCTACATCGGCAACCAGATCCTCCGGGCGCTGGGCGCCTGACGCCGCGTTTTCCCTTCTCCCTTTCAGACAGCAAAACCCCCGCACAGGCTCACGGCCCATGCGGGGGGTTTTCACATCCGAATTCTAAAGGGAGACTATGGCTCAGGCCAGGGCAGGGGTGAGGTCCTTCGCTTCCAGCACCCGGACCCCCTCCTGCTCCATGACGGCGCGGAGAACTTCCGCCAGCCCGGCGCGGCCGGTCTTGTCCTGGATGCAGAGGATGAGCTGGCCGTTGATGCTGGCCGTCTCCACCCCCATGGACGCGCCGTCAGGAGGGACCCAGACCTCAAAATCCTGTATGTAATCCATCAGCTCCGGGCTGGCCGGGCTGAAGGGGTTGCCGAGGTAGCTGATCCAGAAATCCGCCGGAACGCCCCCCAGATATTCGCCCATCTGGAACACCCGCTGCTTGATCCGCAGAGGGGCCTTGAGCTGCGCCACCCGGTAGATCCAGTTCATCTGCTCGGCCATCCGGCCCAGCTTGTTTTCCGGAACAAGGGTCTCTTTGACCCGGGCGTCCACGGCCTGGACAACGTCCTCCAGCCGGGGGACCGGCCCGAACTCCGTCCGTCCCTGGAAGGAGGCCACGCAATTATAAAAGGCGTCCGGCACCCCAAGGTCTCCCCGGGTGTCGGCGGAATAGGAGTAGGTGATCTCCCGTTTGTCCAGATACCGGCCCATAGCCAGCGTCAGCAGGGCGGTCAGGCAGCTGAAGGGTTTCACCCCGCAGCCCAGCGCCCGGCGGATCAGTGTCTCCCGGTCCAGCCGGAGCAGCGTCCGCTGCATCGGCTCGGCGGCAATGGCGGGCACCTCGCCCTGCATATCGTTTTTGGTATCGCACCCGGGAAACCGGGCAAAAAGCTCCTCCGGGTCATAGAACGGGGAGGAGGGCAGCTCCGGGCAGGGGAAGACTGCGCCGTACCGGCGGTTGCAGTATTCCTCCAGCACCTGGGTCAAAAACCGGGACATTCCCTTCCCGTCGGCGATAAAATGGTACCAGCTGAACCAGAGGACATTTCCCTCGCAGGAAAAATGGAAAAGATACCCGTTGGTCTCCTCCGGGATCTCGGGCGGGCGGCTGCCCCGCCCCACCGGGCAGGGCCGGTCGTTGGGGGCGAGAAAGGTCTCCCGCTTTTCCTGCACCAGCTGCACCCGGAAATACGGGGTGCGGGCCAGCACGGCGTCCTGCGCAGCCTGGAGCAGCCCGGGGTCCACTTCCTCCTTCAGGGTGATCTGGTAGAGGCACAGGATCTTTTCGGGCCGGAAAAAATACATCACGCCCTGAAAAATCCCCTCGGCGGAGCGGGCGTCGCTGTTGGGGGCCATCTCAAGCCTCCTGGGCCAGCAGGTAATCGGCCAGATCGCCCACCGTGACGAAGCCCCGCAGTTCCTTTTCGGGGATGCGGATGCCGAAGCTCTCCTCCAGGTCTGCCACGATGGTCAAAATCTCCATGGACGACAGGTCCAGGTCGTCCATCAGGACGCTGTCCTCGGTGACTTCCTCGGGCGAAATCTCCGCCACATCCTCCAGAATCGTCTTGATCTGGTCCAGAATTTCCGATCTCTGCATATTGTTTCGTTCCTTTCGTGTCCTTGTTCTTTTTTATTTGCGTTCGAGCTTGCCCAATGCGTTGCGGGGCAGGGGCCCGTTGCAGAACTCCACCAGATTGATCCGCTTGTACAGCGGAAGGGTGCGGTTGTAGCCGGTCAGATAGTCCCGGGCCTCCTGCTGCCGTTCTTCGGGGCAGTAAATCACCGCGCAGATCTTCCCGTCCTTCTCTTTGACCAGGCATTCCTGAACCGCGTCGCAGCGGCTCAGCCCCTGTTCCAGCTCCTCGGGGCTGACGTTCTCCCCGCTGGAAAGGATGATGAGGTTCTTTTTCCGCCCGGTCAGGAAGAAATAGCCTTCTTCGTCCACCCGGGCCAGGTCTCCGGTGTGGAGCCAGCCCTCGGCGTCGATCACCTGGGCCGTGGCCTCGGGGTCCTTATAATACCCCAGCATAACGCAGCCGCCCCGGATACAGATCTCCCCCTCCTTGAGGCAGACCTCACAGTGGCCGTCCGCCCGGCCATCCGCCGGACCAGGTCTTCTCTATAAGGATAATCCCCGCCGTCCCACAGCACCGCCGCAGGCTGGATGAGGTCCAGCTCATACTCCAGCTCGTCCCAGCTCTTGTTCTGGTTCAGGGGGACCACCACGGCCCCCGCCAGCATCAGCGCAAAGACGTTGACCGCGTAAGAATAGTTATTCCCGCTGAGAATACAGATGTTGCGCCCGACAAGGTCTGGGATTTTTTCCCGCAGGCTGGTCACTGCGCAGCGAATCTCCCGGGCGTAGTCGCCATACCGTTTTTCCACGACGGCCTGCCGCTGCTCGTCGTACCAGCGCAGGGCCGTCCGCCCGGCATAGACTCCCTCCATGTTCCGGGTCACCAATTGATATACCGTTTCAATCATGGCCTGTCTCTCCCAATCACAGTTCCTGTTTTTCATCCTCTGCAGAGAGGGCCGGGCCCGGCACATCCCTTCTGGAAGAGTATACCGCTTCCCCCGGTGCAATGCAATACCTGTATTACAGGTGGAGTCTTATTTTTTCATTTTTGGTCGTTTTTTACAAGATGAGCAGATTTTATAGCTGAAAAATTTTTCCTTTTGCTGCAACTGTCACGAAATCATGTTACAATTTTGGCCGGGCCTGCCCCCGGCGGCCTGCCTGGCGGACTCGATTCAAATTGACAGGCCTGTGAAAAAGCATTATACTTGATTCAGTTCGAGAAAAGATTGTCGATTGCTTTGATTTTTTCGCTTCCATCCTGAGTCCAACGCTGGAAGTGGCCCAAGAGGAGGACTTTTTCTGATGAAATCCACCAAGCCACGCACCGCCAGTTCCCTGGGCATGTTCGACCTGTTCAAGGGTCTGGGCATAGCGACTGTGGTTTTTGTACATACCGCTGAGCTGTACGCCCTGAACACCGGCGGCGGGCTTTCGGTCTCCACCTTTCTGCTCTTTATCTACCGCGAAGCGCTGATGTCGGCCTTTTATATTGCCAGCGGCTACGGCTTCCGCAAGCGCTCCATCGGCAAATGCATCCACCAGCAGCTCAAAGGCGTTCTCCCCCCCTATCTCTGGGCCTCGGCCGCCACGGCCGCCCTCCATCTGGCCCTCCATTACCGCTGCTTCGGCATCTGGGAAAGCTCCCTGGCCGAGACAGGCAAGGTCCTGGGCGGGATGCTGCTGGGGCTGCCCCACACCGCGGAATATTTCGGGGTGGTCTTTTTCTCCTGCGGCCCGATGTGGTATCTGGTGTCCATGGCGGTGGGGTGGATTTTCCTCGATGTCCTGATGAACACCTTTCCCGAGCGGTATCTGACCGGGGCTGTTCTGGTCACCATGGCGCTGGGCTGGGGCACCTGCCTTGTCTGGGAGCTGCCCTTCTGCCTGTCCCAGGGGATGACCGTTGTGCCCTACCTCTACATCGGCTATCTGGCCAAAAAGCAGCACTGGTTTGAAAACCCCCTCAGCCTCAGGCAGAAGGGGCTGGTTCTTTTGTGTGTGCTGCTGGCGGCGGGGGGCGCTCTGATGACCCATACCACCGACAGTATGTCCATGGGCCGGTGGAACCTGGGGCCGGTGGGCATCCTGAGCAACGGGGTGATCGGCTTCTGGGTGGTCCACGGCTTTGTCCGGCTGGGCAAAAAGTGGGAAAACCCCCTGACCCATGCTCTGGAGGGCATCGGCCGCCGTTCGCTGGAGATTTTCTGCGTCCATACGGTGGAGCTGGCCGCCATCCCCTGGTATCTTTTCGCCGCCCGGTTTGCCGAGAATCCGGCGCTGGGGCTGCTGCTCCACTTCGCGCTGCGCAGCTGGCTGATCCTGCTTGTCTGCCTGCTGCTGGTGAACCGGCGGCGAATCTTCCGGCTCAAGCCCCGGCGGCGTCTCACGGGCTATGTGTCCCGCCACGGCTGACCCAAGGCTTGCGGGCGTATGGCGCCCGGCCCGCCCGCCCAAACTTCTTACAGCTTACAGCCCGCGGCCCGGCCCGGGTTTTTGGTTTCTCCCATAAAATTACTTGAGAGGTGATCTGGCCATGCCCCCTGTAACCAAGCAAGCCCTGCTGGAGCGGGTCGCGGACCTGGAACAGCAGCTGGCCCTTTCGGACCAGGGCGTTACAACCCTGGGCCGGCGGTGCCTTGCCCTGGAGCAGGAACTGCAGGACCTTCTGTCCAAAACCCGGCAGGAAAGCGACGTAAACCCCGCCCTGCTGCTGCCCAAGATCTTCTACGACCGCGGCACCGGTTTTTCAGAGCAGGACTCCCTGACAGCGCCCCTGTCCTCCTATCAGCCCTCCACCCGCTCGGTCTCGGCGGTCTTTGAGCTGCCCAGCGACGCGCGGGTCCTTCGTCTGGACCCCGGCGAGGTGCCCTGCTATGTGGCGGGGCTGACCCTCTCGGACGAGGAGCTGGCCTGTACCCCCCAGAACGGCATCCCTCTGGAAGAAGGCTGCACCCTCTTTGCCCGGTCTGACCCCAACTACCTGCTGGAAGCGGAGGGCCGGATTCCCGCCGGGACCCGGATCTCGGTGTCCTACCAGTATTATCCCCTGGTCCAGGGCGCAGACGAGCCGCTCTTCGACGCCATGCTCCGCACCATTGCGAAGATTGAGGG
>JAHLFH010000050.1 GCA_018883885.1 Candidatus Faecalibacterium intestinavium | reverse complement strand
GGAATCAGCACCGCCGCCCCGCTCTGGTACGCCACCGGCAGCCGGACCAAGAGCGCCGGGGCGGCCTTTGCCTCGGGGCTGGCGGAACCGGCGGGGGCCGTCCTGGCCTATCTTGTGCTGTCTCCTTTTTTGAACGAGACCCTGCTTCAGGCCATGACCCTGCTTGCGGCGGGGGTGATGTGCTGGGTCAGCGTGGCGGAGCTGCTTTTCGGCGGGTTTTCTCTGGGCCGGAAATCCGACGCAGCGGCGGGCTTTGCGGTGGGAGTCTGTGGAATGACACTTGGAATCGCCATCCTTGCGTGATATACTGTATCTGTTCGAGCACGGTATGGTGCAGACACAGCAGAGGGAAGGAGGGCGCCGGATGGAGAGAATCAGGAGACTCCTGGCGGGTGCGCTGGCCTGCCTGTTTCTGGCGGGGTGCAGTGTCCCTCTGAACGGGCACACCTCGGTGGAAGAACTGCTCCGGGCGCCCCAGCTCGCGGGGGATTACGGAATGATTCAGTCCGCCCTCAACGAGTGGCTGGGCCAGAGCGCCCAGCTCAAATATCCCCTCAGCGGGGAACTTCTCTCCCCCTTCCTCATGGGGGATTACGACGGGGACGGCGTTCAGGACGCGGCGGTCCTCTATACCACGCTGGATACCTCCAACGTCTGCCTGGCAATCCTTCAGCGGGAAGACGGGGAGGTCTGGCGGGTGCAGGACACGGTGGAGGGCCTGACCGAAACGGTGGACAGCGTCCGCTTTGCCCACTTGCAGGAGGGCGGCTCCGATCAGATTGTGCTGGGCTATTTAGCCTCTCAGGAGGAATACTATCTGGCCGTTTACGCCTACCAGCAGGGCCGCATCCTTTCGATTCTGGAGCAGCCCTGCGAGCAGTATCTGGTGGAGCGGATTACCAGCAAGGAATATGAGGACGTCATCCTGATGAGCGCCGCCGAGGGCGAGGGGGTGCAGATTGAGCTGCTGACCTCCGACCGGGAAGGCGGGTTCCGCCGGGTGGCGGTCATGGGCCTGTCCCCCGACCGCTTTATGGGCTGCGCCTCTCTGGCGGCGGGCACCGGGGGGGACGGCGGCCAGTATCTGGTGCTGGACGGCTGGACCGGCGTCACCGGGACCAATCTGGCCTCGGTGCTGCTGCGGTTCAACGAGGAAACCCAGCAGATGGAGCAGGCCGAACAGATCGGGGCGGCCGAACTCTACGACGCATCCCTCCGCAACGTGCCCGACCTCATCAGCCAGGACCTGGACGGGGACGGCGTGGTGGAAATTCCCACCCAGCCCGGGGAGGCCGGCCTGCTGAACATGAGTCAGGGCCGTCGGATGGACTTCATCGTCTGGATGGATTATACCAGCAGCCAGCCTGAGAAGAGCTTCGGCCTGCTGGACGAAGAAATGGGGTATTATCTGGAGCTGCCCATGGAGTGGGAGGGAAACCTTCTGCTCACCGACAGCGCCGAATATGAGGGAGCGCTGGAGCTGCGGAGCCTGGACGGCCAGCAGCTCTACCTGACGGTCCGGATCACCGGCACCTCGGGCCCCGCCGCAGGCTGGACCCGGCTGGGGGTGGTGGCCTCCCGCCAGATTCAGGCCCGGCTGGGGCCGGATGCCGTCATTGAGGACACGGACTACCGGCTGTCCCGCTCGCTCTACATACTCTGACCCCAGGAAGCCGAACAACGGAGGAAAACCGGTATGGTGAAAGTGCTCATAGTCGAAGACGAGGCCAGCATCCGGGAGATGATTGCCCTCAATCTGCAAATGGCGGGGATGGAAGCCCTGGAAGCGGCCAGCGCCGAGGAAGGGCTGGCCCTTCTGGAACAGCATCCCGGGTGCAGCGCGGCCATTCTGGACGTCATGCTGCCGGGGATGAACGGCTTTTCCCTCTGCGAGACCATCCGCCGCACCGACCAGAAGATTGGGATTATCATCCTCAGCGCCAAAGGCCAGGAACAGGACAAGATCCGGGGGCTGTCCATCGGGGCGGATGATTACATGACCAAGCCCTTCAGCGTCAGCGAACTGCTGGCCCGGGTGGAGGCGCTTTGCCGCCGGGTGGGGCGCTCCGCCCCGGCTCCGGAAGCGGAGGAAAGCCTGTCCGTGCTGGTCAGCGGGGAATTTGTGCTGGATGAAAACCGGCGGGTCCTGCTCAAGCGGGGCCAGCCCATCGAGCTGACCCAGGTGGAATTCCAGATCATGGAGCTGTTTTTCCGCAACCCGGGCACAGCCCTTGTGCGGGAAAAAATCCTCAAAGGGGTCTGGGGCGAGAATTATTTCGGGGATGTAAAGATCGTGGACGTCAACATCCGGCGGCTGCGGATGAAGGTGGAGGACGAACCCTCCCACCCGGCCCATATCCTGACCGTGTGGGGCTACGGCTACCGCTGGGAGGAGTGAATCGCAGCAGAAGATGGAACGAAAACACAAAACCCCCGGCCTGAAAAACGGCATCACGGCCCGCTGGCTCCGGGGAAACCTGCTCATCACCGTCCTTTTGATGCTGGTGGTGGAGGGAATGTTCCTGTACAGCTACACCCGGACCTATTACGACGGGGTGCAGCAGAGTATGTACCAGCGTTTTTCCTCCATTACCGGCCAGCTCAATGTTTACAGCGGCGACACGGTCCAGCAGGCGTCGGTCAATCGAAGCGTGGCCCTGCGGCGGATGGTGGAGCAGTTCTCCGATAAGGATAAATATGAATTCATGCTGCTGGACAGCCACGGCGCGGTCATCGCCACCACCAGCGGCACCGAGGCCGCAGGCATCGTGACCAGCGAGGATTTTGAGCAGGCCCAGAGTTCCCCGGACGGGTTTGGGGTGGCCACTTATGACACCGCGTCGGGGGAGCCGGTCCTCTCGGTCTGCTGTCTGGTGCCCTATTCCGCCGAGGACATCGTCGCGATGCGGATGGTCACCAGCATGACTCTGGTGCAGGCCCAGATCAAAAACGCCTGCCTCATCAGCGTGCTGCTGGTTCTGGTGGCGCTGACTTTGACGGTGGCCTCGGGGCTGTACTTTGTCCGAAGCATCGTGGCCCCTCTGGGGCAGGTGGAGCGGATCGCGGCGGATATCGCCCGGGGGGACCTGGACGTCCGCCTGCCCGAGGCCGACTTCCCCCGGGACGAGATGGACCGGCTGCGCAGCACCATCAACCGGATGGCCGAGGGGCTGGCCGAAACCGAACGGATGAAAAACGAGTTCATCAGCTCGGTCTCCCATGAGCTGCGCACCCCGCTGACCTCCATCCGGGGCTGGGTGGAGACTTTGAACACGCTGGACGACCCCTCCGATGAAAATTACCGCAAGGGGCTGCAAATCATCAGCGGGGAGACCGCCCGGCTGTACAATATGGTGGAGGAGCTTCTGGACTTCAGCCGGATGCAGAACGGCGGCATCCCGATGGAATGCCGCCCGCTGGACCTGGTGGCCGAGCTGACCGATGCGGTCCTTTTCTGCGAACCCCGCATCCGGCAGGAAGGGCTGGTTCTGGCCTACGCCGAGCCGGAGGAGATGATCCCGGTCTATGCGGACCCGAACCGGCTGAGGCAGGTCTTTATCAATATTCTGGACAACGCCATCAAATATTCCGCCCCCGGCGGAAGGATTACCGTCAAGCTCTGGGCCGGGGAGTACAAGGCTTTCATCGAGTTTATCGACCAGGGCCGGGGCATTCCCGCCGAGGACCTGGGCAACGTCAAAGCCAAGTTCTACAAGGGGAAAAACGCGGTCCGGGGCAGCGGCATCGGCCTTGCGCTGGTGGAGTCCATCATGAACGCTCTGGACGGCACCCTCGACCTCCGCAGTACGCTGGGGCGGGGCACGGTGGTCACTCTGGGGCTGCCCCTCTACCGCAGGTGACCGCCTTTTGACCCATATCACAAACAGGAGAAAGACAGAATCTATGAAAAAACCGGAATGTTTTAAGACAAGCGTCGGCGGACAGGCCCTGATGGAAGGAATCATGATGCGGGGCCCCGAGCAGATCTGCTGCGCGGTGCGCAAGCCCGACGGAACCATTGAAACCAAACTGGAGCCCACCCCCAAACACAAGGGGCTGGCCCGGCTTCCCCTCATCCGGGGCGTCGTCTCGATGGCGGAAAGCCTGGTGCTGGGCTACCGGTATATCCTCTATTCGGCGCAGGTCAGCATGGGGGAGGAATACGACGAGACCGCCGACGAATCGGCCTTTGAAAAATGGGTCGGGGAGCGCTTCGGCAAAAAGGCCGAGGACCTGATTCTGGCGGCCGCCGCCGTCATCGGCGGGCTGGGGGCGGTCCTGATTTTTACCGTCCTGCCCACCCTTCTGGTGGGGGGCGTCGGCTCGTTCATCGAACTGGGCCGCTGGCCCCGGGTGATTCTGGAAGCCCTGCTCAAGGTGGGAATCTTCCTGGGCTATATGGTCCTGATCTCCCGGATGAAGGAGATTCACCGGGTCTTTGAGTACCACGGGGCCGAGCACAAGACCATCGCCTGCTACGAGGCGGGGGAGGAGCTGACGGTGGAGAACATCCGCAAGTATACCCGGTTTCATCCCCGGTGCGGCACCAGCTTCCTGATCCTCATTTTGATCGTCAGCGTCTTTCTGTACAGCGTTCTGCCCTGGAGCAGCGTAGGGCTGCGGGTGCTGTTCAAGCTGCTGCTGCTGCCGGTGGTCATGGGCATCAGCTATGAGCTGCTCAAGTGGTGCGGCAGGACCGACAGCTTCCTGTCCATGCTGGTCCGCCAGCCGGGCCTCTGGGTCCAGCGGCTCACCGTCTTTGAGCCGGACGACTCGATGATCGAGGTGGCCATCGCGGCGGTGACCCCCGTTCTGCCCGAAAATCGGGAGGACGGACGGTGGTAAAGGCGGGGGAAACGCCCCGGCAGGCTGTCCGGGAGATATCGGCCCGGCTGGCCGCCGCGGGCTGCCCCTGTCTCTTATACACATCTGACGCTGCCGACGATAG
>JAHLFH010000049.1 GCA_018883885.1 Candidatus Faecalibacterium intestinavium | reverse complement strand
GCGCCGTGGCCGTAGGCGTCCGCCTTGACCACCGCGCAGAGGGGCAGGCCGCCCGCCCGCTTCTGCGCCTGAGCAAAATTGTACCGCAGGGCGTCCAGGTCGATCTCGGCCCAGACGTGCTGTTCAAAGGGATAATCCATCATGCGTTGTCATCTCTCGCTTCTTATTTTATCACAAAGGACCCCCGCCCGGTGTGAAGGGGCCGCCAGCCGTCGATGCCGCTCTCCTGCAAGGCGTGGAGGGTCTTTTGGCGGAAGGCGTGGTCGGTGCGGCAGCGCTCCCGGACGAAGTCCTTCGTCTCTTCCCGGACGGTGGCGCCGTCGGCGGGGCAGCGGCTCTTGACAATGGGATAGCCTTCCTCCCGGATGGCGGCGGTCACCTCGGCCTCGGTGGCCAGCAGCATGGGCCGGATCAGGGTCAGGTCCCGCCGGGACAGATAGGTCACCGGGGAAAAGCAGCCGATCCGCCCCTCCCGCCAGAGGTTCATATAAAAGGTCTCGATGGCGTCGTCCAGATGATGGCCCAGGGCCACCTTGTTGCAGCCCAGCTCCTGAGCCGCCGTGTGAAGGGCGCCCCGCCGCAGCTTGGCGCAGAGGGCGCAGGGGTTTTTCTCTTTGCGGTAGTCAAAGACCACCGGGCCGATGTCGGTGCGGCGGATCTCGTAGGGGATGCCCGCAGCCCCAAACAGGGCTTCCAGCGCCGTGTAGTCGGCGGCCTCCCCGCCGAACTGGGGGTCGAGGGTGACGGCCTGAATCTCGTAGTCGAAGCCGATGTAGTCCCGCAAAAGGGCCAGGCCCATGGTCAGGGCAACGCTGTCCTTGCCGCCCGATACCCCCACCAGCACCCGGTCCCCGGGGCGGAGCATCTCGTAATCCTGGACGGCCTTCCGCATCAGACCGCAGAGCCGCTGCATGGCCCGCAATTCGCTCATCTGTGTTCCTCGTTTCTCCGGCCCTCCGGGGGCCGGTTTCCGTCTGGCACGCCGCGGCGGGCCGGTGAACCGAAAGCCTCCGCGGCAGGGGATGCCCGGCCCTTTTTCCGCCGCCCCGCTTACGGGGGGAGAAAAAGGGCCATTAAAAGACATTATACCATAAACCAGATCAAATTTACAGCGCCCGCAGGCCGAAAAAGGGAAAAATCCGGTCGGCCCGATTTTGAAAATCGAATCTTAGAATTTGTGAGCATTCAAGAGCGTCCGGGAGAAAACGAGAGTTTTAAAAGATTGAACTGAAAAAATCAAAAAAGAGTGTTGACAGGCCGCTTTTTGTGATGTATACTGACACTCGCGCCAACAAAACGGGCGCCTGAACAGTTTTAAGAATGCTTATCAGGAGGAAATAGATATGAGCACTACTCTCGTTAAGCCCGCTGAAGTCGAGCGCAAGTGGTATCTGCTCGACGCCGCCGGCAAGTCGCTGGGCCACGTCGCAGCCGAGGCTGCCGTTCTGCTGCGGGGCAAGCAGAAGGTTGATTACACCCCCAACGTGGACTGCGGCGATTTCGTCGTGGTCATCAACTGCGACCAGGCCGTTCTGACCGGCAAGAAGGCCGAGCAGAAGTTCCACATCACCCACAGCCTGTACATCGGCGGCCTGAAGAAGGTCCAGTACAAGAAGCTGATGGCTGAGAACAGCAACCTGGCCATGACCTACGCCATCAAGGGCATGATCCCTTCCAACACCATCGGCGCCAAGGCTCTGACCC
This sequence comes from Candidatus Faecalibacterium intestinavium, assembly GCA_018883885.1. GTDB lineage: Bacteria > Bacillota > Clostridia > Oscillospirales > Ruminococcaceae > Faecalibacterium > Faecalibacterium intestinavium. Next base: position 3,300 of record JAHLFH010000049.1, on the reverse strand, counting down.
GTCTGCACTGCTACAAGGGTGCGGAGCACGCTCACGCAGCCCAGAAGCCCGAGAAGATCGAGTTCTAAGAAGGAGGCAATTGAATTATGTACGAAACCAAACCTTATTTCTACGGCACTGGTCGTCGTAAGGATTCCGTTGCCCGCGTGCGCGTCTACGCCGGCACCGGCAAGATCACCATCAACGATCGTGAGCTGGACAACTACTTCGGCCTGGAGACCCTCAAGCTGATCGTCCGCGCTCCGCTGGTCCTGCTGGGCCTCGAGGGCAAGTACGACGTCTTCGTCCGCGTCAACGGCGGCGGCGTTTCCGGCCAGGCCGGCGCCATCCGTCACGGCCTGAGCCGCGCTCTGCTCCAGCAGAACGACGAGAACCGCGCCGCCCTCAAGAAGGCCGGTTTCCTGACCCGCGATCCTCGTATGAAGGAGCGCAAGAAGTACGGCCTCAAGGCTGCCCGTCGCGCTCCGCAGTTCAGCAAGCGCTAAACTTTATCAAAAGTGGTCAAAAACCCCGGAACTACGCGGTTTCCGGGGTTTTTCCTTTTCAAATGGTTTGACGCAATTTGACAGAACGAAGCCTCTTTTAACCCGTTTTCTATGGGTTAAATGGTGGACAACCACCCCAAAAAGAGGGCTTATGGGTTAAAAAATAGGACAACCGAGACGCGATTTTGGGATGCCAAGGGGATGTTTATTTATACATCTCCAAGAGACCTTTTTCGTGAAAACGGTTTGTCTGAATTTGACCTAATTTGAACAAAAGAGAATAAATCTAATCGCCAAGCGCTCAGTATTTTCTACTGGGCGCTTTTTGCGTTTCCGGGGAATTTCATTCCGGGATAAGAAAAGGCCGTCACTTTCAATTTTTGAAGTGGCGGCTTTTTCTATTTCCAGAAGCCATAGAACAATTCAGAAATGAGGTGAAGTCATTGAACACGCAAATCATCGCCATCGCCAACCAGAAAGGCGGCGTTGGCAAGACAACCACCTGCGCGAACCTGGGGATTGGGCTGGCGCAGGCCGGAAAGAAAGTGCTGCTGATCGACGGGGACCCGCAAGGCAGCCTGACCATCAGCCTGGGCCACCCCCAGCCGGACAAGCTGCCCTTTACCCTGTCCGACGCGATGGGCCGTATCCTGATGGACGAGCCGCTGCGCCCCGGCGAGGGTATCCTGCACCACCCGGAGGGCGTTGACCTGATGCCCGCAGACATCCAGCTCTCCGGCATGGAGGTCTCCCTGGTGAACGCCATGAGCCGAGAGACCATCCTGCGGCAGTATCTGGACACGCTCAAGGGACAGTATTCCCATATCCTGATTGACTGCCAGCCATCCCTGGGTATGCTCACGGTCAACGCCCTGGCCGCCGCCAACAGGGTCATAATCCCCGTTCAGGCGGAGTACCTGCCCGCCAAGGGCCTGGAACAGCTGCTCCAGACCGTAAACAAGGTGAAGCGGCAGATCAACCCCAAGCTCCAGATCGACGGCATATTGCTGACGATGGTGGACAACCGCACCAACTTCGCCAAGGAGATTGCCGCCCTGCTGCGGGAGACCTATGGCAGCAAAATCAAGGTGTTCGGCACCGAGATTCCCCATTCTGTCCGGGCAAAGGAGATCAGCGCCGAGGGCAAAAGCATTTTTGCCCATGACCCTAATGGCAAGGTGGCCGAGGGCTATAAGAATCTGACCAAGGAGGTGATAAAACTTGAAAAGCAGCGCGAAAAAAGTAGAGCTGGCTCCATACGATGATTTGTTTTCCACCGAGGAAAGCCGCCAGGATGCCAAGCTGGAGAAGATACAGGAAATTCCGCTGTCTGAGCTGCACCCATTTAAGGGGCATCCCTTCAAAGTCAAGGATGACGAGGCCATGATGGAGACCGCCGACAGCGTTCGGCAGTATGGTGTTCTGGTTCCGGCGATCGCCCGCCCGGACCCGGAGGGCGGCTATGAGCTGGTTGCCGGTCACAGGCGGCACCGGGCCAGTGAGCTGGCCGAGAAAGAAACCATGCCTGTCATTGTCCGAGACCTGGACGATGATGCTGCCACTATCATCATGGTGGACAGCAACTTACAACGTGAAAGCCTGCTCCCCAGCGAAAGGGCCTTTGCTTACAAGATGAAGCTGGAGGCTATGAAACACCAAGGCGCACGGGGGGACTTAACTTCGTCCCAACTTGGGACGAAGTTGCGTGCAGATGAATTGTTGGCGCAGCAGGCTGGTTCGAGTAGGAACCAGGTGCAGCGCTATATCCGCCTGACGGAGCTGATTCCCGAACTGCTGGATATGGTCGATGAAAAGAAAATCGCCCTCAATCCGGCTTATGAGCTGTCCTTTCTCAAAAAAGAAGAACAGCGGGATTTGCTGGACGCGATGGACAGCGAACAGGCTACCCCCTCTCTCTCCCAGGCTCAGCGACTCAAGAAATACAGCCAGGAGGGACATCTGACCCTCGATATGATGCGCGTCATCATGGGTGAGGAAAAGAAAAGTGATCTCGACAAAGTGACTTTCACCTCCGACACCCTGCGGAAGTATTTCCCCAAAAGCTATACGCCCCAGCGGATGCAGGAAACCATTATCAAACTGCTGGAGGCGTGGCAGAAGAAGCGCCAGAGAGACCAGGAACGATGAAAGGAGCCGCCTATGAGGGATATTTCAGCCCGTGAGCTGAAAGGACACAATATCTTGGCCGTAGAGCGTTTTCAGGACAGCACCCGCTGGATGATCGAGTTTTCCGTTCAGCGCCCTTGTTCCTACGGCTGCCCCGGCGATGATATGCGGCTGTTTCTTACGGAGGACGGGTATCAGGCCGCCCTCGTAAGCCAGAAGCGTCGGGAAATCAAAATCAAGCGGTATGCCCGTGTGATCGAGGGCCATGTGCTCGACTTCAAACCGGACAAGCGCCGCCGCCACCCGTAAACTCATTATCACTACGAAAGGAAAGGAATGAATATGTGTACTGTCCAGAGCATCAAAGATGCCATCCGGGAAAGTTGCCAGTCCCAGTATGATATGGAATCCACCGACATTGACCGGGTTTTGCAGACCCTCCCGTTTTCGGAGCATGAGCCGATGTTCAGTCATCCGCCGAAGTACAAGCGTCCTTACCGGCCCTGGCAGAACAACAAAAACAGCTGAAAGCCACAGTCTTTTTCACGAAGGATTGTGGCTTTTTTGTTATGAAAACCTTCCCCCGGAAGGGCGCAACAACCCAGCCCGCCTGGACGGCAGGCTAATTGATCGTATAGGTTGATGGTTCAGGCGGAGCCGGGCAGGGCATCAGGTTCCCAGCCCAATG
>JAHLFH010000048.1 GCA_018883885.1 Candidatus Faecalibacterium intestinavium | reverse complement strand
GCGCCTCGGCGTCGGCGCTGGCCCGCTTGATCTCAGGGCGGCGCTGCGCCAGCCAGTCCAGAAGCTGGTCCACCTGTTCTTCCTGCTTGAAAAGGCACTGCTTCTCCCGGCCGCCGTCGTACTGGACCACCAGATAGGGCAGGGAGGCGAAGATCCCTTTGCGGGAAAAGCCGCCCCGGCTCATGGCCACCCGTTTGAAAACCCGCTGGATGGAGGAATAGGGGAGGTAATACCGCCGGTCCAGCCAGAAGCCGCCGAGGTAGAGGGCCTTTTCCCCTGCGCCGCAGGGGCCGAAGGGGCGGCAGCGCTTTTTGTCTGCGGCCAGAGTTTCGGGGTCCAGGGCCTGTCGGCCCAGCTGCACGGGTTTTAAGATCATAGGGCTGCACCCTTGCGGCGTATGGAGAGACGCCGCTGCCTTTCTTTTTGAAATCAACCGAAATCAACGGGATAAAAAAGCCGCCGGCCGGTGCGGGAGGGCAGCGGCCGGCGGCGGGGATGAGGCCGGGCGCTTACTTCCGGACGGCCTGTCTGCGGGTGGCAAAGAGGAAGACCGCCAGCAGCAGGGCGGCAAAGAGGACGCCCGCAGGGTATGCGATGGCGGTGTTGTAGACGGTGGCCCCGGCGGCGTCTTTGGTGTTCAGCAGCTGGCCCAGGCACTCGTCCCCCAGCACGAAGTAGGTGGCGGACACGGCGCTCATGAAGGTGGCGGGAACGGCGGTGATCCAGTAGTTTTTCTTCTGCTGGAACAGGTACATGCTGGCCGCCCAGAGGACGATCATGGCCAGGGTCTGGTTGGTCCAGCTGAAGTACCGCCAGACGACGTCATAGTCCAGATGGCCCACAAACGCCCCCACCAGCAGCAGCGGAACGCAGAGGAGCAGCCGCTTGCGGCAGCTCTCCTGATCCAGCTTGAACCAGTCGGCCAGGGTCAGGCGGGCGCTGCGGAAGGCGGTGTCCCCTGAGGTGATGGGGCAGGCGATGACGCCCAGCATGGCCAGCGCCACCCCGACGCCGCCCATGGTTTTGGAGCAGACGTCGTAGATGGCGGCGGACTGGCCGTTGGCAAGGACGGCCTTCAGCCCGGTGTTCAGGCCGTTGGTGACCTCATAGATGGAGCAGCCCGCGGCGGCCCAGATCAGGGCGATGACCCCCTCGCAGACCATCGCGCCGTAGAACACCAGATGGCCCTGACGCTCCGATTTCATGCAGCGGGCCATCAGAGGGGACTGGGTGGCGTGGAAGCCGGAAATCGCGCCGCAGGCGACGGTGATGAACATGAAGCTCCAGATGGGCTTGCCGGTGGGTTCCATGTTGTAGAAATTGGTCCACAGCTCGGGAATCACATAGTCCGGGTTGAGGAAGACGCCGATGCCGACGCCCACCGCCATGACGATGAGGCAGATGCCGAAGACCGGGTAGATTTTGCCGATGATCTTGTCGATGGACAGGAAGGTGGCGACGAAATAATAGGCCAGGATGATCCACAGCCAGACCTCGGTGCTGGCGATCAGGCCGGTGAAGCCGCTGTTTTTGAACAGGGTGACGATCAGGCCTGCGGGGCCGACGGCAAACACCGTGCCCACCATGACCAGCAGCACCACGCTGAACACCCGCATCAGGTTCTTCATGCCGCCGCCCAGATAGATGCCGCAGATCTCCGAGATGGAAGCGCCCTCATTGCGCTCGGACAGCATGCCGGAAAAGTAGTCGTGGACGCCGCCCGCAAAGATGGTGCCGAAGGTGATCCAGAGGAACACCGCAGGCCCCCACAGCGCCCCCTGCAATGCGCCGAAGATGGGGCCGAGGCCCGCGATGTTCAGCAGCTGGACCAGAAAGAGCTTCCACTGGGGCATGACGACGTAATCGACCCCGTCGTTGATCCGGACGGCGGGGGTCTCCCGGTCGTCCGGCCCAAAGACGTTGTCCACCACTTTGCCGTATGTAAAATACCCCAGAATCAAAAGGGCCAGACAGAGCAGAAAACTGATCATAAAAAAACCTCCCCTGAATGTTTGGGTGCGGCGGGCCGCCGCTCCTGTATCAATTCTAGTGTTTTTTCTTGAAAATACAAGGGGGAGTTCACGGTTTTTTCATGATCTGCTCAAAATTTGCTCAAATAAGCCCGTCCAGCCCAAAGGCGGCCCCCCCGGGGGGCGGAAAATGTTTTCCGCAGGCAGAGTCCGGGATTTTTTTCCGGCGGAGAGGGCCGCCGCCCCCTTTCGCTGGGAGAAAAAATGTGATAAAATCAAAAGTAGACGAGCCACCATGGAAGATGGTTCGCGGCGGGCCCGGACGGGAAACCACCCCCCGGCCCGCCGCCCCGGTGGTGCAGAAAGGAAGGAACGAGGACATTGCATAATCTGCCTGCTATTTTTATAGCCAATGGCCTGGGCGCCGCGCTGACGCTCCTGCTGGTACTGAGCAACCGCAAGCATATCCGCAATTCGCTTCTGGACGACCGGCTGTTTTTCTCCCTCTGCCTGATCGGGATGTGGATGTGCCTGATGGAGTCGCTGACCTTCCTTGCGGACGGGGTGGACCGTCCGGCGGTCCGCGCCCTGGCGGTGGCGTCCAACATCATGCTGTATATGGGCAGCGCGATCTGCGGGATGCTTTGGGTGTCCTATGTGGAATACAAGCTGTTTGGCCGGGTGCCGGGGCTGCGGTCCGGCTTGCCCGTGCCGGGGCTGATCGTCTGCGGGATGGCGCTGCTGAACCTGTTTTACCCGATCTTCTTCTCCATCTCCCCGGACAACGTCTACCGGCGGCAGCCGCTGTCGGTTCTGCCGTATCTGGTGGCCTTCGGCTACCTGCTCTGGGGCGGGGGACGGGTGTTTTTCTACCGGAAGAAAGCGGGGAAATATCTCTTTATGCCGGCGGTGGTCTTTCTGGCTCCCATCTTCGTCGGCTGCCTGATCCAGTCTTTGTGCTACGGGCTGTCGCTGGTCTGGGTCTCGATGGCCTTCGGCCTTACCTCCCTGTACATCAATCTCCAGAATGAAACCTCCATGCTGGATTCGCTGACCCGGCTGTACAACCGGGAATATCTGAACCGGTATTTGCAGTATCTGACCCAGGGGATGATGGTCCACCGCCGGTTTTCCGGCATGATGATCGACATCAATTCCTTCAAGGCCATCAACGACAGCTATGGTCATTCCGAGGGGGACGCAGCCCTGCGGAAGGTGGGGCAGGCGCTGGCGGAGACGGTGACCGAGCAGGAAGTCGCCGCGCGGTACGGCGGGGACGAATTCGTCGTCATCAGCAAGGGGGACGAGGCCCAGATCCGGGTGCTGGCAGAGCAGATTCGGGGCGCGGTCCGGCGGCTGGTCCAGCAGGACGGCTGCCCCTATGAGATCACTCTGTCCATCGGAACAGCCGCCTTTGACCCCCGTCTGGATACGGCGGACAGTTTTCTGCGCCAGATGGACCAGAATATGTACCGCGAAAAAAAGCGCCACTATTCCGGCACCCCCTATGACCGCCGCCATACCCCGCGGCAGCCGTGGCCGGCCCGGCCGGAAGGGGAAAACCGGTGACAGCTCCCTCCCTCTGCCACTGGCAGCGGTCGCTGTTGTTGCCCCAGACCCCGCACTGGGGGTATGGCAGGGTTCAACCATGCTTTAAAAGCAGCCAGCACGCAGAGCGCCGGTATCCGGCAGCGCCCTGCGTGCTTTTGTTTTGCGGGGGCGGTCTTGCATTCCGGCTGACAAATCTTTACAATAAGAGTGCTGTTTCCCCTGCGACGGCGGGGGCGGCCGCACAAAGGAGGGTCTGCGGATGATAGGCAAAAATGTTTATACCGTCGTGGTGGCTGACGACGAGGATGTGCTGCGGGAGGCCATCTGTTCGATGGTCCCCTGGGGGGAGCTGGGCTTCGCGCTGGCGGGCAGCGCCTCCAACGGCCTGGACGCGCTCCAGCTGGTGGAAAAGCTGGAGCCGGACCTGCTGATTACCGATATCCGGATGCCCTTCATCTCGGGCATTGAGCTGGCCCGCCAGGTGCGGGAGATCCGCCCCGCCATGAACATCGCCTTTCTCAGCGGGTACGATGATTTTTCCTACGCCAAGCAGGCCATCCAGTATAACATCATCAGTTATATGGTCAAGCCCCTGACCATCGACGGCATTGCGGCGGAGCTGCGGATCATCCATCAGAAGATCGACGCCCAGTTCGCCCTCTTTCGGGAGGCCACCCGCGCCCCGGCCCCCCAGGACAAGCGGGCGGTCTTTCTGATGCCGCTGGTGCTGGACGAATACGCCGAGCCCGACCCCCAGACCGGGCGGTACGCGGTGGAGTGCGGCCTGTTGCAGGACGAGACCGACCGGCCCAACTATACCGTCATGGCCCTCACCCTCCAGAACGCCCAGGGCGCTCTGTGTACCTCCCCCGCCTTCGCCTCCACGGTGGACGATCTGGCGTCAAAGTACCTGCGGAGCGTCAGCTTCTTTTCGGGCGGGCGGGTGATCTGCGTGCTGCTGGGCAACCGCTCCGACTTTGAAGAATACCTGCACATTCTGGCCGATGAAATCTGCCAGATCGCCGACCGCGTGCTGGGCTGCCGCTGCCGCATCGGGGTGAGCCGGATGACGGCGGAGCTGTCCCGGCTGCACGGGGCCTACCGGGAAGCCATGGAGGCCATGCAGAAGGCCGACCCTGCCGAGGGCGGGGTCCGGTTCATCAGCGACCGGATGCCGGCAGCCGGCGGCCAGGGGCTGTGCCAGCGGGCGCTGGAAGCGCTGGACCAGCATTACATGGAGGCGGACCTGTCCCTGATTTCCCTGAGCGGTATGCTGGACGTCAGCCCCAACCATCTGAGCGCCTGCATCAAGAAATACGCGGGGGAAACCTTCATCAACATCCTGATCCGCAAGCGGATGGAGGCCGCCCGCCAGCTGCTGGAAACCACCGATCTGCGCATTCAGGAAGTGGCCGGGCGCTGCGGCTATACGGACCAGCATTATTTCAGCTACTGCTTTAAAAAATACACCGGCGAGTCCCCCAACGCGCTGCGGCGCCGGCTTCAGGCGGCCGGGGCGGAGGCCGCCCAGT
>JAHLFH010000047.1 GCA_018883885.1 Candidatus Faecalibacterium intestinavium | reverse complement strand
GGCCTCGGCATACGCGGCCGCCGTCTCGGCAGCGGCTGCGGGGTCGTCCTCGGCCTGCTCGGGGAATTCGGTCTCAAACACTTCGATGGGCTGGTCCTTTTCCAGAAGCTTGGTCACCGCCACAACGGCGGCGCCCACGGCGGCCACGGCCGCAGCCGCGCCCAGAATACGGAATAAACCTGTCATCTGCATAGCCTCCTGTTTTTGGGTTGGATTAAGAGAAGGTGACTACATCGCTCAGGGGCTTGTGGCCCGGCTCGACCGACAGGGCGGTCAGCACGGGGCCCTTTCCCCGGTAGATGTTGTGGAACTTGTAATTGACCTTGGCGGTGACCGTCACCCAGGTGCGCTGTTCCAGCGCCTTGCAGCCGTCGTAGACGCAGGGGAAGCCGACGAACTGGATGTCCTGCACGCAGCAGGTCATGGCGAACCGGCCCGGCACAAAGCTGTTTTTGCCCGCCCGGCTGGTCTGGCAGACCTGGGCCAGGAATTTGACGGTCTTGCCGGTGTACTTCTGGGGCTCGTCCTGGCAGTCCATATACCAGATGCCGAAATCGTCGTCCCCGATCTCGATGACCGGGGCGTTGAGGTCGAAGGGCAGCGGGTCGGGGATGTCGTCGTAGGCGACGCTGCCGTCGGCGAACTCATAGGCGATGTCGCACTTGCGGGAGGCCTGCCGCACCAGCTTGTGCAGCTCGGTCCGGGCGTCGTCGTTGTTGACGGCCTCGGCCCGGTTGAAGACGATCAGCTCGCTGCGGGCGATCTTGTCCAGCATCAGGCTGCGCATGGCGTTGTCCCGGGCGTAGGTCAGGGCCGTTGTGCCGTCGGCGGTGGCGATGCACTGATAGATGATCCAGTTCTGGGGCAGGGCGTCCGCCAGCTCCTGTAACAGCCACATCCCGTTGTATTCGATGACCACCCGCCCCGCGTCCGACTCCTTTTCCAGCCGGGAAAGGTTCTGGGGGTTCAGCTCGGCCTTGTCCTCGATGGTCACGACGGTTGTGCCGGGGAACGCGAATTTTTGGGGCTGGTATTCCACCTCGCCCTCCTCGCAGATCAGCAGCAGGGTCCGGTCGCCGGAGTCAAAGTTGGCGTCCTCAAAGGTCTCCTGAATAAAGGTGGTCTTTCCGCTCTCGAGAAAGCCCACAAACAGGTAAACCGGAATTTCTTTTGCCATAACGGTTTCTCCTTTGCGGCGCTCAGCAGCCGAACAGACCCGCGATGGCCGCCTCGTCCAGCTTGGAGCCGATGACCACCAGCTTGCCGCCCACGTCTGCGCTGCGGGAACGGACTTCCCACTCGCCGGGGACGTAGTCGAACTCCAGCCAGCCCTGGACGCCGCAGTCCACGATGCCCTTGGAGCGGAGGATCATGCCATACCTGCCGCTTTCCAGCTCGAAGAGAGCAGACTCGATCTCAGCCCTGGAGAACTTGCGGGCCGTCTCGACGCCCCAGCTGGTAAAGACCTCGTCGGCGTCGTGATCGTGGTGGTGATGATGGTGATGGTGGCCGCAGCCGCAGTGGCCTTCCTCATGCTCCTCCTCATCGTGGTGATGGTGGCAGCAATGGCCTTCCTCGTGCTCCTCCTCATCGTGGTGATGGTGGCAGCAGTGGCCTTCCTCGTGCTCCTCCTCATCGTGGTGATGGTGGCAGCAGTGGCCTTCCTCGTGCTCCTCCTCATCGTGGTGATGATGGCAGCAATGGCCTTCCTCATGCTCCTCCTCGTCGTGGTGATGGTGGCAGCAGTGGCCTTCCTCGTGCTCCTCCTCGTCGTGGTGATGGTGGCAGCAGTGGCCCTCGTGGTCGTGCTCGTGTTCTTCCTCGTCCTCATGGGCGTGCTCGGCGTTGGCCTGGGCGGCCATGGCCAGCAGCTCGGCCACAAAGTCGTGCCGGGTGGACATGGCTTCCAGAATCTGGGCGCCGGTCAGCTGTTCCCAGGGGGTGGTGACGATGGTGGCGGTGGGGTTCTTCTCCCGCAGCAGGGCCACGGCGGCGGCCACCTTGTCCTCGCTGGCGGTCTGGGTGCGGCTGAGCAGGATGCAGCTTGCGTGGCTGATCTGGTCGTCATAGAACTCGCCGAAGTTCTTCATATACATCTTGACCTTGTTGACGTCGGCCACCGTCACAAAGCTGGACAGCTCCACGTCCAGGGTCTCGGCCACGCCCTCCACGGCGCGGGTCACGTCGGACAGCTTGCCGACGCCGGAGGGCTCGATGAGGATGCGGTCGGGGTGGTATTGCTCCACCACCTTCTTGAGGGCTTCCCGGAAGTCGCCCACCAGAGAGCAGCAGATGCAGCCGGCGTTCAGCTCGTTGATCTGGACGCCGGACTCCTGAAGGAAACCGCCGTCGATGCCGATCTCGCCGAATTCGTTCTCAATCAGGACGACCTTCTGGCCGCCGAAGGATTCCTGAATCAGCTTTTTGATGAGCGTGGTCTTGCCAGCGCCCAGAAAGCCGGAAAAGATATCAATTTTCGTCATACTGGATTGCCTCGTTTTCTTATTCCAGGGTGGACGGCGCTGCCCGCCCACAGATGTTTTGTACATCTATTATTATAACAAGGCTGTCAATGGCCGAACCAGCGTTTTGGCCGGAAAAACTGTAACTTTTTTGTGGATTTCTCAGTCTGCCAGCCGGAGTGCCAGCGCCGCGGCGGCCTCGCGGGTGGCTTCGCCGGTGTCCGCCCCCAGCCAGAAGGTGCCGGTTTCGGTCTCCACCCGGAGGAAGGGCGGCTGGGTGGGGTCCAGATTCAGCTGGCCGCCCCCTTCGCCCGAGATGGTAAAGCTGCCCTGCAAATAGGTCTCCATCCCGACGCCGAAGTTCCGGGAGGCCGGGGGCAGGGTGTCCCGCAGTTCAAAGCCGGTAATTTCGTCGAGGGAGATGGTATATTTTTCCTTATCCCCCAGGGAAGCGACCAGGGCGGTGTCGGTGAGGGTCAGCCCCAGAGGTTTTCCGTAATACCAGCCCATGATGGGCCCAATGAACACACAGCCCACCAGCAGCAGGGCAGACGCCCCGCTGAGAATCAGCCCCAGAGGGCGGCCCAGGTTCATGGTGGTGCCGATGCCCACCCGCTTGGCCACCATCAGCCGCCGGTCGGAGGGGTCGTAGTAAAACAGGCCCCAGATCCAGCGGTCGTCCTCGTCGGCGACGATCTCCACCCCGCTGGTGAGCCGCTCCTGGGCCCGGCGGGTGCCCAGCTCGGTCCAGAGGCAGACGCCGATCAGGAAGAAGTTGAACCCCACGAAGATGACCAGCATCAAAAGTTCGCTGGGCCAGAGCATATTCAGCCCGATCAGGAGGTTGAGGGCCGCGATGGCCCAGAGGTTGATGACCCAGCAGCGGTCCCAGTAGAGCCGCCGCACCCGCAGAAGGGTCTGGTTGAGGGCAGTGTCCCCGCTGACCATGTCGGCCCGTCGGCGGAACATCCACCGCCCGCAGACCCAGATCAGAAGCAGGCAGGCGGTGTCGCACAGGCAGAGGATGGTCAGGCTCCAGCGCATGGCGGCGTCCTCAAAGACGAACAGAAGGGCGAGGGGCAGCAGGCAGACCGCCAGAGCCCCGGCCAGCATCCGGTGGCGGATGGGCCGGGGCAGAGAGGCCTCGGCGGCTTTGGTGTCCACCACCCGGCGGACGGCCCCTTCGGCCTGCCAGCCCCGGGCCTTTTTCAGGGCCTTGAGGGCGCGGTTGGCCAGAATATGGGGAACCATGGGCAGGCAGATGGAAAGGACCAGCCAGACCATCCACCCCGTCAGAGCGGCCATCTCCCCCTCGATGAAAAAGACGGGCACGGCCAGCGCCGCGCAGCCCAGACAGACCAGAGCCAGCTGCCGCTGGAACCGGGCCGCGATTTGCTGCACTTCGGGCAGGGTCTGGCCCTCGGGGGGCAGGGTCACCCCCAGGATCATCCCCTTTTTGGGGGTGGCCTCGTTCCGCTCCATCAGGTACAGCATCAGGAGAACCGGCAGCATACAGACCGCCATAATCAGCGACATCATCCGTTATCCCTCCATTTCGTGGTAGAGCGCCCCGCAGAGGGCCTCGAATTCCTTCCGGCTCAGCCCCGCGAGCTTTGCCTCTCCGGCCAGCATCCGCAGCCGGGCCAGCTGGGTTTCGTCCAGCCCGGCGGGGGCGCTGGGGCGGCAGACCACCGCCCCGTTCCGCCGGTCGGTGACCAGATACCCCTCGGCCTTGAGCAGCTGATAGGCCTTGCTCACCGTCATGTTGTTGACCCCGGCGTCCTCGGCCAGGGTGCGGATGGCGGGCAGCTTCTCCCCGGGGAGAAGCCGCCCCTCGGCCACCGCCAGCACCACCTGATCCCGAATCTGCCGGTAAATGGGGACCGGGCTGCTGAAATCCAGTGTAAACAGCATGGCGCGTCGCCTCCTTTCTTTGTGTTATATAGTATAACACAAACAATACAAAATAGCAAGCCCTTCCCCCTGCAAAAACCCCGCCCCGGCGGACGATTGCATTCTCCGGGCCGGGATGCTACAATAAGAAGGATGCCAACCATTGCAGCCGGGCTTTCCCGGCAAAAAGCGTTTTGAAAGAAGGGTTTCTATTTTATGAATACCGTCAACGAGCGGATCGCAGCCCTGCGGGCGGCCATGCTGGCCCAGGGGTGCGACGCCTATCTGATCCCCACCGGGGACCCCCATTCCAGCGAATACCTGCCCGCCCACTACAACGCGCGGGAATATTTCTCCGGCTTTACCGGCGAGAACTCCACCCTCGTGGTCACCCGGACGGGCAGCGCCCTCTGGGCGGATGGGCGGTTCTTTGTCCAGGCCGAGAAGGAGCTGGCCGGCAGCGAGATCCAGCTCCAGAAGATGGCGGAGCCCGGCGTGCCCACCGTGGAAGAATACTGCGCCGCGGCGCTGTCCGAGGGGCAGAGCCTGGGCCTCTGCGGCCTGACCGCCTCCTGCGCTCTGGTCCGGGGCCTGAAAGAAGCGCTGGACAAAAAGGGCGCCTCGGTCAAGACCCTGAATCTGGAGGACGAGCTGTGGACCGAGGGCCGCCCGGCCCTGCCCGCGACCCCCGCCTGGCTGCTGGGGGCCGAATACGCCGGGCACACCCCGGCGGAAAAGCTCGCCCAGCTGCGGAAAAAGCTGGCCGAACTGGGCTGCACCGCCCAGCTCTGCGGCAAGCTGGACAACCTCGCCTGGCTGCTCAACCTGCGGGCGATGGACATCAACTGCACCCCTTACGCCATGGCCTACTGCTATGTGACCATGGAGCAGGCGGTCCTCTTTATCAATTCCAGCCGTCTGGCCCCCGAGGCCGCCGCGGAGCTGGCCGAAAACGGGGTCACTCTGGCGGGCTACGACGAGGTGCTGGACTTCCTGGCGGCCCAGCCCCAGCCCCAGACCGTCCTGGCCGACCCGGCCTCGGTGAACTATGCAGTCTTTGAAGCGCTGGAGGGCAACCCCGCCCTCACCGTCAAGGATCTGGAGGACCCGCTGCTGGCCTTCAAGGGGGTCAAGAACCCCACCGAGCTGGCCCATCTGCGGGAGGCTCATCTCCGGGACGGCGTGGCCATGGTCCGCTTTGAGAAGGAGCTGGAGGAGCGGATGGCCGCCGGGGAGGAGCTGACCGAGCTGACGGTGGACGAGATCCTCCACAAATACCGCAGCGCCCAGGACAAATTCCTGGTGGAGAGCTTTGAGACCATCGCGGCCTACGGCCCCAACGCCGCCATGATGCACTATCACGCCACCGAGGCGGACCACGCAAAGCTCCAGCCCAAGGGCTTTTTGCTGGTGGACTGCGGCGGAACTTATCTGGACGGCACCACCGACATCACCCGCACCTATCCGCTGGGCGAGCTGACCGAGGAGGAGCGGCTGTTCTACACCTGGACCCTCCAGAGCCACATTGATATTGCCCGGGCGGTCTGGCTGGACTACTGCACCGGCCAGATGCTGGATACTCTGGCCCGGGAACCCCTCTGGCGGCGCCTCATCAACTACCGCTGCGGCACCGGCCACAGCGTCAGCTTTGTGGGCAACGTCCACGAGGGGCCCCACTCCCTCAACGGGCGGAACAAGGTGGTCTTTGTCCCCGGCATGATTATCACCGACGAGCCGGGCGTCTATGAAGGGGGCCGGGTGGGCATCCGGATTGAGAACGAGCTGGAATGCGTCCGGAAGGCCGCCAACCAGTACGGGACCTTCCTGGCCTTTGAGCCGGTCACCTTTGTCCCCATTGACACCTCCCCCATCGTGCCCGGCGTGCTGAGCCGGGAACAGCTGGACTGGCTGAACAACTACCACCGCCAGGTCTTTGAAAAGCTGGCCCCCCGTCTGAATGAGGAAGAACGGGACTGGCTGGCCAAAAAGTGCGCGGCCATCGGCTGCTGAGCCGACGGCCCGGGGCTTCCGCCCAACAAAAACCGCCGCCGGAGTTCTGCGCTCCGGCGGCGGTTTGCTGAATGATGGTTTTTCAGTTCTGGGGGGCCGGCCCGGAATCGTCCTCCGAGGAAGGGGCGCCCTCGGGCAGAATGTCCCGGAAGATCTCCTTGACGTCGGTCACCAGCTTCTGGAACGGGCCGGTGGAAAAGACGCTCTCCGACATTTCCACCAGATATTTGTAGATTTCCACCCGCTTTTCCTCGTAGAGGCCCAGCTCCTCGTAAAGCTCTTTGTAATAGGGGAACAGCAGGCTCTTGCCCTGAATGACGGTCATCGGGTTGATCTGGGTGTGGCAGAGGCCCTGGGCGTTCTGGACGTAGTAATACCCGGGGGTCTCGATGGCGAAAAAGCGCTCCGCCCGGCGGATGACCTGCACGTTAAAGACAAAGTCCTCTCCCCAGGGCACGTCCTCCACAAAACGGACCGGCCCGCCCTCCAGCACCTCCCGGCGGTAGAGCTTGTTCCAGAGAGCGCCGTAATAAAAGGAACCGGGCTTTTTCATCAGGGCCAGGGCGTATTCCTCCCGTGTCAGCAGTCCGGCGGGCAGAAAGCCGTATTCCCGGATCTCGGGCTCCGCCCCGGGGTCTTCGGCGGGGGGCTCGTCCTTTTGGGTGGGGGCGATTTTTTCCTGAAGCCCCCGGGCAAAGCTCATCCCCCGGGCAATCACCATCCGATAAGGAGCCACCACAAGGTCGGCTTCGTTTGCCTCGGCGGCCTCCGCCAGACGGCGGGTGCAGTCGGGGTCGAGGTAGTCGTCGCTGTCTGAAAACTGGATGTACTTGCCGCGGGCCAGCCCGAGGCCCACGTTGCGGGTGTCGGACACGCCGGTGTTTTCCTTGTCGATCACCCGAATCCGGGGGTCCCGGGCGCGGAATTCCTCGCAGACGGCCAGGCTGCCGTCGGTGGAACCGTCGTTGAGGAGAAGGATTTCGAGATTCTGCCAGGTCTGGGCACAAATGCTTCCGATGCACCGGCTCAGCCGTTTTTCGGTGTTGTAAACCGGCACAATGATGCTCACCAGAGGCTGCTCCATGGCCAAGTGTCTCCTTTTCACATTGTTTTTGGGCGGAACCCTGTTTCCACCCTTATAATACACTCTTCCGGTGCCGAATGCAAACCCTGCCCGCCGCACCGAATGCAAATTTTTCAGGAGGTTGCTTCATGGTTTTTCACATTGCGATCTGCTCGGCGGACGCCGCCCTGCGCAGCCGGCTGCAGCGGATCTGCATGGACTACTACTCCCGCCGGACCGACGCCTGCATCGTGGAGCAGCTGCCCGACGCAGCGGCCCTTCTGGGGCGGGACGCCGCCGGGATGCGGTATAACCTGTACCTGATCGAGCTGGGCAACGTGCCCGCCCCGGCGGGAATGGCCGCCGCGGTCATCCTGCGGGGGC
>JAHLFH010000046.1 GCA_018883885.1 Candidatus Faecalibacterium intestinavium | reverse complement strand
TATAAGAGACAGGCCCGTCCGTCCCGGCTGTCCGGGAAACCCGCCCCGGCGGCCCCGCCCCCGCCGCCCAAAGTAGAAAACCCCTACGGGCGGTATTATTCCCGTCCCCGCTCTCTGGAGGACCTGAAGCCGCGATGATTCGCCCCGCCCCGGGAAGGCGGGGCTTTTTTCGTCCGCCGGTGAGCGTATTTTTCCTCTTTTTTCCGGGTCGAATTCTGAAATTTTCTCCCATTAACTCCCCGGTCCGTTTGGTTGTTTCGGCCCGGGGGTTATGTTATACTTATGAGGATTATCAAATCAAAAGGATGTGATCCCATGGACCCGCTGGAACAAGCCCGGCAGGAAATCGACGCCGTGGATGCAGAGCTGGCCGCCCTCTTTGAGCGGCGGATGAAGGCTGTGCTGGCTGTGGCACGGTACAAAAAGGAACACGGCCTGCCCATTTATGACCCCGCCCGGGAGGCCCGGGTGCTGGAGAAGGCCGCCGCCCAGATTCAGGACCCCGCCCTGCGGCCCTATTACCTCGACCATCTGCGCAACCGGATGGAGCTGGCCAAACAATACGAGGCCTTCGCAATGGGCCGGAACCGCGCGGCCTATCAGGGGGTGGAGGGCGCCTTTGCCCACATTGCCCTGCGGACCCTTTTCCCCCATGCCGAGGCCGTCAGCTATCCCACCTGGGACGAGGTGTTTGACGCTGTCTCCCGGGCAGACGCGGCCTGGGGCGTGGTGCCTTTTGAGAACAGCCACGCCGGGGACGTCTCCGCCGTGCTGGATCTCTGCTACAACCACCCCGAGCTCTGGGTGGTGGACGTCTGCGACCTGCCGGTCCGCCAGAACCTGCTGGCCCTGCCCGGGGTCCAGCTGGGGGAGCTGAAAAGCGTGTACAGCCACCAGCAGGCCATCTCCCAGAGCGACACCTTTTTGAAGCGGCTCCACCTGCCCGCCACCGCCATGCCCAACACGGCCCTCGCGGCCAAGTTCGTGGCCGACTCCGGCGACCGGACCAAAGGAGCCATCGCCAGCGCCGAGACCGCCCGGCTCTACGGGCTGGAGGTGCTTGTGCCGGACATCAACACCGACGGCGACAACACCACCCGCTTTATCGTCCTCAGCCGGGAAAAGCCCACGGTGGGAAACCGGTTCTCCCTTCTCTTTACGGTGGACAACAAGCCCGGCAAGCTGGCCGAGGTCATCCAGAAGATTGGGGAATCCGGCTTCAACATGGAATCCATCAAGAGCCGCCCCATGCCCCGGGTGCCCTTTGAATATTATTTTTATGTAGAACTGGTGGGCGACCCCGCCCGGGACGAGAGCGAAGCGCTCCTCCGGGAACTGGACCGGGTCTGCCGCACCGTGCGGATTTTAGGAGTGTATACAAAATGAGCGAAGAATTTCTCGGCACAAAACTGACCATGAACCTGGGCGCCCGCAGCTATGACATCATCCTCCGGCGGGGCGCGCTCCAGAATCTCTATCAGTTCGCAAACCTGGGCCGCCGGGTGGCCGTCGTCACTGACAGCGGCGTGCCCGCCGTCTACGCCCAGCAGGTGGCCGACCAGTGCAGGGACGCGGTCATCATCACGGTGCCCCAGGGGGAGGGCAGCAAGAGCCTCAAAACGCTGCAGTCGGTCCTCGAGCAGATGCTGGCCTTCGGGCTTGGCCGGGGGGACCTGGTGGTCGCCGTGGGCGGCGGCGTCGTGGGGGATCTGGCCGGGTTTGCGGCGGCGGTTTACATGCGGGGGATCGACTTCATCAACTGCCCCACCACCACCCTCTCGATGATCGACTCCTCCATCGGCGGCAAGACCGCCGTGGACCTCGGGGACACCAAAAACATCGTCGGCGCTTTCTGGCAGCCCAAGCTGGTCATCGTGGACCCCGAAACCCTCTCCACCCTGCCCCGCCGCCACTTCGTCAACGGGCTGGCCGAGGCCGTCAAGGCCGCCCTGCTGGCCGACCCCGAGCTCTTTTCCATCTTTGAGAAGGGGGATGTGGACGCCGAGATCGACACCATCATCTACCGCTGCCTGCGGTTCAAGAAGAAGATCGTCGAGCAGGACGAGACCGAGCACGGGGTTCGCAAGGCCCTCAACTTCGGCCACACCATCGGCCACGGCATCGAGGCCGTCAAGGGGAACAAGGGCCGCCGGACCACCGGCCTCTACCACGGCGAGTGCGTCGCCCTGGGGATGCTGCCCATGATCGAAAACAAAACCCTTCAGAAGCGGACCCGGGCGGTCTACCGCCGCCTCGGCCTGCCCCTGCGCACCGGCTTTGACAAGGAAAAGGTTCTGGCCGAAATGCTCCACGACAAAAAGGCCCAGGATGGCCGGATTACGGTCATCAAGGTCCCCGGCCTCGGCTGCTGGCGGGCCGATACCCTGCCCGTCGAATCCCTCCGGGTCCTGCTGGGGATGGAGGAGGGGCCCAAAGCATGAAAAACACCTTTGGCAGCGCCCTCACCCTGACCCTCTTCGGCGAGAGCCATGGCCGGGCTGTGGGGGCCGTGCTGGACGGGATGGCCGCCGGGTGCGCCGTGGACGAGACCTTCCTCGCCCGCTGCATGGACGCCCGCCGGG
>JAHLFH010000006.1 GCA_018883885.1 Candidatus Faecalibacterium intestinavium | reverse complement strand
GCCAGGGCCTGGGCCGCGTGCTCGGCGTCCGCCAGGGCGTCGATGGCGTCGCTCATGGCGTCGGCGTCCCGGGACAGGCGCTCGAGGGTCTTGGTCTCGCTGCGGACGCTCAGGCTCTCGCTGACGGCCATCTTGGTGGCGGCGGTGTTGGCCAGATCGCTCATATAGCTGTTGATGGCGGGCAGCAGCTGCTTGCGGGCCATTTCCAGCATGGTCAGCGCCTCGATGTTGATGATCTTGGCGTAGTGCTCCATCTCGACCTCATAGCGGCTCTCCATCTCCACCTTGGTCAGCACGCCGAACTCCTCCATCAGGGCGATGTTCTTGGGCGCAATCAGGGCGGGCAGAGCGACGGGGGCATACTTCTTGTTGGGCAGGCCCCGCTTCTCGGCCTCGATCTCCCATTCGTGGGAGTAGCCGTTGCCGTTGAAGATGACCCGGCGGTGGTCGCGGATGGTCCGCTTGACCAGGGCGATGACCGCCTTGGTGAAGTCCTCGGCGCCCTCCAGCTCGTCGGCATAGCCCTTGAGCTCCTTGGCGACGGCGGTGTTCAGGATGGTGTTGGTGTCGCTGAGGTTCTGGGAAGAACCGGGCATCCGAAACTCGAACTTGTTGCCGGTAAAGGCGAAGGGAGAGGTGCGGTTGCGGTCGGTGGTATCCTTGCTGAACTTGGGCAGGACATCGACGCCCAGGTCCATCTTCATCTTGACGGGGCCGGCATAGGGGGAGTCGGAGGCGATGGCGTCGATGACGGCCTCCAGCTCCTCGCCCACGAAGATGGAGATAATGGCCGGGGGAGCCTCATTGGCGCCCAGACGGTGGTCGTTGCCCGGGGTGGCGACCGAGGTGCGGAGCAGGTCGGCGTATTCGTCCACCGCCTTGATGACGGCGGCCAGGAAGACCAGGAACTGCAGGTTCTCCATGGGGGTGTCGCCCGGGTCCAGCAGGTTCTCCTTGCTGGTGCTCATGGACCAGTTGTTGTGCTTGCCGCTGCCGTTGACCCCCTCAAAGGGCTTCTCGTGCTGGAGGCAGACCAGCCCGTACTTGGGGGCCAGCTTCTTCATCATCTCCATGGTCAGCAGGTTGTGGTCGATGGCGACGTTGGCGGTGTCAAAGATGGGGGCCAGTTCGTGCTGGCAGGGGGCCACCTCGTTGTGCTTGGTCTTGGCGGGGATGCCCAGCTCCCACAGGACGTCGTCCAGCTCCTTCATGAAAGCGGAAACCTGGGGACGGATGACGCCGAAGTAGTGCTCCTCCAGCTCCTGGCCCTTGGCAGCCGGTGCGCCAAAGAGGGTCCGGCCGGTGAGGATCAGGTCCTGGCGGGCTTCATAGTCCTCTTTCTTGACCAGGAAGTACTCCTGCTCGGGGCCGACGGTGGTGGAAACGTAGTCCACATCCTTGCCGAAAAGTTTCAAAATCCGGATGGCCTGGTCGGACAGGGCCTTCATGGAACGCAGCAGCGGGGTCTTTTTGTCCAGCGCCTCGCCGGTATAGCTGACAAAGGCGGTGGGGATGCACAGCACGTCGTCCTTGACGAAGGCGTAGCTGGTGGGGTCCCAGGCGGTATAGCCCCGGGCCTCGCAGGTGGCGCGCAGGCCGCCCGAGGGGAAGGAGGAGGCGTCAGGCTCGCCGCGGACCAGCTCTTTGCCGCTGAATTCCATGATGGCGGTGCCGTCGCCCACCGGGCTGAGGAAGCTGTCGTGCTTTTCGCTGGTGATGCCGGTCAGGGGCTGGAACCAGTGGGTGTAATGGGTTGCGCCCAGCTCCATGGCCCAGCGCTTCATGACGCTGGCCACGACGTTGGCCACTTCGATGTCCAGCGGGGTGCCCTTGTGCAGGGTGTCCTTCAGGCTCTTGTAGGTTGCGCTCGGCAGGCGTTCCTTCATCACATATTCGTTGAAGACTTTGCTGCCGTAGATTTCCATAACGTTGGCTGCCATAAATCCTACTCCTTACTATGATAGACTCAAAACACAGATACCAGGGCTGCATTTTTGTTGTGTTCCTGCCGGGGACGCCGCCTGAAAACCGGCGGCCCGGCTCAAACAAAACGGCGCTGCGAGTCAGAAGGATGACCCACAGCGCCGTTGCTGTTTATGGACTGATTATAGCCCGGCGGGGTCCAGATTGCAATTGACAAATCTGACGATTTTGCCCCGGCGCCGCCGGGGTTTTTTATGGTAAACGCATTGATGCCGGGAGAAAAAGACGGCGGATCGCGCAAAAGTACGACTCTTGACGGAATTTCAGATCACCTGGAACAGGAAAAACTTCAGATAGTTTGTCTCGGGCACGCCCCAGAGGATGGGGTGGTCGGGGGCCTGCTGGCGAACCTCGATCTGCCGCAGCTGGCGGTGGGCGTCCTTTGCGGCGGAGCGGAGCATCTTGATAAACAGCTCCTCGGTGGCGAAGTGGGAACAGCTGGCGGTGGCCAGATATCCGCCCCGGGGCAGCAGCTTCATGGCCCGGTAGTTGATCTCCTTGTACCCGCGCATGGCGTTTTCGACGGTGCGGCGGGCCTTGGTGAAGGCGGGCGGGTCCAGGATGATGAAGTCGTAGGGGCTGCCCTCCTTTTCGAGGCGGGGCAGCAGCTCGAAGGTGTCCTCACAGAGAAAATCCATGTTGGTCAGCCCGTTGCGCTGGGCGTTCCGGCGGGCCATGGCGATGGCGTCGGCGCTGATGTCGGCGGCGGTGACCCGGGCCGCGCCCCCTTTGGCCGCATTGAGGGCGAAGCTGCCGGTGTGGGTGAAGCAGTCCAGCACGGTGTGGCCTGCGGCCAGCCGGGCCACGGCCTGACGGTTGTATTTCTGGTCCAGGAAAAAGCCGGTTTTCTGGCCGTTTTCAAAGTCCACATGGTAATAGACGCCGTTTTCGCAGATCTCGGTCCGGGTGGAAGGGGGCGGGGTTTCCCCGGGCAGGGGAAACCAGCCTTTGTTCTGCTCCAGCCCTTCCTTGGCCCGCAGGGCCTCGTCGTTCCGCTCGTAGATGCCGTCGATCTGCTGGCCGTCGGCCCGCAGGACCTCCGCCAGCAGGGGGAACACCACCGGTTTGAGCCGTTCCATCCCGACGCTGAGGGTCTGGGTGACGAGGATGGGACCGAAGCGGTCCACGGTCAGGCCCGGGAACTGGTCGGCCTCGCCGAAGATGATCCGGCAGGCGGACAGGTCCTCGGGGCGGAGGACGGTTTTGCGGTAGGCCCAGGCGTATTCGATCCGCCGCTTCCAGAATGCCGCGTCGAAGGCGTCGTTGGCGTTGCGGGAGATCAGCCGGACCCGGATCTTGCTGTGGAGGGAGAGAAGGCCGGTGCCAAGGTAGGCCCCTTTGGGGCTGACAAGGTCCACCAGAGCGCCGTTATCCGGGGGCGTCTCGGGCTGGGCGAGGATGTCGTTCTCATACAGCCAGGGATGCCCGGCCACGAGGGAGGCCTCGGCTTTTTTATTGACAGTATAGGCAGGGTAACTGCGGGATGCTTTCATTTGGGTTGCTCCTGACGTTTTTGTTGCAGGCCGCGGGGGAGAAAGGCCCTTCCGGCGCTGCTTTTTCGGGGTTTTCCGGATTTATTGTATCATAAAACCGTGGTATAATAAATAGGATCGAGCGCCTGCCGGGCGGGTTTTCCGGGGCAGAGTGCCGGAAACCGGAAGAAGGGGAGGACAAACACAATGGAAATCGAGCGAAAATGGCTGGTGAACGGCTGGCCGGAGGGGCTGCCGCTGGAGGAAGAATTTTTCATGCGGCAGGGGTACATCAGCGTCCGGCCCACGGTCCGCATCCGGGAGGAAGCCCTGACCGGCGGAACAACCGACTGGGTCCTCTGCTTCAAATCGGCAGGCGGGCTGGCCCGGGAGGAGATCGAGCGCCCGGTGGACCGGGAGCTGTTTGACCAGCTGGCCGAAAAGATCATCGGAAAGCCGCTCATCCCGAAGCTCCGCCGCTCCTACCGCCTGCCGGACGGCTGCGTGCTGGAAGTGAACCATGTGGACGAGGGCCAGCCCGGGGAATTCTGGTATGCGGAGATCGAGTACCCCACCGTCGAGGCGGCGCAGCAGTGGACGCCCGGGCCGCTGGGGCTTGCGGAGTATCTGGCCTGCGAGGTGACCGGGCAGCCGGGCCAGAGCATGGGCGAATACTGGGAAAAGACCCGGGGCTGAGCGGCAGGGGGAGGATATCATGAAGCGAAAGACGTTTCAGCTTCGGCTGCAATACAACGCGCCGGTCATTCTGACCTTTTTCCTTCTCTCGCTGGGGGCGCTCTTTCTGGACGGGGCCACCGACGGCTGGACGACCGTCCGGCTGTTCTCGGTCTACCGCGCCCCGCTGAGCGACCCGCTGTTTTATGTCCGTCTGGTGGGGCACGTGCTGGGCCACGCCAATCTGGACCACTTTCTGGGGAATATGCTGCTCTTTCTGGTGGTGGGCCCGCCCATGGAGGAAAAATACGGCAGCGTCCCCCTTTTGAAGGGCATCCTGCTGACGGCGCTGGTCTCGGGAATCCTCCAGTGCGTCCTTTTCCCCGGCACGGCCCTTCTGGGGGCGTCGGGCATCGTGTTTATGCTCATTATGCTGGCCTCCCTTTCGGGCGGGACGGGGGGCATCCCCCTGACCATGGTGCTGGTGGCGGTCCTCTATCTGGGCGAGCAGGTCTATGACGCCTTCTTTGTGCGGGACAATGTGGCCAACTTTATGCACATTGTGGGCGGCGTCTGCGGCACCCTTTTCGGCTTCTGGTCGTGCAGACGCCCCCGCCGCCGGGGCTGAGCGGCTCACCTTTTCCCCCTCTCCGGAATAGAACGGAGGAAGGGGGAATGCGATTTGGAACAGTATTTTCTGACCGCAGGACTGATTCTTTTGCCTGCGGCCTGCACCTCTCTGGGGGCGGCGGGGGTTTTTCTGCTGCGCCGCCCGGCGGAGGGACGGATGGAGCGGACCCTGACCGGGCTGGCGGCGGGCATCATGCTGGCGGCCAGCATCTGGAGCCTGCTCATCCCGGCCATCGAACAGTCTGAGGGCGGGCGGCTGCCCGCCTGGCTGCCGCCCTCTCTGGGGCTCTGTCTGGGGGCGCTGGGGCTGCTCTGGAT
>JAHLFH010000045.1 GCA_018883885.1 Candidatus Faecalibacterium intestinavium | reverse complement strand
GCGGAGAAAGCGCCGCCGCCGTCTGCCGCCCCGGCTGAGCCACTGGGCCGGGAGGGGGCTTTCCGCCCTGTGGGACGCCGCCTGCATCTCGGCCTGCGCTTCGGCGGCCACCTTCCCGGTTTTGGTGCTGCGGGGGATGAGCGCCAGCCTCTATTCTCTGGTGTCCGGCGTGGCGGTGCTCTGGATGGTGAAACCCATCCTGCTCTGCGGACTGGGGGCCGCCCTGACCGGGCTGCTGCCCGTTTTGAAACCGGTGCAGATGGCCTTCTCCTTCGGGGGCGGGCTGCTGGTCTTCTGCCTCAACGGCTGGGCCCGGATGGCGGAAGGCTGGCCGGGAGCGCAGCTCTATTTTGAGACGGGCTATGCCGCCCTGCTCTGTCTGATTTTGATGGGACTGTGCCTGCTGGCCGCCCGCTGGAAGGTGCGCCTGCGGGTGGCTGTCCCGGCGGTCCTGCTGGTTGCCGGGGCGGGGGTCGCCTTCGGAAATGCCCTCAGCCGGGATGTGACCCGGGTTTCCCTGGCGGGCGGCGGGCTCACCCCCTCGGTGGTGGTGAGCCAGAACGGCGGGGCCGTCGTCCTCTATCGGGGCGGCGCCGCCGGGGAACAGGCCGTCGAGAGCCAGCTGGCCCGGGTGGGCGCAGAGAAAATCGACCTTCTGATCGACCTGCGGCTTTCGCCCGAATCCCCCTGCAGGCTGGAGGCGGAAGAAATGGTTTCTGCGGCCGGTATGGCCGATTATGAGACGCTCCGCCTTTGGAGCGGGGAAATCGGGGCGGAAGTGTTCCGCACGCCTTCGGGCTGCGCGGTCCGGCTGACCGTCGGAGGCCGCAGCCTGGCCGCCGTCAGCGGGGCGTTTCAGCTGGCCCGGCCGGTGGAGGTGGACTATCTGCTGGCCTCGCCCTCTGCGCCGGACGCCTTTCGATGGGAGGCCGCGCTGACCCTGCGGACGGATTACAGCTGGATGGCCGGGCAGGAGATTCCGGCGCACAGCAGCCTCGCCCTTCGGCCCAAGGGGGGAGAAAGGCTGCGCTGAACCGCCCCGGGCTGGCAAAAGACCCGCCCGTGTGGTATCATATCCATAGATTCAGAACAAAGCGAGGGGAGGCGGACGGATGCCGGAGGAAAAAAAGCTGCGCCAGCTGGCGGCGGGAGGCTGCCCGGTGTTTTATTTCTATTCCACCGAGGGATATCTGGTCCGGCAGGCCGGGCAGATGATCTGCCGGGTGCTGGCGGAGGACGCCGAGGAAGTGACGGTGCTGGACGGGGCGGCCCCCCAGATCGAGCAGATCGTCATGGCGGCGGGCACCATCTCCTTTTTCGGGACCCGGCGGGTGGTCTGGCTGCCGGAGCTGGACCCCGGGGCCTATTCCGACGCCGATCTGGACGCGCTCTGCGACACCATTACCAGTGCGGAAAACGCCGTTTTGGTGCTGTGCAGCGCCTTCGCGCCCGAATGGGGAAAGCTCAAGCTTTCCAAACGGGCCCAGAAGCTGGCGGCCCACTGCCGGAAGCTGGGCTATGCGGAAGAACTGGCCAAACCCCGGCCCGCCGAGCTGAAAGCCATGCTCATGGAGCGGGCCGCCGGGCAGGGGGCCTCTCTGGCCCAGAACGCCGCCGACGTCCTGTTGGAGCGGTGCGGGGAGGACCTCTTTCTGCTGGAAAACGAGGTGGACAAGCTCTGCGCCCTGGCCGGGTACGGCACCGTCACGGCGGCCATGGTGGCCCGGATGGGCACCGTCAGCCTGGAAGCGGACGTCTTTGAGATGATTCGGATGATCAACGCCAAAAACGCCTCGGGGGCCTGCCAGAAGCTTCAGACCCTGCTGCGGCTTCAGCAGGAGCCGGTCGCCATAACGGCGGCCATGATCGGCAGCTACATCGACCTCTACCGGGTCAAGCTGGGGCAAAAACACGGGAAAAATTACAGCGTCGTGTTCAAGGACTTCGGTTACAAAGGCAGCGACTTCCGGCTCAAGCGTTCGGCCCAGACGGCTGCCCATTACAGCCTGGCCCAGCTGGAAGACTGCCTTGCCATCCTTCTGGAACTGGACCAACGATTGAAAAGCCAGCCGGTTTCGGCGCAGATTCTGCTGGAAACGGCGCTGTGCCAGCTGGCGCTGGCGGGGAGCAACGGATGAACGAAAGACTGCACACCGACCGGGTCCTCATCGTGGAGGGCAAATATGACGCGGCCCGGCTGGCCCGGCTGACCGACGCCATGATCCTCCTGACCGACGGGTTCGCCATCTATTCGGACAAAAAACGTCAGCAGCTGTTCAAGGCGCTGGCAAGGAAAAACGGCCTGATCCTGCTGACCGATTCGGACGCGGCGGGCTTCCGCATCCGGAATTACATCACCAATCTGGTGGGGGTGGGGAACGTGGTGCAGGCCTATGTCCCGGCCATCCACGGCAAGGAAAAACGGAAGCCCCAGCCCGGCAAAGAGGGCCTTCTGGGGGTGGAGGGTGTGCCGGACGAGCAGCTTCTCCAGTGCCTCCGGGACGCTCTGGGGCCGGAGGCCGGCGTTTCGGCCCCGGCCGGCCCGGCGGGCCGTCAGGTGACCTATACGGACCTGTACGACTGGGGCCTCTCGGGGACGGCGGGCAGCGCCGAGCGGAAAGCAAAGCTGCTCTCGGCGCTGGGGCTGCCCCCGCGGCTGTCCAAAAAAGAGCTGGTGGAGGCGCTGAACCGCCTCTATACCTTCGAGCAGCTGGACGCCCTGGCGGCCCGGCTGCTGGGCGGGGAGGAAGAAGACAGCCCGCCCTCGGATTGAGACAAAACAGAACCCGGCCCGATGCGCTTATCCAAAACGCACCGGGCCGGGCTGTTTTTTTAAGGGAAAGGGGGGTTATTCCGCCCAGCCCTTGCAGACGTCAATCCAGCCGGAGGAGGCGGAATATTCCTCCAGCTCGGGGATGGTCAGCTCGATGGCGCTGTTGCTGCTGCCGCAGGCGGGGTAGACGGTCTCGAACCGCCTGAGGGACTCGTCCAGATAGACGGCGACCCCCTCGTTGACCGCAAAGGGGCAGACGCCGCCCACGGCGTGGCCGATCAGCGCGGTGACTTCCTCCGGGGAGAGCATCCGGGCCTTCGTGCCGAACTGGGCCTTGTATTTGTGATTATCCACTTTGGCGTCCCCCGCCGCAACGATCAGCACGGCCCGGCCCTCCACCAGAAAGGAGAGGGTTTTGGCGATCCGGCAGGGCTCGCAGCCCAGCGCCCGGGCGGCCAGCTCCACCGTGGCGCTGGACACCGGAAATTCCAGCACCCGGTCTTCCATTCCCCGGGCTTTGAAAAATGCTCTGACGCGTTCGATGGACATGATACGTTCCTCCCTGACTGGCTTGTCTTTATTTTTGGCTCATTCTAGCACGGCGGCGGAGCCGCTGTCAACCCGGGAAGCGAAACGCGAAAACTCCCTCTTGACAACTTTCCTTGTCAGTGATATCCTTGAGATGACAAGAATCGTTGTCAAAATGCAAATCAAACTTGTCGTTAAGGGGGGTGCGGCCATGCCACTGTACAATCGTTTGAAGGAACACCGCGCCCGGCTGGGGCTCAACCAGCAGGAGATGGGGCGGCTGGTGGGGGCGTCCCGCCAGACCATCAGCCAGATCGAGCGGGGGGACTATTCCCCCTCGGTGACGCTGGCCCTCAAGCTGGCCCGGCTGTGCGGGGTGACGGTGGAGGATATTTTCAGCTATCAGGAGGATGAAGGCGATGGCAAGGAATGATACGATTCAAAAGGAAAACCGGAAGGCCCTTCCCAAATTTCTGCTCACGGTGCTGGGCTGCGCGCTTCTGGGCGGCGTGCTGGGCTTCATGAGCGCCATGTTTGCCGCGGAGGACATTCTGGAGGACATTCTGGAAGGGGCCGCGCGGCTCCTGAGCGCCGTCTGCCCCTGGGGCATCCCGGTGAGCAGCGTGGCGCTGCTGGGGGCGGCCTTTGTGCTCTACCGCCGGTCGGCGGCGCAGTATGCCGCCTGGGACGCCGACGACGAGGAGGACGAGACCATGGACGCCATCGAGCGGCAGCTGAGCTATGCGCTGCTCTTTACCAGCCTTGCCATGCTGGCGGGGATGTTCTTTCTGGCGGCCTCCTTCCTGTGCGAGAACCCGCTTGTAAACGTGGGGCTGTTCTGCGTCTCTCTGGCGGCCATGACCCTGCTCCAGCAGAAAATCGTGGACTTGACCCGGCGGATGAACCCCGAGAAAAAGGGCAGCATCTACGACCTGAAATTCCGCAAACACTGGCTGGACAGCTGCGACGAGGCCGAGCGGGCCCAGATCGGCCAGGCGGCCTACAGCGCCTTCACGGCGGGGAACATCGCCTGCGGCGTGGTCTGGGCCGTGCTGGTGATGCTCAACATCTTTGCGGACACCGGCCTTCTGGCCGTCGCCGCAGTGCTGGCGGTCTGGGGGGTGCTCCAGGTCAGCTACACCATGACCTGCATCAAGCTGAGCCGGAGACGCCCCTCTGCCCCGGACGGGAACCGCACCGGATCGAACCCGTGAACTGTATCCTGCCCCTGCGGCCCGGCCCGCGGGGGCTTTTTGCGTGACGGAATCACGGAAGAAGGACAGGAAATCTGATAGACTGAGAACAGCAAAGGCCGGGGCCTGCATCCGGAAAAGTTCCTGAAAAGCCATGGTTCTGTGACGGTGTCACGGAAAAAATTTTAAAATATGGTACAATAAGAGAAAAGGAGGCGAGGCACTGTATGAAACAATACGTTTGTTCGGTCTGTTCCTACACCTACGACGAAGCCAAAGGCATCCCGGAAGCCGGAATCGCCCCGGGGACAAAGTGGGCGGATCTCCCGGAGGACTGGAAGTGCCCCCTCTGCGGGGCGGGAAAGGAAGCGTTTCGGGAAAAGAGCGAGGCGCCCGCTCCGGCCGCCCCCGCCCCAGACGCGCCCCACACAGAGAAAGAACTCTCCCCCATGGAGATGAGCGTCATCTGCTCCAATCTGGCCCGGGGCTGCGAGAAGCAGTACCTGCCCGAACAGTCCGAGGCGTTCCGCCGGTTGGCCGACTTTTTCCGGGCGAAGGCCGCCCCGGCGGAGGAAGCCAGCCATCAGGCTCTGCTGGAGCTGGTGGAGCAGGACCTTTCTTCCGGCTATCCCTATGCCCACGCCGTGGCCGCCGAAAACAGGGACCGGGGCGCGATGCGGGCGCTGGTCTGGAGCGAGAAGGTCACCCGGATGCTTCAGTCCCTGCTGGCCCGCTACCAGAAAGAGGGGGACCGGATGCTGGAGCACACCGGCGTCTATGTCTGCACCGTCTGCGGCTTTGTCTACATCGGCGACAGCGCCCCCGAGCTGTGCCCGGTGTGCAAGGTCCCGTCCTGGAAGTTCCAAAAAATTGAGGGGAGGGCAACATCATGAGTGAGAAATACGCGGTCCGAAACCTGCGGCTGTGTACCAAAGACTGCCTGTGCCTGTACGTCTGCCCCACCGGGGCCACCGACACAGAGAACAGCGTCATCGACACGGCCCGCTGCATCGGGTGCGGCGTCTGCGCCGACGCCTGCCCCTCGGGGGCCATCTCGATGGTGCCGAAGGAGTACCCGCCCCAGCAGCCCAAGGCCGGGCCGGTGACCGACGCGCTCCGGGCGCTGATCC
>JAHLFH010000005.1 GCA_018883885.1 Candidatus Faecalibacterium intestinavium | reverse complement strand
TCGGAGATGTGTATAAGAGACAGGCGCCAGTCACAGCGGCAGCGCCGCAGACAGCCAGAAACGAACGACGAGAAATTCTTTTCATAGTAATTCTCCTCCTGTCATGTTGGGTATCGCAAAGCCCTTTCTCAAGAGGGCTTTTATTAATACAATGTTAACAAACACAAAAAAATTTGTCAACGGATATAAAAATATATGCTAGACTTCCAAAAAAATTGAAAAAAACCTTGTGCAAGCCACACAAAACGACAAGTCCCGTTTATGGCAGAGTGCCCGTACTCCTGCAAAAAAAAGCGCCCCTGCAAACCCTGCAAAGGCGCTTTGAACAGCCGTCAGCTCTCACAGCCGTCAGCTCTCTTTGATTTCCCGGATGAGGGCCTGGATTTCTTCGGGGTAGCCGTCGTAAATGGGCTGAACCGCCTGACGGAACCGCTCCCGCTCGGCGTCCGAAAGCTCGGTGACCACCGACTCCATCGAGATCGTCACCCGCTCCGACTCGGCTTCCCGCTTCTGCCACAGTTCCCTCTCGTAGAGGGCGCACTCCCGGGCGCACTGGCGGAGGATGGTGATATAGTCGGGGTCAATGGCGTCGATTTTATCCAGCGCCACCGTGCTCATCACCTGAAGCTCGGGCAGGCGGGAGTGTTCGTCCCGCAGCATATAGGGGGCCGCCTCGAAATGCCCGGTGGATTCATAGCTGGGCCAGTTGTTTTCCGCGCCGTCGATGGCGGCGGTCTGGAGGGCGGAATAGACGTCCCCGTAGGGAATCTGGACCGGCCGCGCTCCCAGCAGCTCCACCACCCGGCTCATGAAAAGGGATTCCTGGACCCGGATGGTCAGCCCCTGAAGGTCCTCCAGACAGGTCACCGGCTCCCGGGTGTAAAAGCTGCGGGCCCCGGCGTCGAACCAGCTCAGCCCCACAACGCCGACAGAGCGGACCCGGGCCAGAAACGAATCCCCGATGGGCCCGTCCAGCACCCGCCACATATGGTCGGCGTCGTCGTAGAGGTAGGGCAGCTGGAGCACCTCGGCGGCGGGAAAATATTCCGCCAGGGTGCCCAGAGAAAGGCGGGTGATATCGACTCCCCCGAACTGCACCTGTTCAAACACGCTGTTCTCGTCCCCCAGAACCCCGTTGCTGTAGACCCGCACCAGAATCTTCCCGTGGGTCCGCTCCTCCACCAGCCGGGCGAAATACTCCGCCGCCTGGGTGGTGGGGTAGTCCTCGGGCTGGTTGTCGGCGTAACGGAGGATCAGCAGGGGGCGGTCCTCCCCGGGGGCGGCGGCGCAGCCCGGGAACAGCAGGCTGCCCATGCCCAGCAGCGAAAGGCAGAATTCCCGGCGTTTCATGGCTGCCCCTCCCCGCCCCGGCCATCCCTTGCGCTCTGGGCCGCCGACCGCCGGAATTCGGTGGGCGTCATGCCGGTTTTCTTTTTGAAGGCGCGGGTGAAATAGTTGGCGTTTTCATAGCCCACCAGCCCGGCCACCTCAGCCGTGGAGCGCAGAGGGTCCAGCAGCAGCTCCCGGGCGGCGTTCATCCGCAGCTCGGTCAGGTAGTCCACAAAGTTGATGCCCATGCTCCGTTTAAACAGAGAAGAAAAATAAGAGGCGTTGATGTTCAGGATGGCGCTGATGGAATCCAGCGAAATATCGCAGAGCATATAGTTGTGCTGGAGATACTTCCGGACCCGGGCCATCAGGGCCGCGGTCTTGTCCCCGGAAGCGCCGGGGTCCAGCCGGCCGGCCTCGGGCGCCAGGGCCTGAAGCTGGCGGTGGCTTTCCGCCTGACCGGCCGCCCGCCGGACCGACCGGACCACCTCCTCGGGCTGGGCAGGCTTGAGGATGTAGTCGCAGGCCCCCAGTTTGACGGCCTCCTGCGCATAGATAAACACGCCGTAGGCGGTCACAAAGATGATTTTTGTCCCCGCCTGCTGGTCCAGGATCCGGCGGGCGGCGTCGATCCCGTTGATTCCGGGCATCTCGATGTCGATCAGCACCACGTCCGGATTCCAGATGGCGGCAATCTCCACCGCCTGCCGTCCGTTTTCCGCCACGCGGACCATCGCTTCGGTAGAGAATTCTTTTTCCAGGATGGAAACCAGCATCTTCCGCTCGATGGCTTCATCATCCGCAACCAAAAGTTTAATCATCGGAATCCTCCTCGGTTTGTTGGAGCAGGGGAAGCCGGAGGCTCACCCGGGTTCCCTGCCCCGGGCCGGACTGGACGCTGGCGCCGTACTCCGGCCCCAGCAGCCGGACCCGGGCGCAGACGTTATGCAGGCCGATATGGCTGCCGGTGTCCGGCGCACGGCCCAGACTTTTCTGCAAAGCGTCCAGCGCTTCGGCGGACATCCCCGCCCCGTCGTCCTCCACGTCGATGCAGAGCAGCTCCCCCTCGGCGCGGAGCCGGACCCAGACCGTGCCCCCCGCCTCTTTGGGGGCGAGGCCATGCCGAAAGGCGTTTTCCACCAGAGGCTGGATCAGAAACGAGGGAGCAAGGGTCTCGGTGAGGTCGATCTCGGGCGGAAGGTCCCACCGGAGATTGACCCGGTCGCCGAACCGGACTTTATACAAATTGTAGAATTCGTCCACAATTTTCACCTCCCGGGCCAGGGGGGTGAGGGTGGAGTTGCTGCCCAGGGCGTAGCGGAACAGGTGGCTCAGGGAGGTCAGAAGGGACTGGGTCCGGACGGCCCCCTCCTGCTGGGCGGTGTAGAGGATGACGTTCAGGGTGTTGAACAGGAAGTGGGGGTTGATCTGGCTGCGCAGCTTCTGCATCTTTTCCTGTTCCATCAGGTTCTGAAGCTCCAGCGCCTCGTTTTCTTTTTTATAGAGGGCCCGCTGCATCTCGTTTTTTTCCTCCAGCGTCTGGACCTGACGTTTCATGGAGCGCTTCATCTCGTTGAAGGCCCGGGCCATCTGGCCGATCTCGTCCGGGCGGGAGGGGTCCACGTCCGGGATATCCAGATTCCCGGCGCTGATGGAGAGGGAGGCGGCGGCCATCTCCCGGATGGAGTGGACCAGCGTCAGAAGGGAGGCCATCATCAGCGCGCCGGACAGGATGCAGATGCCCACCACGACGGCCTGGATTTTTCCCAGCTGTTCGCTGCGGGCCGACAGCTGCAAATAGGTGCTCTGGCTGTCCCGGATGCTGCATTCCAGCAGCTGCTGGGTGTAAAGCCGCAGGTAGCCGCCGCAGGGCTCGGCCCGGTCGTAATAGAGGGCGGCGGCCTCGTCGTTCCGGCCGGTCTCGAGCAGCTCCAGAATCTGGCCGATCAGGACCGAGAAGGTGTCGAAGGTGGTGCTGGATGCGCTGGCCAGAAGATACTGCTCCTCGCTCACCGAGCCCAGCTGCATATCCATCCGGTCCAGCAGCTGAGCCGAACTCTGCTGGTTGGCGCCGACCAGCTCCACCAGCTCCTCGACGTCGCCGTAG
Source organism: Candidatus Faecalibacterium intestinavium (assembly GCA_018883885.1). Classification (GTDB taxonomy): domain Bacteria; phylum Bacillota; class Clostridia; order Oscillospirales; family Ruminococcaceae; genus Faecalibacterium; species Faecalibacterium intestinavium. The sequence goes on along the minus strand of JAHLFH010000005.1, from coordinate 13,547 downwards.
TCCCAGCGGAACCGGGCCAGCGTTTGGAGGGAGTCTTCCACATCGTTCAGAAACTGGCTGACAAGCCGGATCTGCTCGGTCCGGGACTGCTGGGGAAGGATGATGTATCTGGTCTGATAGCGCGCGATGCCCAGCTGCAAAACCAGCGTGAACAGGAACGCCAGCAGGAACAGCATGGTCCGGTTGAGCAGGGACGAAGAAGAAAAGGGCGAAATGCGCATATTGACCGGCCCCCTTTCCATGGTTATGAAAATAGTAGCATTTTTTTTGGGGTCTTTCAAGGTTTTTGCGATTGTCCGCCCAAAGGAGGCTGTGTTATACTGGGGATGAATACACCGAGGGAGGTCCTTTTATGGAGATCAAGGTATCGCTGACCAAAAAAACGTTCCGCCGCTTCGCCTTTTATGACCTTCTGGTCCACCGCAAGCGGTGGAAGTCGCCGGTTTTTTTCGCGCTTTTCTTCTCCCTCTGCGCCGGGGTCTGCTTCTGGATGCACGAGGTGCGGGGGGCCGTCCTTCTGGGCGGGGTGCTGCTGGCGGTGGGGCTGGGGCTGCCCTGCGTCTACTTTGCAACCTTTTTCCATTCCGTCCGCCTCAAGGCCCGGGCGCTGGACCTGGAAGGCGGGCGGACCGTCTACCGCCTGACCCTTCCGGAGAAAGGGGACTGCCTCCGGGTGACCGATGGAAAGGAGACGGCGGAATATCCCTGGCAGACGGTATTCCACGCCTACCGGGACAAGCGGGCGGTCTACCTCTACATCACCGCCGCCCGGGCCTTCATCCTTCCCTTTGACTGTCTGGAGGGCGGAACCCCCCAGCAGCTCTGGGCCCTGCTGACCGCCCGGCTGCCCGCCGAAAAGCGCACCGAATGAGGGCCGGACTCAAGTGAAATCAGTTCCTCAAGTTTCAGCTTCGGAAAAGCCCGTGTCTTTTCATCTGAATGCCCATCCTCTTGCTCTTAGCCGCGTTCCGGCCCCGAAAACGGGCGGGGCGGGTCTGGAAATCTCCGCCAAAAACCGGTACAATAAAAGAAAAACCTCCGCCGTTCCGCTTTCCGGGACGCGCTGAAAGGAGAATTTCCATGAATCATCTGCCCGAACCCGGGGCCGAACTGCCCTTTGAGGGCGCCCGCAACTTCCGCGAGCTGGGCGGTTACCTGAGCATGGACGGGGTGGACCCCGAGATCGCCCCCTTCCTGCTGCGGACCCTCCGCGCCCGGAACGGCGGCGCCGAGGCCTATCTGGAAGCCGCCTTCGGGCTGGACGCTTCCCGGCTGGCCCGGCTTCGCAGCCTCTATCTGGAATAAGCCCTGCGGCGCAAAAAAGGCCCGGGTTTCGGCCCCCTTCCACTTGACAACCGGCCTTTTCTTCCGTAATATAAAAGATAGTATGGATATAAGATGCTGTTTGCAGGGCATCGACGCACCATAAAGCATCCGGGCCCGTTCTGGTTGGTCCGTTTTTATAAGGATTGAACTGTTCAACTACAAGCCGCGCAAACCCGGCGCAGAGGGCTTCCCCTGTGCGGGTGTTTTGCTGTCTTTTTGTTTTGAGGCTCACTTTATATATTTTTGGACCCGCGTCCTGCCGCAGCATCCCAAAATTAGCTTAATTTTGAGGAGAGTGAACACGATGACCCCAATCACTGTGATTGTGGTTCTGATCGTGGCCGCTGCCGCTCTGGCCGCGGGCTTTTTTCTTGGGGAAACCCACCGGAAAAAGACCGCTGAGGCCCAGATCGGCAGCGCCGAAGCCGAGGCAGCCCGCCTGGTGAACGAAGCGATCAAAACCGCCGAACAAAAACGCAAGGAAGCCGTTCTGGAGGCAAAGGACGAGGTCTTCAAAATGAAGGCCGAAGTGGACGCCCAGAAGGCCGAAGCCGACCGGGAAATCAAACAGCGCCGGGCCGAGGTCTCCCGTCAGGAGAACCGCATCGACCAGAAGGAAACCGCTCTGGACCGGAAAACCGAGGCTCTGGAGCGCCGCGAGGAAGAACTGAAGGCCAAAATGGCCGAAGCCGAGGCCCATCTGGCCGAGGTGGACGAGCTGCGGGCCAAGCAGATGGAGCGGCTGGAAATGCTGGCCGGGCTGAGCCAGGCCGACGCCCGCGAGGTGCTGCTGCACAAGGTGGACGAGGAGCTGACCCACGACAAAGCCATCCGGGTGGCCGCCTATGAGACCAACCTGAAAGAGGACTGCGAGAACATCGCCCGCAACCTGATCGGCCAGGCCATCAGCCGCTGCGCCGCCGACCATTCCAGCGAGACCACCGTCTCGGTGGTCCCCCTGCCCAACGATGAGATGAAGGGCCGGATCATTGGCCGTGAGGGCCGGAACATCCGCGCCCTCGAGACCGCCACCGGCGTCGACCTCATCATCGACGACACCCCCGAGGCCATCACCCTGTCCTCCTTCGACCAGACCCGCCGGGAGGTGGCCCGGATGACCCTGGAACGCCTCATCGGCGACGGCCGCATCCACCCCGCCCGAATCGAGGAAACGGTGGAGAAGTGCCGCCACGAGCTGGAGCTTCAGATGAAGCGGGAAGGCGAGCGGGCCGTCATGGAGCTGGGCATCCACGGCCTGCACCCCGATCTCGTCAAGCTGATCGGCCGCCTGAAATACCGCACCAGCTTCGGCCAGAACGCCCTGACCCACAGCATGGAGGTGGCCTGGCTGTCCGGCCTGCTGGCAGGGGAGATGGGCCTGAACGTCACCATGGCCCGCCGCGCCGGCCTGCTGCATGACATCGGCAAGGCGCTGGACCACGAGATCGAGGGCAGCCACGTCCAGATCGGCGTGGACATCTGCCGCAAGTACAAGGAGAACAGCCAGGTCATCCACGCCATCGAGGCCCACCACGGTGACGTGGAGCCCAAGACCCCGCTGGCCTTCGTCGTCCAGGCGGCGGACGCCATCAGCGCCGCCCGCCCCGGCGCCCGCCGCGAGAACGTCGAGAGCTACGTCAAGCGTCTGGAGAATCTGGAGGAAATCTCCTCCAGCTTTGAGGGCGTCGAGCAGGCCTTCGCCGTCCAGGCCGGACGGGAGGTCCGGATCATGGTCAAGCCCGACGTCATCAGCGACGATCAGGTCCTGCTGCTGGCCCGCTCCATCGCCAAAAAGATCGAGGACACCCTCGATTATCCCGGCCAGATCAAGGTCAACGTCATCCGCGAGAGCCGCGCCGTCGAATACGCGAAGTAACCGCCGGCCGCCCCCTCTCCGCCTCTGGTTTTATCACGCCGCTTCCGCTTTGCCGCGGGGGCGGCGTTTTTTGCGCCCGGCGGGGGACTATGTGTATAATTTTCTTTCGGAATTTTGGTGAATTCTTGCCTTGTACCCCGGATGGATTTTCGTTACAATAATAACATGGGGATGGTGTGTCCCCATGATTTTGAAGACAGGAGTGGATGGTTCTCATGTTGAATACGGTCAAGCTTCCCACCAAAAACAGCCGCCTGTTTCTCCGGGTGGCCAAAGGGCATTTTGCCACCAGTCACAGTCATATCAATTTCTACATCGACGTGACCACCCAGAAGACCCGCCTCTCCGAAGCGCAGGAAGTGGCGCGGGAGCTGGTGGCCGCCTACCGGCTGAGCACCATTGTGGATACCATCCTCTGTCTGGACGGCACACAGGTCATCGGCAGCTGTCTGGCCAGCGAGCTGACCCGGGACGGCTTCATGAACATGAACGCCCACCAGACCATTTACGTCATCACCCCGGAATATACCTCCGGCAGCCAGATCATCCTGCGGGACAACATCATCCCGATGGTGCGGGGCAAGCATGTGCTGATCCTGTCGGCCTCCATCACCACCGGCTTCTCGGTCCAGGCGGCCATCGAGGCGGTGGAGTATTACGGCGGCACGGTGGCCGGGCTTTCCGCCATCTTTGCCACCACCCACGAATTCATGGGCCACTCGGTGATTTCCATCTTTGACCCCAACAACCTGCCCGACTACGCCAGCTATGAATCCCGCGACTGCCCCCTCTGCAAGGCCGGGCAGCACATCGACGCACTGGTCAACAGCTTCGGATATTCCGTGCTGTAAACGGCCCTCCCACGGTCCATCACGCCGCGCCCGTCTCTCCGGGCGGCGCGGCCTTTTCTGCCCCGGTTTCCTCCTTACCCGGGCAAAGCACAGCACCCCCCGCACAAGGGCTTTTTCCGGCCCACTGTGCGGGGGGTGCTGTGTTTGACGCGGACCCGGCTCAGTTTTTGGCCGAGCGGATGAAGGGGTCCCGCAGATAGGCAAAGAGAAGCTGGGCGCACATGAAGCACCAGATGACCGGCTCGCAGAGGATGACCGCCCGGTATCCAAACCGGGGAATCAGGAAAAGGACAAAGAGGATTTTGCCCACAAACTCGATTCCGCTGGAAATCAGGGGCAGCAGCTTCTGGCCCAGGCTCTGGAGGGCGTACCGGGTGGCAATCAGCACCCCAAGAACCGAGTAGAAGGGGGCGTTCCAGATCAGGTAGGCCGAGCCGTTGTCCAGCACGACCTGCTCCGAAGATCCGGAGACCAGTGCCACCAGCCACCGGGCCCCCACCAGCATCAGCAGGCTCATGACCGCCGCCGTCCCGAGGCAGAACAGATAGGTCTGGCGCATCCCTTTCCGGACCCGCTCCGGCTGGCCCGCGCCCCGGTTCTGGGAGACGAAGGTGGCCGTCGCCATGGAAATGGCCATGACCGGCATATCGGTCAGGGTAAAGAGCTTCCGGGCCGCGATGTGCCCGGCGATGACCAGCGTTCCAAGGCCGTTGATGCCATATTGCAGGATGACCGAGCCGGTGGAGACGATGCTGCTCATCAGGCCCATGGAAAGCCCCTGGGTGAACAGCTCCCGGCAGAGCTTCCGGTCAAAGGCGAAGTCCTCCCGCCGGGGGATGAGGATCGGGGTCTTTTTCAGGATGTAGAGGATGCAGAGCACCACCGACACCGCCTGCGCCAGCACGGTGGCCACCGCCGCCCCCCGGACGCCCATCTGGAAGCGGGTGATGAACAGGAGGTCCAGCCCCACGTTCAGGCAGGAGGAAAAGACCAGAAAGACCAGCGGCATGACGCTGTTCCCGATGGCCCGCAGCAGGGCCGCGCAGAGGTTATAGGCGAACATGACCAGCACATACAGGCAGATGACCGAGATGTAGCTGTAGGCATCCTCAAGGATTTCCGCCGGGGTATCCAGCAGGACCAGCAGGGGACGGAGGAACAGGGTCCCCACCCCGGTGATGAACAGGGAGGCGAGCAGCCCGATCCAGATGGACCCGGCCACCGACCGGCGGACCCGGGCCTCGTCCTCCGCGCCGAAGGCCCGGGCGGTGACGATGGCAAGGCCGTTGCCAATGCCCAGCCCGAAGCCCACCAGAAGCTCGTAGAGGGAGCCGCAGGCCCCGACGGCGGCCAGGGCGCTGTCCCCCAGCACATTGCCCACAATCATGGTGTCGGCGGCGTTGTAAAGCTGCTGAAAGAGGTTGGAGATGAAGATGGGAACTGCAAACCAGAGCAGATTCCGGAAGATGGGCCCATGGATGAGATCAATCTCCATCCCGCGGACCCGCTTTTTCTTGATGTATTCCATACGCGATTTCTTGTCGATTCAGGGTTTTCCGCACAAAACGCACGGCCCCGGAAAACTGGGGGCCGTGCGTTGGCGTTTTCTGTGATTTGGGGGTTGTTTACAGGGGCTGAGACTCAAAGCCCTTGCCGGTGAGGACCTCCACGCTCTCGAAGCCGACCGAGCGCAGGAGCTTTGCCGCGTCCTCATAGCCAAAGGTGAGGCTGTCGGTGGAATGGGCGTCGGCGGTGATGATGACCTTGCCGCCCAGCTTCTTCCATTCTTCCAGCAGCCAGGCGCTGGGGTAGAAGTCGCTGCGGTAGCCGCGGAAGACGCCGCCGGTGTTGACTTCCAGCAGGCATCCGGCCTCGGCGGCGGCCTTGAGGGCGCTCATGGCGGCGGCCTTGTACCGGGGGGAATTCTCGTCGAAATAGGCCCCGGTGCAGTTCAGCTTCTTGATGAGGTCAATGTGGCCCAGAATGTCCGGTTTGCGGGCGGCCACCTCGGCCACCGAGGCAAAATAGGCCTCGGCCATGGCCAGACCGTCCCCGCCGAACTCGTCGTCCATGCAGTCCTTGAGGTCCTGGGGGCGGAAGTCGATCTCATAATACTTCCCGGTCTTGGGGCCCCGCAGATAGTGGACGCTGCCGATCCAGTAGTCGTAGCCGGTGAGCTTGTCGTCCGAGAACTGGTCCCACTCGATGCCGCAGAGGATGTCCACCTTGCCCTTGTATTCCAGCTTGAGCTTGGCGATGGTGGCCTTGTACTGGGCGGTGCGCTGGGGGGTCATGCAATACTCCCGGTCGCAGGGGGTGTGGCTGTGGCCGGAAAAGCCCAGGGTGGTCAGCCCCTGGGCGCAGGCCGCCGAGGCCATCTCCTGAAGGGTGTTCTTGCCGTCGCAGAGCGTCGAGTGACAATGGACGCTGGATTTCATAAAGTCTGCCATAGCGATTCTCTCACTGCATCCTTTCCTGTTTGACCTTGTGGTCGATGACGTGTCGTTTTTCGAGCTCACGGGTGATTTCCTCCACCGTGATGCCCGCCTGGACCATCAGAACCAGTACATGGTAGGCCAGGTCGCTGATTTCATAGATGGTCTCGGCCTTGTCCTCCTTTTCGCCCGCGATGATGACCTCGGTGCATTCCTCGCCGACTTTCTTGAGGATCTTCTCTTTCCCTTTTTCAAACAGATAGGTGGTGTAGCTGCCCTCCTGGGGGTTTGTCTTTCGGCCCTCGATCAGCTTGTAGAGGGCCTGCCAGCTGAACTGCTTGAGCTCCGGGCTGACATATACCTCATTGAAAAAGCAGCTCTCCGCGCCGGTGTGGCAGGCCGGGCCCTCCTTGACCACCTCCACCACCAGGGCGTCGGCGTCGCAGTCCGCCGTGATGGAGACCACCCGCTGGACGTTGCCGCTGGTCTCGCCCTTGCGCCAGATCTCCTGACGGCTGCGGCTCCAGAACACGGTCCGCCCCTCGGCGATGGTCAGCGCCAGCGTCTCGGCGTTCATGTAGGCAAGGGTCAGCACTTCTTTGGTATAGTGATCCTGCACGATGGCGGGAATCAGACCCTTTTCGTCAAATTTCAGTTCCATAACAACCACTCCTGCCCTTTAAAAAGGGATACTCTCAGTTTATCCTATTCCCGCCCCGGATGCAAGGGGTCACAGCCGCATTTCCACACCATTTTTGCGGAGGTATTCTTTCAGCTCCCGGATTGAGAGCAGCTTCTGGTGGAAAATGCCCGCGGCCAGGCCCGCGTCGATCCCCTTGTGGCCGAACAGCTCGAGGAAATCCTCTTTCTTTCCCGCGCCGCCGCTGGCGATGATGGGCACATTGACCCGGGCGGCTGCCGCGTCCAGCATTTCCAGATCAAAGCCGCTGCGCACCCCGTCTGTGTCGATGCTGTTCAGGCAGACTTCGCCCGCACCGTTCTCGACGCACCATGCAATCCAGTCCAGCGCGTCCCGGCCGGTATTCTCCCGGCCTCCCTTGGCAAAGACGCAGAATTTGCCGTCCACCCGCTTGACGTCCGCCGAGAGGACGACGCACTGGTTGCCGTAGCGCTGGGCCGCCGCCGGGACGAGGGCCGGGTTTTTCAGGGCCCCCGAGTTGACCGAGACCTTGTCGGCCCCGCACTTGAGCACCCGGTCGAAGTCCTCCAGCGTATGGATGCCGCCCCCCACCGTCAGGGGGATGAAGATTTCGCTGGCCACCTGTTTCAGCAGATCGGTGAACAGGGCCCGGCCCTCCACGCTGGCGGTGATGTCGTAGAAGACCAGCTCGTCGGCCCCGGCAGCGTTGTACATCCGGGCCATCTCCACCGGGTCCGCCACGTCTTTGACTCCCTCGAAGTTGACCCCCTTGACCACCCGTCCGTTCCGCACGTCGAGACAGGGGATGATTCGTTTTGTAATCACAGGCTTTGCCCCCTTGTGTTTCGTTTCAGTCCTGCACCAGCCGGACGCACCGGGCCAGATCCAGCGCGCCGGTGTACAGGCTCTTGCCCAGAATGGCCGCCCCGATGCCCAGCTCTTTCAGCCGGACCAGTTCTTCCTCATAGGTGATGCCGCCGCTGGCCGTGATGGTCAGCCCCGGCAGGGCCCCGGCCAGCTGGCCGTATAGTTCCAGGTTGGTTCCCTGCATGGCGCCGTCCCGGGAAATATCGGTGTAGATCACCGCCCGGCAGCCCGCGTCCGCCAGCCGCCTGCAAAAATCGACGCCCTTCTCCCGGCTCAGCTCCTTCCAGCCGTGGATGGCCACATAGCCGTCCCGGGCGTCCACCCCGACGGCGATTTTCTCCCCGTATTCCTTCAGCATCCGGGCCGTAAAGTCAAAGTCGGTGACGGCCACGCTGCCCAGAATGCACCGCCCCACCCCGAGGGAGAGGTACTGCTCGATCCGCTCCTGGGTGCGGATGCCGCCCCCCACCTCGATGTACAGCCCGCCCTGCCGGGCCAGCGCCTCGATGGTCTGCCGGTTGGCGAGGGTGCCGTCCTTTGCGCCGTCCAGATCGACGACGTGGAGGTTCTTCGCCCCCGCGGCCTGAAACTCCCGCGCCTGGGCGCAGGGGTCGGCCCCGTAGACGGTCATCCGGTCGTAATCCCCCTGGGTCAGCCGGACCACCTGGCCGTCCCGCAGGTCAATGGCAGGGAAAAGCTGCATAGAATCGCTCCTTTGAATCCATTTTGTATTGTTTATCGGGTTCTTTACAGTTCGGCGAAGGCTTTCAGGATGCGAAGGCCGGTGTCGCCGCTCTTTTCGGGGTGGAACTGGGTGCCATAGACCCGGCCTGCCCGCACCACCCCGGTAACCGGAATGGAATAGTCGCTGACCGCCAGGGTGCTGTCGGCGCAGTTTTTGCCGTAAAAGCTGTGGACGTAGTAGACATATTCGCCCTCCCGGATGTACCGGAACAGGGGGTCGTCCTTCAAAAGATGGAGGGCGTTCCAGCCGATCTGGGGCACCTTGAGGCTCCTGTCGGTCAGGTCGTCCGCCAGAGGGCAGACCTGGCCCGGCACAAAGCCGAGGCCCTCGTGCTCGCCGTATTCATAGCTCTTTTCAAAGAGGAGCTGCATCCCGAGGCAGATGCCCAGCAGAGGCTTTTCCGCAGCCTGCTCCCGGATGACCGGCACAAGGCCCGCGGCGGCGAGCCTGTCCATGGCGTCGCCGAAGGCCCCCACCCCGGGCAGGATGACCCGGTCAGCCTGCCGGATGAGGGCCGGGTCGGCTGTGACCCGGGCTTCGAGGCCCAGGGTTTGCAGGCTGGAGCGGAGGCTGAACAGGTTTCCCACCCCGTAATCAATGATCGCAATCATACCAGCAATCCTTTCGTCGAGGGAATCTCGTCCCTATGGGCGGGGTCGATGGCCACCGCCGCCGCCAGCGCCCGGCCCATCCCCTTGAAGCAGGCTTCCAGAATGTGGTGGGTGTTCTCGCCCGCGAACTGGACAAAGTGGAGGGTGGCCGGGACGCTGCGGACAAAGCCCAGCCAGAATTCCTTGGCGCACTCCACGTCGAAATCCCCGACTTTTTCGGTGGGGCAGTTCACCTGCCAGCCCAGGGTACACCGGCCCGACAGGTCCACCGCGCAGAGGACCAGCGCCTCGTCCATGGGCAGATAAAAGCTGCCGTACCGCTGGATGCCCCGCATCTGGCCCAGCGCCTTGCGGAAGGCCTGCCCCAGCGCGATGCCCACATCCTCGGTGGTGTGGTGGTAGTCCACCTCCACGTCCCCGTGGCAGGTGAGGACCAGATCAAAGCGGCCATGCCGGGCGAACAGCTCCAGCATATGGTTCAGAAAACCGCAGCCGGTGTCCACCTGATACCGGCCCGCGCCGTCCAGATTGAGGGTCAGCTCAATCTGGGTCTCGGCCGTATTCCGTTCAATCGTCACTTCCCGCATGGTTCATCCCTCCAAAAGTTCGTCCAGCGCCCGGACCAGCGCTTCCATCTGTTCCGGGGTTCCAATGGTAATCCGCAGATACTCGGCAATCCGGGGCGAATCAAAATGCCGGACCAGAATTCCCTTTTCCTTCAGGGCCCGGTAGAGCGCCCCGCCCTCCATCCGGTCGGTCCGGGCAAAGAGGAAGTTCGCCCGGCTGTCGGTCAGGGCAAAGCCCCGCTTTTCCAGCTCTTTTGCCGTCCAGGCCCGGGTGTCCATGATCTTTTGCCGGGTGGCCTCGAAATAGCCTTTGTCCCGGAGGGAGGCCTCGCCCGCCAGAAGGGTCAGCCGGTTGATGTTGTAGGGGTTGAGGCTGAACTTGACCCGGTTGAGGTCGGCAATCAATTCCGCGTCCCCCATGGCCAGACCCAGCCGCGCCCCCGCCAGCTGGCGGGACTTCGAGAAGGTCTGGACCACCAGCAGGTTTTTATATCGGTGAATCAGGGGCACGCAGCTCCCGGCCCCGAAATCCACATAGGCTTCGTCCACAATCACCACGTTGTCCGGGTTGGCCTGCAAAATCCCCTCGATGGCCGAGGGGGAAAGGGCAAGGCCGGTGGGGGCGTTGGGGTTGGCGATGACGATGGTCTTGTTGAGGCCATGATACCTGGCCGGGTCGATGGAAAAATCTTCTTCCAGCGGGATGATATGGCTGGGGATGTGCATCAGATTGCACCAGACCGAATAACAGCCGTAGGTCACATCGGCACAGGCCAGCGGATGCGCTTCATCGCAGAAAGCCCGCAGGGCGAAAAAGAGGTTCTCGTCGCTGCCGTTGCCGGGCATGATCTCATCGGGGGTCAGGCCGTGGTACTCCGCCGCCGCTTTCAGCAGCCGGGCGCAGGCCGGGTCGGAGTAGAGCCGCAGCTTTTCCACCTCGGCGGCGTTCACAGCCGCCGTCACCGCCGGGGAGGGCGGGTAGGGGCTTTCGTTGGTGTTCAGCTTGATGTACTGCTGGTCCTGGGGCTGTTCGCCCGGGGTGTAGGGCGAAAGCCCGGCCAGCGTCGGGGTCAGATACCGGCTCATGGCGCGTCCTTTCCGTCTGGATCGTCCAGACCGTATAGTTTATAGAGATTCAATACAGATTGGAATTGCATTTTATCCCCCATCATCTGGCGGTAGGTGGCGCTTTTCTCCCGGCCCTGGGCTTTCAGCTGGGCCATCCGCTCCACCGCCTGGGCATATCGCTCCTCCACAAACCGCTGCATGGCCTCATAGGCGGCCAGCCTTTCCGCCCCGGTCATTCTTCGTACCGGATGGTGACGCTGCGGGCGTGGGCGTGGAGGCCCTCCCGCTCGGCGAAATCCGCAATCCGCCCCTGCACCTTGCCCAGCGCTTCCCGGGTGTAATAGATGAAACTGGACTTCTTGACGAAATCGTCCACCCCCAGCGGGCTGGAAAACCGGGCGGTGCCGCTGGTGGGCAGGGTGTGGTTCGGCCCGGCAAAATAGTCCCCCAGCGCCTCGGGGACGTTCCGGCCCAGAAAGATGCTGCCCGCGTTCTTGATCTCGTTGAGGACGGCGAAGGGGTCGTCCACGCAGACCTCCAGATGTTCGGGGGCGATGATGTTGCAGGCCTCGATGGCCTTGCGCAGGTCGTCGCAGACGATGATTTTGCCGCCAGCGTCCACGCTGGCCCGGGCGATGGCGGCCCGGGGCAGCTGGGGAATCTGGACTTCCAGCTCGGCCTGAACGGCCTTTGCCAGTTCGGCGCTGTCGGTGACCAGCACCGGGCTGGCCAGCTTGTCGTGCTCGGCCTGGCTCAGCAGGTCGGCGGCCACCCAGGCCGGATTGCACTTGCCGTCGGCCAGGACCAGAATCTCGCTGGGCCCGGCAATCATGTCGATGCCCACCTTGCCGTAGACCTTCCGCTTGGCAGTGGCGACGTAGACGTTGCCGGGGCCGACAATCTTGTCCACCGCGGGGACGCTCCCGGTGCCGTAGGCCAGGGCGGCCACGGCCTGCGCCCCGCCGGTCTTGAAGATTTTGGTCACCCCTGCCGTGGCGGCGGCGGCCAGAATCACCGGGCTGACCTTCCCGTCCTTCCCGGCGGGGGTCACCATGACGATCTCCTTCACCCCGGCCACCCGGGCGGGGATGACGTCCATCAGGACGGTGGAGGGATAGGCCGCCGTGCCGCCCGGCACATAAACCCCCGCTTTTTCAATCGGGGTGTACTTCTGGCCCAGAATCACCCCGTCCTGTTCGTTCATCACAAAGTTTTTGTGGACCTGCTGGCGGTGGAAGGCCTCGATGTTGGCCGCCGCCATCCGCAGGGTTTCCAGAAAGTCGGGGTCGGTGGAGGCGAAGGCCGCGTCAATTTCTTCCTGCGTGACCTGGAGATTGTCAATCTCTGCGCCGTCGAACTTGAGGGCGTAGTCCTTCAGGGCCGCGTCGCCCCGGGCGCGGACGTCGGCGATGATGGCGTCCACCACATCCTCCACGTTTTTTTCGGCCCGCAGATCCCGGTTGAGAATCTGCTCGGGGGCCAGAGCGTCAAACTGATAGATCCGAATCATCGTGTTTCCTCCTGCTCTGCAAGGCTGGCCCGCAGCTTGGCCAGCATGGCCTCGATTTCCTTATGCTTAAACTGATAGCTCGCCTTATTGGCGATGAACCGTGCCGAGATGGGCATGAACTCGGCAATCACCTTCAGGCCGTTCTCCCGGAGGGTTGTTCCTGTCTCGACAATGTCCACGATGACGTCCGACAGGCCCAGAATGGGGGCCAGCTCGATGGAGCCGTTCAGCTTGATGATTTCAATATCCCGGCCCAGAGAGGCGTAATACCGTTTGGCGATGTTGACAAACTTGGTGGCCACCCGCACCGGGCGGCCCGGGTCGTCCTGATATCCGGCCGCGGCGGCCACGCACATCCGGCAGCGGCCCAGCCCCGTATCCAGCAGCTCATAGACGTCGGCCCCGGCCTCGCTGAGGATATCCTTCCCCACGATGCCCACGTCCGCCGCGCCGTGCTCCACATAGATGGCCACGTCGCTGGGTTTCACCAGGAAATACCGGATTCCGGCGGCGGGGTTTTCCACCACCAGCTTCCGTGTGGCGTTGTAGTCCTCGGGGCAGCCGTAGCCGATCCCGGCCAGAAGGTTATAGACCTTGTCGCCCAGCCGGCCCTTCGGGAGGGCCACATGGATCATCCCGCCGCCCGGCTTTTGCTCCACCGGCGGCGCTGCGGCGCTGAGCCGGTCCAGCTCATCCAGATACACCGCAAAGCCGATGGCCCCGGCCCCGGGGGTGAACTTTTGGGCCAGAAGGTCATACCGGCCTCCCTTGAGCAGGGGGCGGGGCAGGCTGCGCAGATAGCCCTGAAAAATCAGGCCGTTGTAATAGTCCATCTCCCCCGAGAGGGTCAGGTCCAGCCGGACGGCCCCGTTATACCCCGCCAGCAGCTGTTCCAGCGCCTTCAGCTCGGCCACGGCCTTCCCCATGGCGCCGCTGCGGCAGAATTCCTCCGCCCGGCACAGGGTCTCCCCATAGCTCCCCGAAAGGGCCAGCAGGGCCTGCAGCGCCAGCGCCCCGGCCTCCCCAAGGCC
>JAHLFH010000044.1 GCA_018883885.1 Candidatus Faecalibacterium intestinavium | reverse complement strand
GCCTCATCCGCCGGGGCGCCGTCAATCCGGACCCGCCGGGACAGCGGCCCCCACCCCGCGTGGTAACAGCCGGTTTTGAACCCGGCCGCCCGGAGCATCCCGCTCAGCAGGACGGCCACAGCGGTCTTGCCCGCCGTGCCCGAGATTCCCACATATTGCAGGTCCGGGGCCTCCGGCAGGAGAGGGCGCAGGCGTTCCGCCGGGACAAAGCCCTCGGGACAGGCTGCAAAATATTCGTTTGCCTGTTGGATGGTCATGATCTGTTCCTCATTTTCTGTGTCTCAGAGATTCCGCGCAGACATGGACCAGCCCCAGCAGCACAAGGCCCGCAAAGATTCCGGCCAGAACCCCCGCAAAATCCAGCCAGACGTCGGTCAGCTGGCCGCTCCGTCCCTGGGAAAACAGCTGGATGGTCTCGTCGGCCAGCGCGGTCAGCAGCCCGCCCAGAGCGGGCCAGCTGATGTGCCGGACAATCCGCCGGGTATAGGCCCGCAGGCAGAGCATCATCCAGAAGCCCGCCAGGGCATATTCCAGAAAATGCGCCGCCTTGCGGACCATGTGGTCGGTCAGATGGACGGCAAGGCCCGGCAGCCCGGCATGGCGGAGCAGGCTCTGAAGCAGGCCCAGCACCCGGCCGCTGGCCGCCTGGGACGCCGAGGCGATCTGCATGGAATTGGAAAAGATAAAGGCGATGGTTGCCGCCAGCGCTGCCGTGAACAGGACCCGCGCGGCCACAACCCAGGGGGATGCTTTTTCGTTCACCGTTTCGGTTTCCTCCTGTTTTGCGCCGCCGGCTCAGCCCAGAGCCCGGATGCTCTGCTCGATGTTGGCCAGTTTGTCCTGGCTGCGGGCGAACTTTTCCCGAATCTCAGCCACCAGGGCGGCGGGGGCCTTTTCCACAAACTTGGGGTTGGCCAGCTGGTTCTGGAACATTCCCATCTCCTTCTCCGCCTTGGCCTTTTCCTTGTTCAGGCGGGCCAGCTCCTTCTCCCGGTCGATCAGCTCCATCATCGGGATGAAGCCCCGGGCCGCGTGGGTGGAGACCTGGACCATGCCGTCGGTGCTGCCCTCATAGGCCTCGGTGAAGGAGACGTCGGTGGCAAAGGCGAACTTTGCCAGATAGACCTGCGCCTTGACGAAGGGGGCCGGGTCCGCCGTTTCGATGACCATGCTGGTCTTTTTGGCGGGGTGGACGTTCATCTCGGTGCGCATGGTGCGGACGGCCTTGATATAATCCATCACCTTTTCAAAGGCATCTTCTTCCTCGGGCCAGTTGTGGGCCTCGTCCACCGTGGGCCAGGGCTGGGTCATGATGGTCTCGGCGCTGCCGGGCAGGGCCTGATAGAGCTCCTCGGTGATGAAGGGCATGAAGGGATGCAGCAGCTTGAGGGCTTTGTCCAGCACATAGACCAGCACCCGCCGGGCGGCGTCCGCCTGGGCCGCGTCGCCGGAGTTGAGGCGGGGCTTGGCGATCTCGATGAACCAGTCACAGTAGACGTCCCAGATAAAGCTGTTGATCTTGGCGGCGGCCAGGCCCATCTCGTAGTGCTCGAGGTTGTCGGTCATGGCTCCGGCCACCTGGTTGAGCCGGGTCAGGACCCACTTGTCGCTCATATCCAGCTGGTCCTCTGCGGGCAGGCCGGGCTGGAAGTCCTCGGGCAGGTTCATCAGGACAAAGCGGGTGGCGTTCCAGAGCTTGTTGGCGAAGTTCCGGGCAGCTTCTACCTTTTTCTCGCTGTACCGCATATCGTTGCCCGGGGTGGAGCCGTCCACCAGCATGAAGCGGAGGGCGTCTGCGCCGTACTGGGCGATGACCTCCAGCGGGTCGATGCCGTTGCCCAGAGATTTGGACATCTTGCGGCCCTGGCTGTCACGGACGATGCCGTGGATGCAGACAGTGTCGAAGGGGGCCTTGCCGGTGTAGGCCAGACCCGAGAAGATCATCCGGCTGACCCAGAAGCCGATGATGTCATAGCCGGTGACAAGGGTGTTGGTGGGGTAGAAATACTGGAGATCCCCGCTGTCCTCATTGGGCCAGCCAAGGGTGCTGAAGGGCCACAGGGCCGAGGAGAACCAGGTGTCGAGGGTGTCGGGGTCCTGGGTGAGCTTTGCGCCGCCGCACTTGGGGCAGGCGCAGGGGGCGTTCTTCGCCACCACGGTCTCGCCGCAGTCGTCGCAGTACCAGGCCGGGATCTGATGGCCCCACCACAGCTGGCGGCTGATGCACCAGTCCCGGGTGTTCTTCATCCAGTTCATATAGTTCTTGGTGAACCGCTCGGGGACGAACTTGATCTCGCCCTTTTCCACGCTTTCAATCGCGGGGCCTGCCAGCGGCTCCATCTTGACGAACCACTGCTTGGAGACCATGGGCTCGATGGTGGTGTGGCAGCGGTAGCAGGTGCCCACCTCGTGCTTGAGGGGCTCAACCTCTTTCAGGAAGCCGCCCGCCTCCAGATCGGCCAGAATGGCCTTCCGGGCCTCCATGGTGGTCATGCCGGCATATTTGCCGCAGTCCAGCACCTGAGGCTCGTTGACGGTGTTCTTGCCTGCGGCAAAGAGGGCGTCGGCGGCGGCCTTGTCGGCGGCGCCGGTCATGTGGCCGTCGTAGGTAAAGACACGGACGATGGGCAGATTGTGGCGCAGGCCCACCTCAAAGTCGTTGGGGTCGTGGGCCGGGGTGATCTTGACGACGCCGGTGCCCTTGGTCATGTCGGCGTGCTCGTCGCAGACGATGGGAATCTCCTTGTTCAGCAGCGGCAGAATTACATGGCAGCCGTGGAGATGGGCATAGCGGGGGTCCTCGCCGTTGATGGCCACGGCGGTGTCGCCCAGCATGGTCTCAGGCCGGGTGGTGGCCAGTTCCAGCATCTCGCCGGTCTCCTTGACCGGGTAGAGCAGGTGCCAGAAGTGGCCGTCCTGCTCGGCGTACTCCACCTCGGCGTCCGAGATGGAGGTGTTGCAGTGGGGGCACCAGTTGACCATCCGGTTGCCGCGGTAGATCAGGCCCTTGTCGTACAGCCGGACAAAGACCTCCTTCACCGCGTCCGAGCAGCCCTCGTCCATGGTGAAGCGCTCCCGCTCCCAGTCGCAGCTGCTGCCCAGCTTTTTCAGCTGGCTGACAATCCGGCTGCCGTAGCGGTTTTTCCAGTCCCAGGCCCGCTCGAGGAAGCCCTCCCGGCCCAGCATCTCTTTGGTCAGGCCCTCGGCCCGCATGGCCTCCACCACCTTGGCCTCGGTGGCGATGGACGCATGGTCTGTGCCGGGGACCCAGAGGGCGGCCCAGCCCTGCATCCGCTTGGTGCGGATGAGAATGTCCTGCATGGTGTTGTCCACCGCGTGGCCCATGTGAAGCTGGCCGGTGACGTTCGGCGGCGGCATCACGATGGTGTAAGGCTTCTTGTCCGGGTCGGCCTTGGTGTGAAAATAGCCGCCGTCCAGCCAGAACTGGTAGATTCGGTCCTCCACCTGGCTGGGGTCGTACTGTTTTGCGAGTTCTTTCATTGGTGTTCCTCCCTTGCGGGCGGCCCGGCAGGCCGCCCTCTGAATCGGTGGGGTGCAAAAAAGCCGCCCCACGGCTCCTGGCCTATGGGACGGCTGTACATTTTACAATCTGCAAACCGCGGTACCACCCAAATTGCGCCCCGCCCGTTGCGGCGCAGCGCCCCTTGACGCCCCGGTAACGTGGGGCCCCCCGGGAGAGGCTGGGCCCCGCCGGGCTTCACCGCTCCTGCTCCAAAGTGACAGTGCGCCGCTCCGCCTTGCCGGGCTTCCAGCTGCCCCCGGCTCTCTGGAAGGAGAGTTCGGCGCACACTCTTTTTCATCGCATTTCATACCAGAGAATATAGCGGGTTTTGGTTATTTTGTCAACCGGATTTTTTCGGCCCGGCCCCGGTTTTCCTCCGCCGGGCGGAATTTTTTTCCGTTGAACTTAACCCAAACCCCGGGAGTTTTGTGTAAAATCCCGATTTTTCGTCCCTCCGCTTGACAATTTGGTGCCCGACGGATAAAGTTAAAAAATCTATCTAACTTTTTATGGAGATTGTTTTTTAACCCTCTCCCGTTTCTTTTTGGATCCGGAAGGAGAACCGCCCTATGAATTCCCTGCGCAAACTCTGGTGCCGCACCTACCAAACCGCTTTTCGGATCGCCCTGCCGGTCCTGCCCTACCGGGAGCCCGAGCTGCTGCCCGATATGGACGCCGTGGCCGGGCTGCTGGCCGGGCGGGGACTTTCCCCGTTCTGATTGTCACCGACAAGGGCATCTCCCCTCTGGGTCTGCTCCGGGGGCTGACCGACGCGCTGGACGCCCAAAGCGTCGGCTGGAGGGTGTTCGACGAGGTGACCGCCAACCCCACCATCCATAATGTAGAGGCCGCCCGTCAGCTCTATCTGGAAAACGGCTGCAAGGCCCTCATCGCCTTCGGCGGCGGCTCCTCGATGGACTGCGCCAAGGCCTGCGGCGCCCGGATGTACACCGTCATCTCCGGCAGCTCTGCCGCCGGGAAAGGAACCCAACATGAACATCGAATCTATCCTCCGCATGCAGCGGCAATTCTTTGATTCCCGCCAGACCTTCGACATCGACACCCGTTTGCAGGGGCTGCGCCGCCTGCGGGAGGCCATTCTGGCCCACGAGGAGGAAATCAACGCCGCCCTCAAAGAAGACCTGGGCAAATCCGCCTCCGAAAGCTATATGTGCGAGACCGGCATGACCCTGGCGGAGCTGAGCGACCAGATCCGTCACCTGCGCCGCCGGGCCCGGCCCCGCCGCCGGATGAGCAATCTGGCCAACTTCCCCTCCAGCGCCCGGGCGGTCTTTGAGCCTTACGGCGTTGTTCTGGTGATGTCCCCCTGGAACTATCCCTTCATGCTCTGCATGGAGCCGGTGATCGGGGCCATCGCGGCGGGCAACTGCTGCGTCGTCAAGCCCTCGGCCTATTCCCCCGCCACCTCGGCGGTGATTCGCACCATCCTCAGCGAGGTATTCCCGCCCGAATACGTCGCCGTTGTGGAGGGAGGCCGCGCCGAAAACGCAGCCCTTCTGGAGCAGCGGTTCGACTATATCTTCTTCACCGGCGGGGTCACGGTGGGGCGGCTGGTGATGGAAAAGGCCGCCGTCCACCTGACCCCCGTCACTCTGGAGCTGGGAGGCAAGAGCCCCTGCATCGTCACCGCCGACTGCGATTTGAAGGTGGCGGCCCGGCGGATTGTCTTTGGCAAGTTCCTCAACTGCGGCCAGACCTGCGTTGCCCCCGACTATCTGCTGGTGGACCAGAGCGTGAAGGAGCCGCTTCTGGCCCTGATTCAGAAGGAGATTGCCCGGCAGTACGGCCCCGACCCCCTCGCCAACCCCGACTACGGCAAGATCATCAACCGCAAGCACTTTGACCGCCTCTGCGGTCTGATTGACCCGGCCAAGGTGGTCTGCGGCGGCCAGACCCAGCCCGACGCCCTGCGGATCGCCCCCACCCTGCTGGATCACGTTCAGCCCGGGGACGCTATCATGCAGGAGGAAATCTTTGGGCCTCTGCTGCCGGTGCTGACCTACAAGAGCCTCGATCAGGCCGTCCAGTTCATCCAGAGCCGGGAAAAGCCGCTGGCCCTCTATCTCTTCACCCGAAACCGGAAGGCGGAGCGGCTGTTCGCCGAGTATGTCTCCTTCGGCGGCGGCTGCGTCAACGACACCATCCTGCACCTGTCGGTCCCCTCTCTGGGCTTCGGCGGGGTGGGCCGCAGCGGAATGGGCAGCTACCATGGCCGCAAGAGCTTCGAAACCTTCAGCCACGAAAAGAGCATTCTGAAAAAGCCCTTCTGGCCGGACCTGCCCCTGCGCTACCAGCCCTACACCAACGCCCTCTATCAGAAAATGATCCGCATCTTCCTGCGGTAACAAAAACGGACGGCCTGCCGGAACCCCGGCGGACCGTCCGCTTTGTTTATGCTTCTGCCAGCACCTCGGCTTTGAGCCGGGCCACCAGCTGTTCCATCAGGGCCACCCGGCTGAAGGGGGTCATCAGATAAAAGCCGTCCGCCCAGGGCAGGGCCTGCCGGGCCATTTCCAGGGAGATCGAAAGCCCCAGGGCCTCCCCTTCCGCCCGGTCCAGCCCGGCGTAGCGCTCGATGGTCCCGGCGTCGATGTGGACGCCGTTGACCTCGTTTTCCAGAAAGCGGGCATTTTTCTCGCTGACCACCGGCAGGATGCCCGCCAGAATCTTCACCTCCGGGGGCAGGGCCTGCCGGGCAAGGCGGAGGTTTTCCAGCGCCGCCTCCGAGAGGACCGGCTGGGTCAAAAAGCCCCGCATCCCGCAGGAAACCTTTTCCCCGGCGCGGCGCAGCTCCACCTGAAAATTCCGGGCGCTGAGGTTCAGCGCACCAAACACCGTCATCGGCCCCGGCATTTCCCGCCCGCTCAGGGACAGAATATACTGGGCCAGCTTCCGGGAGTTGAACTGATAGACCTTCTTCACCTCATCCCGCTCGGCGGTGGGGATGGGGTCCCCGGTGACGGCCAGCACCTCCCGCACCCCCTCGGCGTAAAGCCCCAGCAGCAGCGCCTTTGCGGCGTTGAGGTTCCGGTCCCGGCAGGTCATGTGCGGCATAGCCGTCAGCCCCAGCTCCCGCCGCAGCTTGCAGGCCACCAGAGAGGAATCCATCCGGGCCCGGGCGATGGGGCAGTCGGCGATGGTCAGGGCGTCCACCCCTGCCGCCTGCAACCGCCGGGCGCTCTCCATATAGCCGGTCAGGTCGGCGGTCTTTGGAGGGTCAAGCTCCACCGCAATCACCTTCCGGCCCGCCGCCAGCCCCTCGAGGAAGCGGTCCCGGGGCGCGGGGGCCAGTTTCGGCTCTGCCGGGGCG
>JAHLFH010000043.1 GCA_018883885.1 Candidatus Faecalibacterium intestinavium | reverse complement strand
CCACCGGCGGCTCCATCAAGTTTGAAGGGGTGGAGGTGGACGAGGCCCACATCGACAAGCTGCGCCAGAAGATGGGAATGGTGTTCCAGCACTTCAATCTTTTCCCCCACATGACGGTGAAAGAGAACCTGTGCATGGCCCCCACCCTGCTCAACCTCAAGACCAAGGAGGAGGCCGCCAAACGGGCCGACGAGCTTCTGGCCCGGGTGGGCCTGTCGGACAAGGCTTCGGCCTACCCCGCCAGCCTGTCGGGCGGCCAGCAGCAGCGCATTGCCATTGCACGGGCCCTGGCCATGGACCCCGACGTCATCCTGTTTGACGAGCCTACCAGCGCCCTGGACCCCGAGATGGTGGGCGAGGTGCTGGAGCTGATGCGGGAGCTGGCCCACACCGGAATCACCATGCTGGTGGTCACCCATGAGATGGGCTTCGCGCGGGAGGTCTCCAACCGGGTTATCTTCATCGACGAGGGCCGGATTCAGGAGGACGAGCCTCCGCAGGAGCTTTTCGCCCACCCAAAGAACGCCCGCTTGCAGGCGTTCCTGTCCAAAATGCTTTGACCCCTCTCGGCGGCTGAATGCGGCGCCGCTCTGAGGACGTCCCAACACAGCTGTTTGAAAATATAAAGGGTATTTATCAGGAGGAAATCATGAATCGAGAAAATTTCAGTTCACGACTGGGCTTCATCCTGGTCAGTGCGGGATGCGCCATCGGCATTGGCAACGTCTTAAAATTCCCCTGGATGGCCGGCGCCAACGGCGGCGGCATCTTTGTCCTGTTCTATCTGCTGTTCCTGGTCATCATGGGCGTGCCCGTCCTGACCATGGAGCTGGCGGTGGGCCGCGCGGGCCGTTCCAGCGCGGTCAAGGCTTACAAAGCGCTGGAACCCAAGGGCAGCAAGTGGCACATTCACGGCTGGTTCTGCATCATCGGCTGCTGCGTGCTGATGATGTGCTACACCACCATGGCGGGCTGGATGCTGGACTACTTCTACAAATTCGCCACCGGCGCCTTTACGGGAATGCCCAATGAAGCCGTGGACGGGGTATTCAGCTCCATGCTGTCCAATCCCACCGAAATGACCATCTTTATGGCCATCATCGTCCTGGTAGGCTTCCTGGTCTGCTCCTTCGGCCTGCAGAAGGGCCTGGAGCGGATCTCCAAGTGGATGATGCTGGCCCTGCTGGCCCTGATCCTGATTCTGGCCGTCAACAGCATCCTGCTGGAGGGCGGCTCTGAGGGACTGAAGTTCTACCTGCTGCCCAGCTTTGAGCGGGCCGCCGAGGTGGGCCTTGGCAACGTCATCACCGCCGCCATGAACCAGTCCTTCTTCACCCTGAGTCTGGGCATCGCCGCCATGGAGATCTTTGGCAGCTATATGTCCAAGGACAACACCCTGACTGGCGAGGCCATCCGCATCTGTGTGCTGGACACCTTCGTGGCCCTGATGAGCGGCTTCATCATCTTCCCGGCCTGCTTCGCCTTCGGCGTGGAGCCCAACGCCGGCGTTTCTCTGGTCTTTATGACCCTGCCCCGCATCTTCATCAACATGGCGGGCGGCCGGCTCTGGGGCGCACTGTTCTTCCTCTTTATGACCTTTGCCTGCTTCACCACCGTCATTGCGGTGTTTGAAAACATTCTGTCCAGCTGCATCGACAACTTCGGCTGGAGCCGGAAGAAGGCCTCCCTGATCTGCTGTGTCTTCATCCTGATTGCCAGCATGCCCTGCCTGCTGGGCTACAACGTCTGGTATTTCTCCCTGCCGCTGCCCAACGCCCCCGCAGGCGGCCAGATCCTCGACATCGAGGACTTCCTGGTCTCCAACCTGCTGCTGCCCCTGGGATCTCTGATCTACCTGCTGTTCTGCGTCAGCAAGTGGGGCTGGGGCTACGACAAGTATCTGGACGAGGTCAACACCGGCGCGGGCCTCAAGCTGACCCGCTCGGTCTGGCTCAAGCGGTATTTCCGCTATGTGCTGCCCCTCTTGATCCTGGTGATCCTGATTCAGGGCCTGTTCTGAGCCGGTTCGTCTGAACCCGTGGAAAACCGCTCCGTTTTTCGGGGCGGTTTTCTTTTTGGCATTTTTTCGCGTATGATAGACAAACTGTAAACAAAATGATAAAATTGTTTTAAGACATCCCGGCCTGTTCCGGCCGGAAAACGCCATTCGACCCACAGAGGAGGGATTTCATGCTCGAACAAGTTTTCAAACTGCGGGAAAACCACACCACCGTAAAAACCGAGATCATGGCAGGCATCACCACCTTCATGACCATGGCGTATATCCTCGCAGTCAATCCCAGCATTCTGTCCTCGGCCGGTATGGACGCCGAAGCGGTCCTGATCGCTACGGCTCTGGCCTCCTTTGTCGGCACCGCCCTGATGGCGCTGCTGGCCAACTATCCCTTTGCCCTGGCCCCCGGCATGGGCCTGAACGCCTACTTTGCCTACACGGTGGTCCTCCAGATGGGGTACACCTGGCAGATGGCCCTGATGGCGGTCTTTATTGAGGGCCTCATCTTTATCCTGCTTTCCCTGACCCATGTGCGGGAGGCCATTTTCAACGCCATCCCCATCACCCTGAAATCGGCGTCCAGCGTCGGCATCGGCCTCTTTATCGCCTTCGTCGGCCTGCAAAACTCCAAGCTGGTGGTTCCCAGCGAATCCACCATGCTGACCTATCAGAGCTTCAAGGGCGAGACGTTCCGCAGCGTGGGCGTCGGGGCCATCCTGACCCTGGTGGGCGTGCTGCTCATCGCCGTGATGCTGGTCAAGCGGGTCAAAGGCGCAATCCTCTACGGCATCCTGCTCACCTGGGGGCTGGGCATCCTGTGCGAGCTGCTGGGGCTGTACGTTCCCGACGCCGCAGCCGGGATGCATTCGGTCATTCCCACTTCCTTCATCAGCTTTGACTTCTCTGCCCTTGGGAAAACCTTCGGCCAGGTCTTCCATGTGGATTTCACCGGGCTGAATTTCCTGGACTTCTTTTCCGTCATGTTCGCCCTCCTTTTTGTCGACCTGTTTGAGACCCTGGGCACCCTGATCGGCGTCGCCTCCAAGGCCGACATGCTGGACGAAAACAACCGTCTGCCCCGGATCAAGGGCGCTCTGCTGGCCGACGCCATCGCCACCAGCGCAGGCGCTCTGCTGGGCACTTCCACCACCACCACCTACGTTGAGAGCGCTTCGGGCGTGACCGAGGGCGGCCGAACCGGTCTGACGGCCATGACCACCGGCCTCCTTTTCCTGCTGGCCGTCGTGGTCAGCCCCCTGTTCCTGGCCATTCCCTCCTTCGCCACCGCTCCGGCCCTGATCGTAGTCGGCTTCTATATGATGGGCTCTGTCTCCAAGATCAACTTTGACGACCCGTCCGACGCCATCCCGGCCTTCCTGACCATCATCGCCATGCCGCTGGCCTACAGCATCTCGGAGGGCATCGCCATCGGCATCATCTTCTGGACCCTGCTGAACCTCATCACCGGCCAGGCCCGCAAGAAGAAGATCAGCCCCCTGATGTATGGTCTGACCATCCTGTTCATCCTCAAATATATCCTGCTGTAAAGGGCATCCGAAAAGGGCCTTCCCCGCTGCCGGGAAAGGCCCTTTTCGTTTGCTCTTTTTATGAAATTTCAGCGGTTTCTTCCCGCGCCCTGCTTAGCCAGCCGCAGCGCCCGGCGCAGAGGCCGGTAAAGCAGCAGCATCAGCACAAAGTTTCCCGCGCCATGGAGCAGGTCAAAGCTCAGCCCGCTCAGCCACCAGCTGATTGCAAAAGCCGGGGTCCTGGCAAAGAGGTAGACTGCGGCGCAGAGCGCGCCGAAGCTCAGCCCGAAGGCCCCGCTCACGCAGGCCCAGACCAAAGGCCGGTCGCAGCGGCGCAGCAGCCAGGCCACCAGCGCCAGCAGATACCAGACGTAAAGGTACATGGCCCACCACAGCCCGAAGCCGTAGAGCACCCCCTGCAGCAGCAGAAAGACGGTGATGGCCCCGGGGGTTTCCCGCGGGAGTTCCAGGGTATACAGGACGATCAGCAGGCTGACCGGCTCAATGTTGGGCAGCCCGCTCATCACCTGCTTGCCCACCACCAGCAGCGAGCCCATCAGGGCCGTCAGCACCAGGCGGCGGACAAAGCCCCGCCGGTCAGCCCACCGTGTAGGTAAAGGCATAGCTGTCGCCGTCGTGCAGGGCGATTTCACCCACGCCTACGCTGGTCATCTCGCCCTCCGCGTCGGTCAGGCACCACCAGGCGCCGTCGGCGTCCCAGTCGGCGGTGACGCCGTTGACCACCGTCACAAACCCGGCCTCAGCTTCCTCGGCGCTGATGACTCCCGCATCCCGCAGCGCATCGCTCAGCAGGGTGCCGTCCGCCACCTCCAGGTCTACGTTCTCGCTGGTTCCGTCCTCATAATTCACGGTAAAGACCGCCTTGATCTTCTCCTCCTCGGTGGAAGCCGCGGATTCCGCGGCCTCAGAGGAGGCGGCCACGGTGCTGCTGGAAGCAGCCGCCGTGCTGGACGGGGCGGAGGAAGCGGACCCGCAGCCCGCCAGCAGAGTCAGGGACAGCGCTGCGCTGAGGGCCAGCGCCGCAAAGGTGTGCATCAGTTTCATAGAATGGTTCTCCTTGTGTAAATGATATTCTATCCCCCGGATCTCTCCGGGTTTTTTCTCCCCGCCGGGTCAGTTGTCCCGGGCGGAGAGCAGATAGCTGTACAGTGCGCCCACCTGGTTTGCCTCGCTGCTGAAGCGGCAGGGGACGATTTCAGGCCGGGGCAGGCTTGCGCTCAACTCAGGGCCAAAGGGATGGTTTTGAAGCAAGGCATCGTAGGCCCGGCGGATGGTTTCGATCAGGACCGGCTGCTTGCTGATGCCGCCGCCGATGGCCACCTTTTCCAGGTCCAAAAGGACGTTCAGGTTGTAGATCTGGATGGCGATCTGTTGGCCGAAGGCTTCCAGGGTTTCCCGGGCAGCCTCGTCCCCGTCTTCCAGCAGGGCAAAGAACTTCCGGCCATCCATCGGGGCATCGGCGGGCAGGCCCTTCCGCGCCCGGTACTGGTACAGCAGGGCCGTGGTGCTGCAATGGCAGGTCAGGAGGGATTCGGGGGTGGTCCAGTCCGACGAATTGACATTGACAAAGCTGAACTCGCCCGCCGTGCAGTCCCGCCCGCGGACCAGTTTCCCGTCCACGATCAGGCCGCCGCCCACGCCGGTGCCGATGATAAAGACCGAGGCGTTGCGGCAGCCTTTCAGCGCGCCCTGCCACAGCTCCGCCATGGCTGCGGCCTTGCCGTCGTTTTCCAGCCAGACCCGGCAGCCGCAGCGCCGGGCCAGCCGGGGCCCCACCGGGGTGCCGATGTTGTAAAGAAGGGCGCCGCCGCCCCGCACCACTCCGTTTTCGGCGTCGATAAAACCGGGCAGGCTGATTGCGATGCCCTCCACTTCCTCCTTGTGGAGGCGGTAGATCCCCTCTATCGCCGCCAGAAACTCCTCCTGGCTCTCCTGCGGGGTGGGGATGGCCCCCTCGTCCCACCGGCTGAGGGTTTCATCCATCACCGAATACTTGATTTCGGTGCCGCCCACATCAAATACCATGACCTTCATCTGGATTGTCCTCCTCTCGCATCCGGGATTCACCGACCGGAATCTCAATTCTTTATATTATGGCAGAGATTTCCGGTTCTGTAAAGGGCAGCCCGCCCAAAAATGGAAAAAGCGCCCCGCGCGGCGTCAGAGCGCAGCGCGGGGCGCAGAGGGATTCCATTCAGCCTGAGGGTATCTCAGCGGGCCGAAACATACTTGTGCAGGGTCTTGCGGACAGCGCCGGGGCCGGCGTACAGCTCGGCCACCATGCCCTCGATCCGCTCGCCCAGGCCGGCGGCGTAGAGATCCACGCCAAAGACGTCCTTGCGGCTGTACAGGGCCTTCAGGCAGCTGAAGTCCTGAGCGCCTTCCTTGACTTCCAGCGGGGCGACGATGGCGGACAGCTCGGCCAGCAGCGGGTCGGCCGAAGGCTCAAAGGCGGCGCCGTTGTCGTCAATGCCGCAGATATACCGGGCATAACCGGCCAGAACCAGCGGGATCAGGACCAGCTCGTTCATGTCGAGGCCCTTCTCCTGGTATGCCTTGATGGTCTCGCCGAAGCGGATGGACAGCTTCTGAGAGGTGTCGGTGGCGATCCGCTGGGGAGCGTCGGGCATGAAGGGGTTGGGCAGGCGGCGGTTCAGAACCGCGCCGATGAAGTCGGCGGGCTTCAGGACGCCGGGGTCCACCACAACGGGCATGGCCTCGATGTAACCCATCTTGGAGATCAGGCCGCGGATGTCCTCGTCGGCCATCTCGTCCGAAATCAGGGTGTAGCCCAGCATGCAGCCATAGATGGACATGGCGGTGTGCAGGGGGTTCAGGCAGGTGCAGACCTTCATCTTCTCGACCTTGTCCACAGTCTCGCGGTCGGTGTACATCACGCCGCCCAGCTCCAGCGGGGGACGGCCATTGGTGTATTTGTCCTCGATGACCAGATACTCGGTCTCCTCGGCGTTGACAAAGGGAGCGGTGAAGGTGTGGCGCTCGGTGATGATGGTGTAGTTGTCCTCAAACCCGTCGGCCTCCAGCATCTTCTGGACCTTCTCGTCAGGACGGGGGGTGATCTTGTCGATCATGCTCCAGGGGTAGGTGATCTTGGTCTCGTCCTTGACGTATGCGACGAACTCGGCGGGAACCAGGCCCATCTCGGCCCACTTCTCCGCGTAAGCGTAAACGCCGGCCTTAACCTTGTCGCCGTTGTGAGAGCAGTTGTCCATGCTCTGGAGGGTCAGGGGCAGAGCGCCCGCCTGGAACCGCTCATACAGCAGGGCGGTGACCTTGCCCATGGCGAACTGCGCGTTCATGCCGCGCTCGAGGTCGGCGGGAGAGAAGCCGTAGCCCTTCTCGGTGATGGTGAAGGACACCATCTGGAGGCTGGGGTTCCGGAAGATTTCCGCCAGACGGGCCCAGTCCTCGCCGAACTGGGGGTCCGCCTTGAGGCTCTCGGTGACCGAGGCGATGACCTTCTTCTCGATGGTGCCGGTGGACTGCAGGCAGACCAGCAGGCTCAGGTTATCGTAGGGGCGGTAGGCCTTGTCGATGATCTCATAATCGAAGCTCTCGGCCACGATGACGCCCCGGTCATACTTGCCGGAGTTCAGCACCTGCTGAAGGATGGCGGCGGGGAAAGCGCGGAAGATGTTGCCTGCGCCGAAGTGAACCCAGGTGGGCTCGTCGTGGGTCTTTGCACGGACGGCCTCGATGTCGAATTCGGGCAGCTCGTAGCCCTTCTCAGCCCATTCGGCGCTGACGCCATTTTTAATATCGGTCAATTTCATGGTAGAAACTCCCTTCTCAAACCGCAGCGCGGCTCAGCCCTTCTTCTCGGCGTCCAGCTTGTCCAGCATATCCCAGACGCCCAACATGTACATGATGCCCAGGGCGCGGTCGTACAGGCCGTAGCCGGGGCGGACATTGCCGGGGCCCTCGCCCCACAGATGACGGCCATGGTCCGGGCGGATGTAGCCCTCGTAGCCGCAGTCGTGGTAGGCTTTCAGGATCTCCAGAATGCCGGTGTCGCCGTCGCAGTCGCGGTGGCTGGCTTCGGAGAAGTCGCCGTTGGGGAAGTGCTTGACATTCCGGATGTGGGCGAAAGCAATGCGGTCGCAGTGCTTGCGGATCACGTCGGCCACGTTGTTGTTGGGGTCGGCGTTCAGGCTGCCGGAGCAGAGGGTCAGGCAGTTGTAGGGGTCATCCACCATGGACAGGAAGCGGTCGATGTTCTCGGCGCTGGTCAGCAGGCGGGGCAGGCCGAAGATATCCCAGGGGGGATCGTCCATATGGATGGCCATCTTGATGTCGCACTCGTGGCAGACCGGCATCAGAGCCTCCAGGAAGTACTTCAGGTTCTCCCACAGCTTTTCCTTGGTGACAGGAGCGTAAGCCTTGAACAGCTCGTCCAGCTTGGCCATCCGCTCCGGCTCCCAGCCCGGGAAGGTCATGTTGTACTTCTCGGTGAAGCTCATGATGTACTCGGCCATGGCCTTGTAATCGCTCTGGATCATGTCCTTCTGATAGTACAGCGCGGTGGAGCCGTCGCCCACAGGATGGAACAGGTCCGAACGGGTCCAGTCAAAGATGGGCATGAAGTTGTAGCAGATGACCTTCACGCCGAATTTGGCCAGATTGCGGATGGTCTGGATGTAGTTGGCGATGTAGCCGTCCCGGGTGGGCAGGCCGATCTTGATGTCGTCGTGGACGTTGACCGACTCGACGACGTCCATGTTGAAGCCGTAAGGCTCGAGCTGCTTTTGCACCTCGGCGATCTCATCGACTTCCCAGACTTCGCCGGGCATCTTGCTGTGCAGCGCCCAGACGATGCTGGTCACGCCGGGGATCTGCTTGATGTCGGACAGCTTGATCTTGTCGTTGCCTTCGCCATACCAGCGGAAACCCATTTGCATAGGCATGTGTATTCCTCCCTTTATAAAGAATTCGGTTTCAGCCGCCCAAAACCGGAGGGGCTGTTCTTGCTTATATTCTAATATATCAGTTTTCGTTTTGCAATCGGCTAATTCGCCATTTTTTATCCTCAAAACTTGTGCATTTCCCACAAAACAGAAAAAAGGCGGCCGCGGAGTGCCTGCCTTCTCCGCAGCCGCCGGGGCGTCAGCCCTCGACAAAATAATCCGGATTGGTCTGCCGGGCCTGGGCCACCGAGGCCTTATAGCGCTGGAGATGGGCTTCCAGCGCCCGGGCCACCCCGGCGGTATCCTGGGCCACCAGGGCCTCGACGATGCGGGTATGTTCCTCGCAGACCGACTTGTTTTCGTCGATCATCAGGCTGAACATCCGCAGCCGCTCGATGTGATGGAAGGTGGACAGCATATGGTCGAAGTGTTCTTCCATCCCGTTGATCTCAAACGCCTTCCGGTGAAACCGGTTGTCCAGCTCCAGAAGCCGGTAGTTCCGCTCTGCGCCGGTCATGGTCTGCTCGCAGACCCGGTACTTCTCGATATTTTCCCGATAGGCGGCCAGATGTTCCGGGCGCATCTGCACACAGGCCCGCAGCATCATCTCTTTTTCCAGCGTATACCGGGCGAACTGTTCCAGCTCCATCCCTTTCAGGTCGATGGGGGCCACATGAGTCCCGCTCTGGGGCTTGATGCTGACCATATGCGCAATATTGAGCATAATCAGCGCCTCCCGCACTGGGGTTCGGCTGATCCCCATTTCCTCGGCCAGAAGCCGGTCGTTCAGCGAATCACCCGGCTTCAGTTCCATTGTAATGATCCGGTCGTGCAGCTTTTGAAAGGCTGCCTCCCGGGCACTGAGAGTCGCCATTGTATAAACCTCCTTATGCGCCGCCGCACTGCGGCGCCTGTTCCCTCTTTTCTTCTTTACCCATTCTCATTTTAAACGCCCGGCCTCGTTCCGTCAATGCCCGGCCAGCACCCGGTCCACGATAAAGGGGGCGTTGTTGGTATATTTTTGGGGCGCGAAGGGCCCGGACGCAAAGGCGGTCAGCCGCTCCATCACGCCGCCCAGATCCTCCAGCTGGTCCACCTGCACTTTGATGGCGGCGCGGCGGCGTTCCAGCTCCTGGATGGTCATCCGGTCCTCGGCCACGGTGTCCCGGCCCATCAGGGCCGCAGGCTTTCCCGCCAGAAGGATTTCGGCCACCGTGCCCCAGCCCGCCTTGGCGATGCAGTAATCCGCCGCGGCCGCATAGTTCTGCAGATCCTCCACCGGGCCCAGCCGGGTGACGTTTTCGCCCTCGATGGCAAGCTCCGCCGTGGTGATGAAATCAAAGGGCAGCCCGCCCGCCTGAAGGGGCTTTGCCAGCCCCTGATTGCTGAACCCGATGCTGCAAAAAACGATGGGCCGCCGGTGCGCCGCCCGGATGGCCGCCACGGCCCCGGGGTCGAAGGGGCGGGC
>JAHLFH010000042.1 GCA_018883885.1 Candidatus Faecalibacterium intestinavium | reverse complement strand
TCGGCCATCTTCTTGGTCAGGGTGGTCACCAGCACCCGCTCCCCCCGCTCGGCCCGGGCGCGAATCTCCCCCAGCAGGTCCACCACCTGGCCCTCCACCGGGCGGACCTCGATGAGGGGGTCCAGCAGGCCGGTAGGCCGGATTACCTGCTGGGCGATCCGGGCGGAGTTCTGCCGCTCATACTCGCCCGGGGTGGCCGAGACAAAGATGATCTGATTGAGCTTGGACTCCACCTCCTCAAACTTGAGGGGGCGGTTGTCGAAAGCGGAGGGAAGCCGGAAGCCGTAGTCCACCAAAGTCTTTTTCCGGGCGTAGTCGCCGCCGTACATGGCCCGCACCTGGGGCAGCGTGACGTGGCTCTCGTCCACAAAGAGAAGAAAGTCTTTCGGGAAATAGTCCAGCAGGGTGGTGGGCATGCTGCCCGGGGCCCGGCCTGAGAGGACCGCCGAATAATTCTCGATTCCCTTGCAGATTCCCACCTCATTGAGCATCTCGATGTCGTAGGCTGTCCGCTGGGCAATCCGCTGGGCCTCGATGAGCTTGCCCTCGGCGGTGAACTGCCTGACCTGTTCGTCGCACTCGGCCCGAATCTTTTCCAGAGCGGCGGCCTTTTTCTCGGCGCTGACGATATAGTGGCTGGCCGGGAAGATGGCCACATGCTTGACCACATTCTTCTTGGCCCCGGTCAGGGGATGAAACTCGGTAATCCGGTCCACCTCGTCCCCGAAAAACTCCACCCGGATGGCCTGCTCGCTCATATAGGCCGGGTAGATGTCCACGATGTCGCCGTGGACCCGGAATTTGTTTCGGACAAAGTTGACGTCGTTCCGCTCATATTGCAGGTTGACCAGACGGCGGCAGAGCTCCTCCCGGGAAAGCTCCATCCCGGGCCGCAGGCTGATGACCATGCTCCGGTAGTCGATGGGGTCGCCCAGAGAGTAAATGCAGGAAACCGACGCCACAATGATAACGTCCCGCCGTTCCGAAAGCGCCGCCGTGGCCGAGTGGCGGAGGCGGTCGATCTCGTCGTTGATGGCGCTGTCCTTTTCGATATAGGTATCGGTGCTGGGGATGTATGCCTCCGGCTGATAGTAGTCGTAGTAGGAGACAAAGTATTCCACCGCGTTCTCGGGAAAAAAGGCCCGGAACTCGGTGCAGAGCTGGGCCGCCAGGGTCTTGTTGTGGGCCAGCACCAGAGTGGGCCGGCTGCACCGGGCAATGACGTTGGCCATGGTAAAGGTCTTGCCGCTGCCCGTCACCCCCAGAAGGGTCTGGCAGCGGTCTCCCCGCTGGACCCCCGCCGTCAGCTGCTCGATGGCCTCGGGCTGGTCTCCGGTAGGGGCATAGGAAGAAACCAGTTTGAATTGCTCGTCCGCCACTGGGGAAACACCTCCTTGTTTTGCTTGTGTCCCGCTTTTTTACTATAAATAGTTGTATTATTCCCGCTTATTATACCACGCGCCGGTTCGGAAGGCAATCCGTTCCGCCGGAAAAAGCAGCGGACGGCCCGGGGGTCACTCCGGCAGATGGTCCGGCGGTTCCGGTTCCCGGGGCGGCTCATTCTCCTGCTCCGGGGCGGCCAGCAGCAGGCTGCCCGCCTCCCCCTGCCAGAAGGGCATCCGGTTGTCCTGCCTCAGGGAGCAGTATTCCTCCTCGGTGACGATGACATGGTCGATGAGACGGACGCCCACCATGGCCAGCCCCTTCTGGAGTTCCTGGGTGGCTATCAGGTCCTGGCGGGAGGGCAGGACCACCCCGTTGGGGTGGTTGTGGCTCAGCACCACCCGGTCCGCCTTCATCCGGACCGCCTCGGTCACCACCTGCTTGACCGGCAGAGACAGATGGTCGGCGCTGCCCGCGCTGAGCCAGGCGGAACGCTTCACCCGGCCCAGCTGGTCCAGAGAGAGAAGCAGCGCTTCCTCCCGCAGCTTGCCGTGAAACTGGGCCATGAGGTATTCCCCCAGCTGTTCGCTGGTGGTGATCCGGCGCAGCTCCCTGGCCCGGCTGCGGCGGTAATACCGGCTGACGGAGGGCAGCAGGTGGAGCATCCGGGCCGAGGACGGCCCCACTCCGTCCACTTCCCGCAGTTCTTCCTCGTCGGCCTCCAGCACCGCCGAAAGGCTGCCGAATTTGTTCAGGAGGGCGTGGGCGATGGGGTTGGTATCCCCGCGGGGGATGGACAGATAGAGCAGATATTCCAGCGCCTCGTGCTCGGCCAGACTCTCGAAGCCCTGCGCCTCTACCCGCTCGTGCATCCGCTGGCGGTGTCCTGCGTGAATCGGTTTTTCGGTGGTTTTTTCCGTCGGCTTTTTGTTTCCCATCCTGCTGCGGCGTCTCCTTTCCCCCGGGGCTTTGTCTTTCCCTCTAATAGTACTTTGCCGGGACGGAAAATACAAGCGTTCCGGGGCAATTTCCTCCTTCGGGGCGGTTGACTTGGCCCGGAAAGTATATTATATTGGGGCAGAACCATTTGATTTTTCAACGGAGAAGGGCATCATGAAACAATTTACCGCCACCCCAAACGACGAGGGGGTCCGGCTGTCCCGCTTTGTCCTGAGCGTGACCCGGGGCCTGCCCGCCAGCCTTCTGTACAAGAGCTTCCGGAACAAGCGGATCAAGGTCAACGGCAAGCGGGCCGTCCCCGAGGACCGGCTGTCCGCCGGGGATCTGGTCGAGCTGTACATCAACGATGAGTTCTTCCCCGAGAACGCGGCCCCCGCCCCGAAACCGAGAAAGGCCCTGCCCGCCCAGCCCGACGTCACCGTGGTCTATGAGGATGAGAACATCGCCGTCCTTTACAAGCCGCCCCACCTGCTCTGCCACAGCGACCGCACCGGGGACGCCAATCTGGTGGACGCCTTCACCCAATATCTGGCCCGGAAGGGGGAGTATAACCCCGGCGGGGAGAACCGCTTTGCCCCCGCCCTCTGCAACCGGCTGGACCGGGGCACCGAGGGGCTGGTCATCGCGGCCAAGAACTATGCCGCCCTGCGGGATATGAACGAAATCATCCGGACCGACCGGCTCAAAAAAGAGTATTACACCATCACGGTGGGCATCCCGAAAAGCGGCCGGTTTACGGCCTGGTGGGAGCACGACGAAAAAAACAACAAGGTCAGCATCCACGCAAACCCCGATCAGGCGGGCCGCCGCAAGCAGATCATCACCGACGTGGACGTCCTGGAGACCGCCGGGCCCTTCGCCCTCTGCCGGATCGGCCTTGTCACCGGGCGGACCCATCAGATCCGCGCCCATCTGGCCTATCTGGGGCGGCCGGTGCTGGGGGACATCAAGTACGGCAACCGGAAGATGAACCAGCAGACCGGCACAAAAACCCAGGCCCTGTGCGCGGTGCGGGTAAGCTTCCTCGAGATTCCGTCCGGGAACACCCTCCAGTATCTCACCGGGAAGGTGGTCAAGCTGAAGGAGCCCCACATTCTCAGACAGTTTGCCGCGCTGGACAAAAACCGGACTGAAAATTCCTGAACAAACGCAAAAACAGCCTCCCCTGGCCACTGGGCCAAGGGGGGCTGTTCGTTTTTCAGGGTTTTAGAGCCTATCTGAAGCCAACCGCGCACCCAAAGTGGGGGTTTGGGGGCGATAGCCCCCAAGTTCCTTAAATGGGCGGGTGGGCGGGTTTAAGATGAAAAGACACGGGCTTTGCCGAAGCACAAACTTTGGGAACTGATGTTACTTGCGTCAGGCGTTTCGGCGCTCCAGACCGCTGAATTATTCTAAGGTCGCTTTAGTCCTCGAAGAACTGCTTCATGCAGGGCAGGAAGTCGAGGGTGGCGAAATAATCCCGGGGGGTCTCCGCGCGGCGGATCAGCCGGTGGCTGCCGTCCTCGCAGAGCAGCACCTCGGCGCTGCGGAGCTTGCCGTTGTAGTTGTAGCCCATGGCCGAGCCGTGGGCGCCGGTGTCGTGGATGTAGACAAGGTCCCCAATGTCGATTTTGGGCAGCATCCGGTCCACCGCAAATTTGTCGTTGTTCTCGCACAGGCCGCCCACCACGTCGTACAGGTGGTCGCAGGGGGCGTCCTCCTTGCCCAGAACGGTGATGTGGTGGTAAGCGCCGTACATGGCGGGGCGCATCAGGTTGGCCGCGCAGGCGTCCAGGCCGATGTACTCCTTATAGATGTGCTTTTCGTGGATGGCGGTGGCGATCAGAGCGCCGTAGGGGCCGGTGGTGTAGCGGCCCATCTCGCTGAAGATGGCCACATCCCCCATCCCGGCGGGGACGAGAATTTCCTCAAACTTTTTCCGGACCCCCTCGCCGATGGCCATGATGTCGTTCTCGCTCTGGTCGGGGCGGTAAGGGATGCCCACGCCGCCGGACAGATTGATGTAGGCAATGTGGGCGCCGGTGGCTTTCTGGACCCGGACGGCCAGCTGGAACAGGATGCCCGCCAGCTCGGGGTAATATGCGTCCGAGATGGTGTTGGAGGCCAGGAAGGCGTGGATGCCGAAGGTCTTTGCGCCCTTATTCATCAGCTTTTTGTAGCTGTCGATCATCTGCTCCTCGGTCATCCCGTATTTGGCGTCGCCGGGCTTGTCCATGACCTGGAAGCCCTCCTTGCTCTCGCCCAGCCGGAAGGTTCCGCCGGGGTTATACCGGCAGAAAATGGCCTCGGGGATGCCCGCCACCCGGTCCAGAAAATCCACCATGGTGGCGTCGTCGAGGTTGATGTAGGCCCCCAGCTCATGGGCCTTTTTCATATCCTCCACCGGGGTCTGGTTGGAGGAAAACATGATCTCATCCCCCGCGAAGCCGCAGGCCTCGCTGAGCATCAGCTCGGTGAGGGAGGAGCAGTCCACGCCGCAGCCTTCCTCCCGCAGAATCTGAAGGATGACGGGGTTGGGCAGGGCCTTGACGGCAAAATATTCCTTAAAGCCCTTGTTCCAGCTGAAAGCTTTGTAGATCCGGCGAACGTTCTCCCGGATGCCCTTCTCGTCGTAGATGTGGAAGGGGGTGGGCACGTCGGGCAGGATCTCCTGCACCTGTGCCTCGGTGACAAAGGGTCGCTTTTCCATACGATATACTTCCTCTCTCTTTTTTTCAGGCCCGGGAGCGGGGGGTTATTTTTTCAGAGAATCCCGCACCGGCGTAAAGGTGGGCACGATCTTTTGCAGCTGGCTGACCACCGCCTCATCGTTGTGGCAGGCGGCGGAAAACAGGTCCTGCAATTGCTGGTAAAAGAGCTCCAGGTCGATGTTCCGGGGAGGCGCAACAAAAATTTTGTTGTGCTCGGTCCGGCGCATCTTGTCCTGTTCCTCGTCCATCATCAGCTCCTCATAAAGCTTTTCGCCGGGGCGGAGGCCAATGATCTTGATGGGGATGTCCACATCCGGCTCATAGCCATAGAAGCGGATGAGCTGCCGGGCCAGGTCCAGAATCTTGACCGGCTCGCCCATATCCAGAACATAGATGCTGCCGCTCTCGGCCAGGGCCCCGGCCTGAAGCACCAGCTGGGCCGCCTCGGGGATGGTCATGAAATACCGCTCGATTCCCGGGTCCGTCAGGGTCACCGGGCCGCCCTGCCGAATCTGGGCTTCAAACAGCGGGATTACGCTGCCGTGGCTGCCCAGCACGTTGCCGAACCGGACCGCCACGCACTTCATGGCGGTGTTCCGGGCAAAGGTCTGAATCAGCATCTCGCAGATCCGCTTGGTGCAGCCCATGACGCTGGTGGGGTTGACGGCCTTGTCGGTGGAAAGCTGGACCAGCCGTTCCACCCCGTGTTCGCTGGCGCTGGTCAGCAGGTTTTTGGTGCCCATGACATTGTTCTTGACCGCCTCGGCGGGGCTGACCTCCATCAGGGGGACGTGCTTGTGGGCTGCGGCGTGGAACACCACCGACGGATGATAGGTTTCAAACACCTCGTCCAGCCGGTTTTTGTCCCGGATGGAGCCGATCAGCACGGTGATGGGGGCTTCCCGGCCATATTTGCGCTGAAGCTCCATCTGAAGCTCATAGGCGCAGTTCTCATAGACATCAAAGATCAGCAGCCGGCCGGGGGAGAACCGCATCAGCTGGCGGCAGAGCTCGCTGCCGATGCTGCCGCCTCCGCCGGTGACCAGGATGGTCCGGCCCTTGACGTAGCCCTCGATTTTCGCGGTGTCCAGGGACACCTCGTCCCGGGACAAAAAGTCGGCGGTGTTCAGCTCCCGGAAGGCCTGCCGGGGGGCGCTGCCGCCCCCGATGGACTGGGGGTCGCTGAGGATCTGCACCTTGCACCGGGTGGAGACGCACAGGTCCATGACCTTGTTCATCCGGCTGCCCCGCAGGGTGGGGATGGCGATGATGATGCCGTAAATGTTGTATTTCCGGCACAGCTCAGGGATATTTTCCAGCGGGCCCCGGACCGGCACCCCGTGGAGGGTCTGGTTCCATTTGGCGGGGTTGTCGTCCACCGCCACCACCGGACGGCCATAGACCGAGTTGCTCTTGCAGACATTGATGGCCCAGGCCCCGGCCTCCCCCGCGCCCACAATCATCATGGGGCGGTTGGGGTCGCTGCTGCTCTTGCCCCGCAGCCGCTCCCCCAGAGGGTGGTTCAGGAACAGCCTCCAGGCAAGCCGCGTGCCGCCCACCACCAGCAGAATCAGGATCGAGGCAATGACATTGGCCGAATTGAACAGCACGCCGTGGATCAGGAAGCGGTTGACCAGATAGACCACCGCCGTCGAGACGGCAATCATCCCGCCCAGGCGGACAAGGTCCCGCTCTCCGGCGTACTTCCACAGGATGGAATAAAGCCCCCCTGCCAGAAAGACCGCCATATACACCGCCACAATCCAGGGCAGATTTTTATACAGAAGGGCCAGGTTATGGGGCCACCAGTTGGCGTCGGTGGAGCCGTCCGCCCGCATCAGCAGCCCCAGATAGAAGCAGAACGCCACAATAAATGCGTCCATCACAAAAAGGAGTGCGCGGCGGCGGAGAATCGGGCCCCGGTTTTTGCTATTATTCACAGAAATCCTCTTTTATTTTGAATCGTTTGACGGGACGCAGCCAGGCCGCATCCCCTGTTTGAAAAACGGCGTCTGCCCGCCATCCGGCAGGCAAACAAATCATATTATACTCTGTTTTCCTCCTGCTGTCCAGAATTTTCCGACAGGGTGCCGGATTTTGCCCCATTTTTTCGGGCCGGGCGAAGGGCTTTCAGTTCCCTGCCCAGCCCCAGCGGCCAGCCCGCCGCCAGAAAGGCCAGGCTCATCCCGGCCCCTCCCGCCGCAAGGGCCGCCAGCTG
>JAHLFH010000041.1 GCA_018883885.1 Candidatus Faecalibacterium intestinavium | reverse complement strand
TGTTGATATGTCTCTGCCTTTCTGCTATACTTTTCTCGTTGTGTTTGTTTCATTACAATTTCAGACTACAACAAAAAATGAGATAGGCAACCCCTTTTGGGGAAGTCTATCTCATTTTTTTCGTCTGTGCTGTTTTGCAACAGCCCCGTGTTTGTTCCGCCGCACAAAATCCCCCGCAGCTGCTTTTCAGGGCGGCCGCAGGGGCATTTTGTGCGAAAAGACTTTTCAGGGGGAAAACAGGGCCGTTGCGCTGCATTTCGCTCTCTGTCGGAGCGAAGGCGGGAACTCAGCCGATTTCATACCACTTGATTTCGTTGGCCGCAAGGTGGAGATCAAAGCTGTGGCCGCCGGTGGTGTAGACGGTGGTGTCCTGGGGCTGATAGGTGTTGTTGACCACGCAGTACTTGTGGTTGGCAACGTATGCGTGAACCTCTGCGCTGCAGTTGGAGCTGAACCAGGTGCGCAGTTCGGCCCTTTCCCTCCAGCTTCAGAAGGTGCAGACCCGCTCGGATAACCGGGAATGCGCGGAGATTCGGCGGTACATTGACATCAACTACCGGGAAAATCTGACGCTGGACAAGCTGGCCGCCCTGGCCCATATCAACAAATACTATCTGGCCCACACCTTCCAGAAGGAGTACGGCGTTTCTCCCATCACCTATCTGAGCCGCCGCCGGATTGAGGAGAGCAAGTATCTGCTGGGCAACACCAGCCATACGCTGGCGCAGGTCAGCGAGCTGCTGGGGTTTCCTCCCCCAGCTATTTTTCCCAGTGCTTCCGAAAAGCAGAGGGGGTCAGCCCCAATGAATACCGCCGCCAGGTGCGGCAGGGCCAGCGCCCTGCCCCCGAGAAAAAGCGCTGAACCCTAAAAGGCTCTATGCCGCCCCCTCTGGCGGGCGGGGCGGATTTCTGATATGATAAAGGTAAAGAGAAAAGGAAAGGAAGGATAGAATGGACTTGTGGATTCAGGACGGCCTGCACGGGACGGAAGGGGAGATCCTCTCCTTTTTGCTGGTGGGGCAGTCGAATATGGCGGGGCGGGGGGACTTGACCCCGGAAAACGCCCTGAGGGCGCCGGACTGCCTGATGCTGCGGATGGGCCGCTGGCAGCTCATGAGCGAGCCGGTCAATGTGGACCGGGCGGTGATGGCGGGGATGGGTCCCCGCAGCGGGGCCTGCCTTGCCGCGGGGTTTGCGGCCTCCTTCCCCAAAGAAGGGCGGAAGGTGGGGCTGATTCCCTGCGCCGACGGCGGAACCACCATCGCCCAGTGGCAGCCGGGAGAGGTGCTGTTTGACCATGCGGTGATGCAGGCCAAGCTGGCGGCCCGCACCTCCCAGCTGACCGCCATCCTCTGGCATCAGGGGGAGAGCGACTGCCTTGCGCCGGAACAGCTGGAAGCCTACCCGGAAGGGTTTCTCCGGACCATGGAGGGCTTCCGGGAGCAGCTGGGGCCGCTGCCCATTGTGGTCGGCGAGCTGGGCTGCCCGGAAAACGGCTTTACCGGCACCCCGGCCGAGCTGATTCGGGAATTCAACCGCCGTCTGCCCGGTCTGGCGGCCCGCCTGCCCGATTGCCGGGTGGCGTCGGCGGAAGGGCTGACCTGCCGGGGCGACGGCCTCCACTTCGACACCCCCTCCCTGCGGACCTTTGGTCGGCGGTATCTGGACGCCTGCCTGGAACTGCTGGCCGCCCGCCGCTGAGAGGCAAACCGGCCCCCGGAAAAGGGCCGCGCGGGCGGGATTCCGCAGAAAAACCGCCTTTTTGGGGATAGAGGGGGAACGGTTTCCCTTGCTTTTTCGGTCGGAACATGGTATAGTGTCTCTCACAGAGAAAAGGGAGTAGTTGCAATTCGCCCGGTCAACATCCCGATCTGCCCGGTTTCGGGCAGTCTGGCGGGGCGTCCCGATGATTTCAGAGGGTACAAGACTTTTCGGCTGCGATCACATATGGTTTTTACATATGCGGTCGGGCCGGGAAGTCTTTTTTGTTTTTGCTGCTGAAACCCGGCGAGGCGCGTTGCTTCCGCTCCCGTCCACGTCCAAAAGAAAGAGAGGCTGAACCTGTATGGAACAAACCTTTTTCCGGCTCACCCCGCAGCAGGCCCTGGAACGGCTGAACGCCGCTTCGGGCGGCCTGACCAGCGCCGAGGCAGCCGCCCGGCTGGAAACCTTCGGGCCCAATCAGCTGGCCGAGGGAAAGAAAAAAAGCCCTGCCGCCGTCTTTTTCGGCCAGTTCAAGGACCTGCTGGTGGTCATCCTGATTGCGGCGGCCCTGATTTCGATGGTCTCCGGCAACCTGGAGAGCACCCTGGTCATCTTCGCGGTCCTGATTCTGAACGCGGTTCTGGGCACGGTCCAGTATTTCAAAGCCGAGAAATCCCTCGAGAGCCTCAAGGCCATGAGCGCCCCGACGGCAAAGGTCCTGCGGGACGGCCAGCGGCTGGAAGTGCCCGGCAGCCGGATTGTGCCCGGCGACATCGTCGAGCTGGAAGCGGGGGACATGATCGTTGCAGACGGACGGCTGCTGAACAGCTGGTCCCTCAAGGTCAACGAGAGCTCCCTGACCGGCGAGAGCGAGGCGGTCGAAAAGATAAGCGCCGCCATCCCGGGGGAGAAAATCGCCCTGGGAGACCAGAAAAACATGGTCTTTTCCGGGTCGCTGGTCACCTACGGCAGGGCAGTGATGGTGGTCACGGCCACCGGCATGGAGACCCAGCTGGGGCGGATCGCCCGGCTGATGGATGAAACCCAGCAGCGCAAAACGCCCCTCCAAAAGAACCTCGACGATTTTTCGGGCAAGCTGGCTCTGGTGATTCTGGTCATCTGCGCCGGGGTGTTCCTTTTGTCGGTCTACCGCAGCGGGATGGCCCTTCTGGATTCGCTGATGTTCGCGGTGGCGCTGGCCGTCGCGGCCATCCCCGAGGCCCTCAGCTCCATTGTGACCATCGTCCTGGCCATGGGCACCCAGAAGATGGCCCGCCAGAACGCCGTCATCAAGGAGCTGAAGGCGGTGGAGAGCCTTGGCTCGGTGCAGGTGATCTGCTCGGACAAGACCGGCACCCTGACCCAGAACCGGATGACCGTGCAGAACATCTGGGCCGACGGCATCCTGACCCGGGGCACCGACCTTGCGCTTGCCAACGACGCCCAGCGCACCCTGCTCAAAATCGCCCTGCTGGACAGCGACGCGACGCTGGGAGCGGAGGGCAGGTCGGCGGTAGGCGACCCCACCGAGGTGGCGCTGGTCCAGCTGGGGGCCTGGTTCGGGGTGGACGAGCGGATGTACCGGGCCCAGCACCCCCGGCTGTCCGAGCTGGCCTTTGACTCCGACCGGAAGCGGATGAGCACCCTCCACGACACCGACGACGGCCCCACCCTTTACACCAAAGGCGCCATCGACGTCCTGCTGGACCGCTCCACCAGCCTGCTGACCTCCCGGGGGCCGGTGCCCCTGACCCCCGAGCTGCGGGCGCAGATCGAGCAGGTCAACCGGGAACAGTCGGAAAACGGCCTGCGGGTGCTGGCCTTTGCCCAGCGGGTCCTGCCCAGCGCCCGGCTGCTCAGTCTGGAAGATGAGACGGATTACACCTTTGTGGGCCTGGTCTCGATGATCGACCCGCCCCGGCCCGAGAGCGCAAAGGCGGTGGCCGAGGCAAAGCGGGCGGGCATCCGCACCGTGATGATTACCGGCGACCACAAGACCACCGCCGCAGCCATCGCAAAGCAGATCGGCATCTTCGGCGAGGGGGACATCGCTCTGGACGGCGTCGAGCTGGACGGGATGACCGACGGCGAGCTGGAGGAGCGGCTGCCCCGGGCGGCGGTCTATGCCCGGGTTTCCCCCGAGCATAAGATTCGGATTGTCAGCGCCTGGCAGCGCCGGGGCTGCATTGTGGCCATGACCGGCGACGGGGTGAACGACGCCCCGGCCCTGAAAAAAGCAGACGTGGGCGTGGCGATGGGAATCACCGGCACCGAAGTCAGCAAGGACGCCGCCGCCATGATTCTGACGGACGACAACTTTGCCACCATCGTCAAGGCGGTGCTCAACGGCCGCAGCGTCTACGCCAACATCCGCAGCGCGGTCCAGTTCCTTCTCTCGGGCAACATGGCGGCCATTTTGGCGGTGGTGTACGCCTCTCTGGCGGGGCTGTCCGTCCCCTTCCAGCCGGTGCATCTGCTCTTTATCAACCTGCTGACCGACAGCCTGCCCGCCATCGCCCTGGGAATGGAGCCTGCCCGCCCGGGCCTGATGGACCAGAAGCCCCGGGACCCCAACGCCTCCATGATGGACCGGGAGATGCTCTCCCGGGTGTTCGGTCAGGGCCTTCTGATCGGCGCCGTCTCCATGACCGCCTTTTATCTGGGCCTTGCGGGGGGCGGCCCGGCCCGGGCCAGCACCATGGCCTTTGCCACCCTGACCCTGGCCCGGCTTTTCCACGGCTTCAACTGCCGTGGTCCGGAGTCCATCTTCCGGCTGGGCCTGGGCAGCAACCCCTATTCCCTGATGGCCTTCGGCGTCGGCGTTCTGCTGCTGGCGCTGGTTCTGCTGGCCCCGGCGCTGGAGAGCCTTTTCCTTGTGGCGGCGCTCACCGGGCGGGAACTGCTCTGGGTGGCGGGACTGGCCTTTGCCCCCACCCTCTGCATCCAGCTCAGCCGCCTCCTGCGGGGCAAATAACCCTCCCATCCAACAGCAAAGCCCCGGCCTCTCTGGAAAATGTTTCTCAGGAGGCCGGGGCTTTTTCTGTGGTTTTAGGGGGCGTTTTAGAGTAGTACCATGAAATAACGTGAAGTCTATCATGCACCCGGAATGGGGTCTGGGGCGAAGCCCCAGCTTCCGAAAAAGGGCGGGTGGGCGGGTTTGAAATGAATAAATACGGGCTTTTCTGGACCAGAAACTTGAGGAACTAATCTTACTTGAGTCCGGCATTGCAGTAAATTGTTGTTTTTTCCGGGATTGCTTTAATATTCTACTCCGCGCCGGGCGGGGACGCCTTTGTCGTAGGGGTGGCGGAGCTTTTTCATCTCGGTGATATAGTCGGCCAGGGCGAGCATCCGGTCGGAGGGGCCCCGCCCGGTCAGGACCACTTCCAGCCCTTCGGGTTTGGCGCGGAGAAATTCCAGGAGCCTTTCCTCCCGGATGACCCCGCAGGCACAGGCGGAGAAGGCCTCGTCCAGCACCAGAAGGTCAACGCCTTCTTCCGCCCGGCGGAGCGCAGACTCCAGCAGGGAAGAAAAATCCTGCCGGGCTGCCTCCCGCCCGGCCTCGTCCAGCTGGAAATAGAAGCCGCGGCGGGTCCGGCAGAGGCCCAGCTCCACCCCGGGCAGGGCTTCCAGCGGGGGAATCTCGGAGGAGGAGCCGTCCTTGAAAAACTGGACAAAGAGGACCTTTTTTCCGGCCCCGGCGGCCCGGACCGCCAGCCCGACGGCGGCGGTGGTCTTGCCCTTGCCCTCGCCGCAGTAGATATGAATCAAACCTTTCATCTGTCAAACCTCCCGGTCAAAATGCAGCGGTTCGGCTTTATTATGGCCCGGTGGCGGGAGATTTGTCAATCCAGGCCGGGAAAATCCGGAGATTCCCTTGACAAGAACCGGATAAAATGATATTATTTTGATATTAAATAGAACCCACTGACTTGAAAAAGGAGGACCCTGTTATGAGTATTGAAAGCAAAGCGGTCCCTGCTGCCGTCAGGGAAACGAACATGGAGGAAAAACTGCTCCAGACGAAAAAGAACGGCATGGCCTGTCTGTTTCTGTTCCTGCTGCTCTGGCTGGGGGTCGGGGTGCTGCTGGCGGCGCTGAGCTTTACGGTGTTCGGTACCCGCCTGACCCCGCAGAGCAGCCTTGAACCCAATCCGTTTGTTCTGGTTCCGGGCATTCTGATTCTGGCGCTGGGGTGGATTCCTCTGTGCGGCCTCAAGGTTTTGAAGCCG
Source organism: Candidatus Faecalibacterium intestinavium (assembly GCA_018883885.1). GTDB lineage: Bacteria > Bacillota > Clostridia > Oscillospirales > Ruminococcaceae > Faecalibacterium > Faecalibacterium intestinavium. The sequence goes on along the minus strand of JAHLFH010000041.1, from coordinate 3,607 downwards.
CAGGAGGCGCTGGTTCTGACCCTGTTCGGCGATTACATCGGCACCCTGAAAGGAGAGGGCTTCTACTGGGTCAACCCCTTCTGCACCGCGGTCAACCCGGCGGCCGGCACCCGGCTGAGCCAGAGCGGGGACGTGAACAACGGCGACAGCGCGGTGGCGGCGCTGGTGAACGTCAAGGCTTCGAACGGTCAAGCCCTGCAGGAGGCAGCTAGCAAGAAGATCTCCCTCAAGCGGATGACCCTCAACAACGCCCGGCAGAAGATCAACGACTGCCTGGGCAACCCGGTGGAGATCGGCATCGCGGTGATCTGGCGGGTGACCGACACCGCCAAGGCGGTCTTCAACGTGGACAACTACAAGGAATATCTTTCGCTCCAGTGCGACAGCGCCCTGCGGAATGTGGTCCGGATCTACCCCTACGACGTGGCCCCCAACGTGGACACCACCGGCGACGGCCAGGCCGACGACGGCAGCCTGCGGGGTTCCAGCGAGGTGGTGGCCGAGCGCATCCGCAAGGAAATCCAGGAGAGCGTCCGGGATGCGGGCCTCGAAATCCTCGAGGCGCGGATCACCTATCTGGCCTATGCGCCCGAGATCGCGGCGGTCATGCTTCAGCGCCAGCAGGCCTCGGCCATCATCGACGCGAGAAAGATGATCGTGGACGGCGCGGTCGGGATGGTGGAGATGGCGCTGGAACGGCTGAACGAAAATAAGGTGGTGGAGCTGGACGACGAGCGGAAGGCGGCCATGGTCTCCAATCTGTTGGTGGTGCTCTGCGGCAACCACGACGCCCAGCCTGTGGTCAACTCGGGGAGCCTCTACTGATGGCGGAACCCAAAAAGCAGATTCCCCTCCGCCTGTCTGCGAAATTGTACGACGCCCTGGCCGCCTGGGCGGAGGATGATTTTCGCTCGGTGAACGGGCAGATCGAATATCTGCTGACCGAATGCGTCCGCCAGCGAAAGAAAAACGGCAAATACGTCTCGGACGAGATCGACAAGCCTCTGGAGCTGGACATCCCATAACCACAGAAACCGAAAACGCCCCTCTCCGGCCCAAAGACCGGGGAGAGGCGTTTTTTCTATAAGGGCTTATCAGTGGCGGCGAATCTTCTTCCCGCTGCCGCCCCGGCGGCGGAAGGCGTCCTGCAAACGCCACAGGCCATAGACCCCCACCGAGAGAAGGCTCAGCAGGATGACCACCCGCAGATACAGGCTGCCGAGGAAATCCTGGAATTTATCCGCCGCAAAGAGCAGGTCGTTCCGGGTGACGTCCTGCCCGGCAATCAGGTTGACCGAGCCGATGGTTTCCCCGGCCAGCTTGAGCTCCACCGTCCCCACGATATCCCCCCGGCGGACCGGAGCGCTGACATAGTCGGGCAGATGGAAAAATTTCTGGACGACGGTGCTGTCGCTGGAAGAAGGCAGAATGGTCAGCAGGCTGTCGTCCGGGTAAAGCATCAGGGTGTCGGTATCGGTGGAATATTTCACCGGGATCTCCGCGATGGCCAGGTCTGTGTCCAGCGCGGACTGGATGGAAAAGCTGCCGTAGACCCAGTCCATGAGCTGGGTGGTCTCAAAGAGGGCGGGGCGGCGGTTGGCATAGCCGTAGGTATCGCAGCGGTCGGGGCTGCCCATGACGCAGAAGATATAGGTTTCCCCGTCGCTGGAAGCCCAGGAGACGTAGCTCTGGGTGCCCGAATCGTTTTTGTAGGCGGTCACATCGCACATACCGCCCCGCATGGCGCTGCGGTAGAATTTGCCGCCGCTGGATTTGCTCAGGGCCACGTTCTGGCTGGTGAGGACAAAGGATTTGGAGTGCTTTTCCTTGGCGGGCATCTCAAAGGTGTACGAGCCTGCAATCTGGACAAAGGCGTCGAAGCCCATCAGATACCGCAGGATCAGGTACATATCCACGGCGGTGGTGGTGTTGCCCCTGTCCAGCCCGCAGGCGTCGGTCCAGGTGCTGCCGGTGGTGCCGATCTGCTGGGAGAGGCTGTTCATTTGGCTGACCCACCCGGCCAGATCGTTTCCGGAGAGCTGATAGGCCATGCCCATGGCGGCGTCGTTGGCGTTCCGCAGCAGCATGGCGTAGAGGGCCTCCCGAAGGGTGAAGGTCTCGCCCGAGCGCATATCGGCGTTGTCGGTGCCATAGACGTAGTCCGAGATGGCAAAGGGCATCTGGAAGGTGCGGCTGTCCAGCTGGTCGGCGTAATTGGTCAGCACCAGAGCGGCGCACATCAACTTGGTCAGCCCCCCCGCATAGAGCTGCTGGGAGCTGTTCTTTTCATAGACGATGATGTTGGTGTCGGTGTTGACGATGTAGGCGCTGGAGGCCTGCACCTGATAGACGGTGCTGGGGTCATATCCGACGGCCCCGGCGGGCAGGGCCAGACTGCCGCAGAGGACGGCAAGGGCGAGCAAAAGCGCAAGAAACCTTTTCATGTGGACATTTCCTTTGAAACGATATAAAATAAGGCTGTTGCTTTGCGGCCCGGACGCGCCGGGCGGCAAAAACAGGCTGCTGTCAGTCTATTTTATTATAATAACAGGTTTGCCGGAAGGTGACAAGGCCTTTGCCGGGTTTCACAAACCGTTGGGGGAACACAGATGGTCTATATTACAGGAGATACCCATGGCGAGCTGGAACGCTTCAAACAGGGGCGGCTGCGCTGGCTGAGGAAAAACGATACCGTCATCGTGCTGGGGGATTTCGGCTTCGTCTGGGACGGAAGCAAACAGGAGGCCGCCCGGCTGAAATGGCTCCGGAAACGGCGCTATACCATTTTATTTCTGGACGGCACCCACGAAAACTACGACCTTCTGGCCCAATATCCCGCCGAAGAAAAGTTCGGGGGCCTGGTCCAGCCGCTGGGCGGCAATCTCTACCATGTCTGCCGGGGCAGCGTGCTGGAGCTGGAGGGCAGGCGGTATCTCTGTTTTGGCGGGGGAGAGAGCCAGGACAAGGAAGACCGGGAGCCGGGGGTCAACTGGTGGCCCCAGGAGATGCCCTCCGAGGAGGACTTCGCCCGGTGCGAGGCGGCCCTTGCGGCAAACGGCCATCGGGTAGAGTATGTGCTGACCCACGACGCACCAACCAGATTTCTGGATTTCACAGCCCTGAAACGGGGCGAAAACAACCGCCTTCATGAATTTCTGGACCGGCTGGTGGAAAACGTCGCCTACAGCCGGTGGTTTTTCGGCTGCTATCACAAGGACGTGCGGATCTCGCCCCGGACCGAGTGCGTCTTCTGCCGGGTTATCCCGATGGACGGCGCAAAGCCGGAAAAATAAAGACGGAGGCAAAACGCCCGATTTTCCGCTATAGAGCAATCCCAGAAAAGCCGACCATTTCCGAGAGTTCGTGTTTTGGTAAGGCCCGTGTCTTTTCATCTGGACGCCCGTCCTCTTGCGCTTAGCCGCTTTTTTCTGCGGGACGAACGCCCTTGAAAAAACCGGAGCGCTGCGCCAGCACACGCCAACGGGTTTGCCGTTTTCCAAATTTCCGGCGCGGGCGGAAACGCCGCTTGAAAATTTGGACGGCGGCCCCTGCTCCGCTTCGGCTGTATCTGCCGCAGGCAGCGCCTCAGCTGCGCAGCACTTCATCC
>JAHLFH010000040.1 GCA_018883885.1 Candidatus Faecalibacterium intestinavium | reverse complement strand
GCCCCCGGCACCAGCCCCGAGGTCTGCCCCGACTGCAACGGCCGCGGCTACACCATCCAGCAGCAGCGGACCCCCTTTGGCGTCATGCAGAGCCAGCAGCCCTGCACCCGCTGCGGCGGCAAGGGCAAGCTGGTCAAGAACCCCTGCAAATCCTGCCACGGCAGCGGCAAGGTGGCCACCAAAAAGACTCTGGAGGTCACCATCCCCATGGGCATCGACGACGATCAGAGCTTCGCGCTGCGGGGCATGGGCGACGCCGGGATCAACGGCGGCCCTGCCGGTGATGTGATCGTCATGGTCACCGTCCGGCCCGACGAGCTGTTCCAGCGGGACGGCTACGACGTCTGGGTCACGGTGCCCATCACCTTCAGCCAGGCGGTGCTGGGCGACGACGTCACCGTCCCCACCATTGACGGCAAGGTGGAGTACACCGTCCCCGAAGGGACCCAGAGCGGCACCACCTTCCGGCTGCGGGGCAAGGGCATCCAGTACCTGAACGGCCGGGGCCGGGGCGATATGTACGTCAAGTGCGAGGTGGAGATCCCCAAAAAGCTGAACAAGACCCAGCGGGACGCCCTCAAAAAGTTCGAGGGGACCCTCAAGGACGACAACTACGAAAAGCGGAAGGGCTTCTTCAAAAAGCTCAAGGATATGTTCCGCACCTGATTTTTCCCCACAGGCAAGGCCCCGGGCCGCTGCACAGGACAGCGGCCCGGGGCTTTTTTGGGCAAAAAGAAGCGGCGGCCCGCCCCGAAGGGTGAGCCGCCGGTGAAACAATAGACGGTGGGATCAGGAGAAGACAATCAAGGCCGTGGGGATCAGCCAGATGACGCTCATGCAAGAGCCAACCACGCTGACCGCGCAGCCCACATCGTAGATCATATTGACTACGCTCGACTCCATGTCGGCCGTAAAGGCATCCAGGCCGGTCTCGACCCAGGTGTCGGGGTTGGCCCGACGGTAGTCACGGATGGCTGTGGTGCCCTTATACCAGCCGTAGAAGGGCAGGAACCAGGCGCACAGAGCCTGCACCGCAGTGGCGCCGCCCTCGGTATAGGTCATTTCCTGCTCATTGATGAGATTATAATTCGCAGGCAGCCGCATCGTCATTTCCATAGTAACACTCCTCTTTAATGGATTTTTTTTAAAACTGCAAAAGTCGTCTTTCGCAGCAGAAACCAAAGTCGGGAACCGATCTGCCGATCTGTATGACACTATATTATCACAATTGCGCAGAATTCTCAACCAGTATCTTGAAAAATCATGGAAATTTTTTAAAATGGTGGGAAAAGGGCGGCGGCCCATCCTTCCGGCAGGCCGCCGCCCCTTGCTGCTTCTTTGGTTTATCCCCGGTTTGGCTCAGATCAGACCGTCAGGAGGGCCAGAGCGGTGCCGATGGGGCCGAAGGGAACGTTGACAGCGCCCACGGGGAAGCTGGCGGAGACAGAGTAGAGGGTCGCCATCACGCTGCGGACGCAGTTCCACAGCGAGGAAGTGGTGTAGTCCACCCAGGCCTGGATGCCGTTCTCGGCGTCGGTGATGACATCGCCGGTCCGGTTGCTGGCATACCATCTTCTTGCGCCGCCCAGCAGGTCAATCCAGTTGACCAGCAGAGCAACGTTGAGGACAGTCCCGGCAGCGCCGGTCACGATCGAGGTAATGCCCATCCAGTCCAGAGCACCGCCATCGGTGTAGGTCATCTCATTTTCGGACAGAAGATTGTAGTTCGAAGGAAGCCGCATCGTCATTTCCATAGTGATACTCCTTTTTGTTTAATTCTTGTGGGATAACGCTCCCGCCCGTTGCGGGAAAACGCTGTCTATGACCAAAAGGCAACCGCCTCAGGGTTCAAGAGGAATCACGGAATAATCATCAGCACCAGGCTCAGGGGCCACAGCGCCACCATCGAAACCGCCGCAACGGCGTCCCGCGCCGCATTGGAGGCCGACACACTCATATCGGCAATCAGGTCGTCGGTCGCTTTGCCCAGAATGGTAAAGACATTGCCCTTGCCGTTCTGCGCCAGCCAGCTGCGGGTCTGGGTGATGCCCCAGATATAGCTGGCCGCCATCACGCAGGCGCCGACCACCGTCGCCACTGTGGTGATGGTATCCACAGCGCCGCCGCCCGTGGTATAGGTCATTTCTTCTTCGGTAACAACATTATAACTGGAGGGAAACCGCATTGTCATTTCCACTGTGATACTCCTTATGATTCAATGATTCACTTTCACGGGGCGGACGGGGCTGCGCCCTTCCGGGGCCCTCACGTCACCGCGTTCAGGCCATCCAGCAAAAGGCGGAGCGCCACCACGGTTACAACTTCCTTCAGGACCACCGAAGCGGTCTCGCCCAGGTCCTTAATCAGCCCCACGGCCACATTTTGGAAGGTGCCGAGCACGGAGCCCACGGTGCTCTGGAGCATCCGGTCAACGGTCTTCAGGATATATTTTCCGATATCTTCCAGCCCGATGATTTCAATGTCGATGGCGCCGCCCCCGATGGCAATCATTTCTTCCTCGGTCAGGGCAACGCAGTTTGCAGGAAGATGAAGACAGTTTTCCATTCCGTACAGGTCTCCTTTTTTCAGGTCTTTGCTTGATCCGCCGGGCGGAAAACAGCCTCCGGCTTTGCCGGTTACAGATCGCGCCGGATGTTCTTTTTTGACAAAATCATTCTACCATAATTTTAGCGCTTTCTCAAGGGGTACTGGAAATTATTTCATGAAATTGTTCAAATGGACGAAAGTTTCCCCTCTTTGGCGGGGCGTTTCGGTTTCATCCCGCGATGCCGGCCCGGTAGAGGTAGGGGTCGGACTTGAAGCTGTCGAAGCTGTAAAGCACCAGGATCTGGTCGTATTCGTTTTCCTCGATCAAAGCGTCCAGGCCGTAGTTGTAATTGCGGAAATCCACCACGTCCACCGCCTCATAATTGGCGGTGAGATAGGGCGCAAAGCTGTTGGCGTAGCTGTCCTTGAGGACCAGAATCTTCCCCTCGCCGTCCCCCTCGATCCGGCTCAGGCCGTTGTTTCCCCGGAGGAAGGCCGCGTATTTGTCATAGGTGCCGAACTTGTCCAGATCGTACAGTTTCCCGGTTTCGCCGCTTTCGGGCATTCCTGCGCCGGTGACGGTGTAGACGGTCAGCTGATTGGGCAGGTCATAATAGGTGATGGCGTCCGGCTCGGCGTTCCAGGTGCGGGCTTTGGAATAGTGGGTGCCGTAGAAGTTCTCCACCGTCACCGCCGTGTGGGCGCTGAGGTCAAAGGGGACAAGCCCCAGCGCATCGCACAGCGCGTCGTAGGCATACCAGGCCCCCAGCGTGGTCCAGTGGTGGTCGGTGCGGTAATAAATATATTCATCCTTGTGGCTGGAAAGTACCGGCTGCACCTCGATGAAGGAGCCGCCCGCCCCCTCCACGGCGTTTTTGATTTCCAGAAGATAGGCCGCCTCATCCAGCACCGGGGCCGAGGCGGGCAGGTTTTCCGGGTAGATGGAGGCCGCCGAGGGAACCACCATGACGTTCACCCGGCCCGGATACCGCTGGGCCAGGCTCTCGAGGGCCGCCATGTTCCGGGGGAAGGTGCGGGTCTCGCCGGAAAGAAGGGAGAAGGTCCGGGGGAACATCATCTTTTCCTTCCCCAGCAGGATGCCGCCGCTCTGGGTCTTTTGAAAGACTGTGGTCTCCACCAGGCTCTGGAAGCTGATCCAGAGATCCCGGCCCGCCACCTGATCTTTGACGTACTGGGTGTAGCTGTTGAAAAAGCTGTTCAGGGTCTGGGCGGAGAAATTCTCCAGCGAGAGGGAGGGCCGCTGGGTCAGGGTCTTGTTTTCCAGTTCGCTGCGCTCCCGGTCCGGGGTCGCCAGATCCAGGGCAAAGATCCCCGCAAAAAAGAGGATGCAGAGCAGAAGGACCGGGTACCGGCCCAGCTTCCGCAGGCTGCCTTCTGCGGCGTGTGATTCATGTTTGCTCATAGGGCACAGGCCTCCTCAGAAGTTGAAATACAGGAAGGGGCTGTTGGTGTTGCCCACCACATAGGCCGTCGAGACGGCCAGCAGCAGGCCCACCGTGGCCACCCTTGTCCAGGTCCGGCGGGACAGCCAGTCCCACAGCCGGGCCACCAGCGGCGTGCAGCAGAAGGCCGAGACCGCCAGCAGGACGCCGTAGTTGCGCAGGAAGTAGACCGGCGACACCCCGCCCGAGGGGATAAAGAGCTTCCGGAACAGCAGCCCGAACTGGACGCCGGGGTCGTTGCCCACGAACATGGCCCAGCCCACCACCACCAGAAACAGGGTGTAAAGATGGGGCCAGACCCGGCCTTTTTCCAGATATTTGAGCAGGAAAAGCTTTTCCGCCGCCAGCAGCACAAAGTAATACAGGCCCCAGAGGATAAAGTTCCAGTTGGCCCCGTGCCAGATGCCGGTGAGAAGCTCGACGATAAAGAGGTTGAGAATCTGCCGCCGGAGACCCTTCCGGTTGCCGCCGAGGGGGATATAGACATACTCCCGGAACCAGCCCGAGAGGGTCATGTGCCAGCGCCGCCAGAACTCGGTGATGGAGCGGGAGATATAGGGGAAGTTGAAGTTCTGGGGGAAGTCGAAGCCCAGCATCCGGCCCATCCCGATGGCCATCATGGAATAGCCCGAGAAGTCGAAATAGAGCTGGAAGGAGTAGGCCAGAACCCCCAGCCAGACCAGAGCCGTGGAGGCGTTGGCCAGCCCCACAAAGGTGACGGCGGCATCGTCCGCCACCCCGATGAGGTCGGTCCAGAGGGCGCCGATGGCGTCCGCCAGCAGGACCTTTTTTGCCAGGCCGAAGACGAAGATGGTCATCCCCTCCTCAATCTGGGCCAGGTTATACCGGTTTTTGTAGACGTGGAGCTGGGCCGAGACGTCCCGGTATTTGACGATGGGCCCGGCGATCAGCTGGGGGAACATGACGACGTAGGCGCCGAAGTCGATGATATTGTGCTCGGTGGCCACCTCGCCCCGGTAGACGTCGATGGAGTAGGAAAGGGTCTGGAAGGTGTAGAAGCTGATGCCCAGCGGCAGGACGCTGATTCCCTGGATGGGGACGAAGCTTGTCCCGAACAGGGCGTTGGCGCTTTCCAGCACAAAGTTCGCATATTTGAAGTAGAACAGCATCCCGAGGCTGCCCACCAGCGCCGCGATGAGAAGGGCGCGGCGGGCGGCGGCGTTCTGGCCGAACCGCTCCATCCCCAGGCCGCAGAGGTAGTTGATGAGAATCAGCGCCAGCATGACCGGGAAGAACCGCACCTCCCCCCAGCAGTAAAACAGCAGGCTGCACAGGAACAGGACGGTGTTTTTGAGCCGGGGCGGGGCGATATAATAAAGCGCCAGCGTCACCGGCAGGAAGTGGAGCAGGAAGATAATCGAGCTGAAGATCACGGGCCGGGCCCTCCTTTGGCAGGCAGATCAATTTCAAGAAAAGCCGATGCCGCAGAAGGCACCGGCTTTGGGTTCACAGGGCGCTCACAGGCCCAGCGCGTCATTGACCGCGGCGGACAGATCGGCCGTGGCCTCGTTGGAAGCAATCATCATGACGACCACCTCGTCCCGCCCGACAATCACCGCGTTTTCCACGTTGGCCTGGGCCTGGGCAAACTCGGCGTAATTGCCGTAGAAGGCCACCTGGTCCTGCTTGTAGGTCTCAAGGGCCTCGCAGATGGTTTCGGCCTTCCCCTCGGCGGGCTGAATCACCAGCACAAGGCCCGCGTCCCCGTTGTCGTTGCTCCGGACGCCCTTGTAGGCGGCCACATCCTCCGGGGCGAGCATGAAGTCGAATTCAATGTTCATGGCGGCAATCTCGAAGGGGTTGGAAATGGGGTTCGATTCCTTGAGCGTCTCAAACACGCCGTCGAGGTCAAAGCCGCTCTTTTCACCGGCGGACGCCTCCACCGCGGCGGCTTCCGACACGGAAGAACCCTCGGACGAAGCCGCGGAGGACGCCGCCAGGGAAGAAGCCGCCTCCGAGTCGGAGGAGCAGCCCGCCAGGCAGGCCGCCGCCAGCAGGCAGGCAATAAGAGAAAGAACAATCTTGCGTTTCATCATAAGAAATATCCTTCTTTGGTTTTCAAAATAGCCGTGCGCGCCCCGCCCCGGCGTCTGGGCCGGAGAAAAACGCGGAACACCGTTAGTGTACCATATCAGGGGGTAAAATTCAATCCGGGCAGAAATTTTCACACCCCGTCAGCCCTGCCAGGCGGCCAGCTTTTCCAGGGCGGCGATATACTCCTCGAACAGCAGGCCGCTGGCGTTGATCTTCCGGGCGTTTTCCGGCCCCACATACCGCCAGTGCCAGGGTTCATAGGTGATCTCGGTCACCGCCTCGGCTTCTTCCCCCGCCGGGTAGCGGAGGATGAAGCCGTAGTCCTCCGCGTGGGCGGTCAGCCAGGCGAAGGCCGGGGTATTCTCAAAGCCCACGTCCAGGCTGGTGAACTCGGGGCAGTTGAGGTCGGCGGCGAGGCCGCAGTTGTGTTCCGAGTAGCCCGGGGGATTGACAATCCCGGCGGCCAGCTCCCGGGCCGTGGCCTCGTCGTAGCCCTGGTCGAGATACTGCTGGGTCTTGTTGTTGTACAGGGTGGTCTGGTAGCTGACGCTCCGGTAGCCGCTCTGCATCCAGACGGTCACCCCGTCGGCGGCCGCGGCGGCCTGCATCTCGAGGAAGGCGTCGGCAGCCGCCGTCTGAAGCGTCTTGTTGATGGCGGTGGCCGAGCCGCATTCTTTGGTCTCAAAGGTATAATCCTCCGGCATGGGGACCTGATGGTTGACCAGCACCATCAGGGGGTCAGCCAGCATCTCGGACGCCTGGGCCGGGGTCATCCCGCCCAGAAGCTGGGATTCCGCCGGGAGCTGTGCCGCCTGCGAGGACGCCGCGCCCGCGTCCCCCGCCGGGGCGGAGGATGCGTC
>JAHLFH010000039.1 GCA_018883885.1 Candidatus Faecalibacterium intestinavium | reverse complement strand
GTAAGGTCTCGTGGGCTCGGAGATGTGTATAAGAGACAGGCCGCCCTCCGCGCCGGTCACGAGGGCGATTTTCAGGGGGCGGCCCTCCGGGGCGGGGGGTTCCGCCAGCAGTCGGCGCAGGGGTTCGCCGCCGCACTCGTAGCAGAACAGCACCAGGTCGTACTGGCCGAAGGTGCGGCAGACCGCCCCGAAGTTCGGCAGCGGCAGGGCCACGTCGGGCAGGACCCCCCGGCCGCACTGCTTGGCGGCTTCCAGAGCAATCCGGTTATAGCGGACGTTCTTCTGCTCCTCTTTTTTGGGGGCGGCCACGCAGTACCGGCTGAAAAAGGGGACCACATGGGCGCAGCCCAGCTCCACCCCGTGGCGGATGATCTGCTCCAGCTTGTCCTGCTTGGGATACCCCGCCAGCAGGGTCACCTCCACGGTGGGCTCGGCGGCGCTGGGATAGCCCGGCTCCACCGAGAATTCCACCGTTTCGTCCCCAAAGCCGGTGATGGTGGCGGTATATTCGACGGCCTTCCCGTCGCAGAGAATCACGGTGTCCCCCAGTTTGGCCCGCATGACCCGGGCCAGATGATGGGCGTCCTCCCCCCGGAGGGTGGCGGAGCCGCCGGCAATCTCGGTGGTGAAATAACGGTGGGGCATATCTTTGTCTCCTTGTACAATGGGTTTTGAAAAAGGGGGCAGGGCTCAGGCCCGGGTGCAGACGATGCACTCCCAGCCCCGTTTCTCGCTGACCTGCCGGACCGTCAGCCCGGCGGCCCGCAGCCCGGCCAGAACCTCGTCCTTCCGGGTGTCGATGATACCGCTGGCGATAAAGACGCCCCCCTCGGCCATCAGCCCGGGCACCGCCGGGGCCAGGGAGAGGATGGCGTTGGCCACGATGTTGGCGGTGATGATCTGGTATTTCCCGCTGGCTTTGTCGGATAGATCCCCCACCAGAACGGTCAGCCGGTCGGCCACCCCGTTGAGGGCGGCGTTCTCCCCGGCGGTCCGGACGGCCACCGGGTCGATGTCCACCCCTTCCGCCTCGGCCGCCCCCAGCTTGAGGGCCGCGATGGCCAGGATGCCGCTGCCGGTGCCGATGTCCAGCACCCGCTCGCCGCCCTTCACCAGCTGGTCCAGCGCTTCCAGACAGAGGCTGGTGGTCTCGTGGCCGCCGGTGCCGAAGGCGAGGCCCGGGTCCAGCACCAGCTTGACCCGGTCGGTTTCGTACTCCTGCCAGGAGGGCACGACGGCCAGCCGCCGCCCGATTTCCATCGGGTGGTAGTATTTCCGCCAGCCGTTCTGCCAGTCCTCCTGTTCCACCTTCTCCATCTCCGCCGTGTAGTCCAGCCCGGCGGCCTCCATCCGGGCCGCAATCAGGGCCAGGGTCTCGGCGGGCTGGGCGCTGGGCTCAAGGTACAGGTGGATGATGACGGTGTCGCGGGGCTTGTCCAGCAGCTCCTGCTCGATCAGGTCCACATGGGCGATCTCGGCCACCTGCTGTTCGATGTCGCTGTAATCCTCGATATAGATGCCGCCCTCGGCGATCAGGGTCGCCACAGCCTCGGCCATTTCGGCGTCGGCCTTGGAGACGGTCAGGCGAATATCGGTCCATTCCATATGCTCTATTCCTCCCGAAGGTGAACTTGTATTTCAACGATATGATACAGGATTTTTTGCTTTTTCACAAGGGCTGAATCAGAAAGGCGGCCCCCCTTTCGGGGGCAATTTGCGCGGGATGGATAAAATATGCCGGTTTGTTAAAAAAATGCTTGCTTTTTGCTGAAATATCCTCTACAATAAAGACAGACGGGCAGAGTGCGCCCGGTTTGAGTTTGTTCCCAATTGCCGCCGCGGGCGGGCTGTCGCTGCCCGGCCCGGGGCGTTTTTTTGTCTCACCGTCCGCCCGAAGCTTCAAACCATCAAAGGAGGTTTCCCCATGAAAATCATCCGCGCGAAAGATTACAAGGATATGTCCCGCAAGGCGGCCAACATCATCTCGGCCCAGGTCATCATGAAGCCCAACTGCGTGCTGGGGCTGGCCACCGGCGGCACCCCCGTCGGGACCTATGCCCAGCTGATTGACTGGTACAACAAGGGGGACGTCGACTTTTCGGAGGTCACCACCGTCAATCTGGACGAATACCGCGGCCTGCCCCGGGACCACGAGCAGAGCTACTGGTATTTCATGCAGAAGAATTTCTTCGGGTCGGTCAACGTTCAGCCCGACCGGATCCATGTGCCGGACGGCTCCAACCCCAACGCCGAGGAAGCCTGCCGGGAGTACGACGCCATCATCCGGAACGTGGGCGGCATCGACCTTCAGCTGCTGGGCATCGGCGTGGACGGCCACATCGGCTTCAACGAGCCGGGTCAGGCCTTTGAGCTGGGCACCCACTGCGTCGACCTGACCGAGAGCACCATTGACGCCAACCAGCGGTTCTTCAACTCCCGGGATGAAGTTCCCCGTCAGGCCTATACCATGGGCATCAAGACCATCATGCAGGCCCGCAAGGTGCTGATGGTGGCCAACGGCGCCAACAAGGCCGAGATCATCAAGAAAGCCTTCTTCGGGCCGGTCACCCCCGAGGTGCCCGCCTCCATCCTCCAGATGCACCCCGACTTCATCCTGGTGGGCGATCAGGATGCGCTGGCCCTGATCTGAGGGCCATTTCCGAAGCAAACCGAAGGGAGAAGAATGCGTGCTACCCGAACCTCTGCTCTGGCGGCGTCTGACCGCCGATGAACTGTCAAGCGTATATGAGACTGAAATGTGCCGGGATTTCCCGCCCGGCGAGCGCAAACCCCTTGCCATGATTCTGGACGCCGAGGCCCGGGGCCGGGCCCACAGCTGGGGCGTCTATGCGGGGGAAAGGCTGGCGGCCTACCTGCTGATGGTCCGGCCCGAGGGCTGCCCCGTCAGCCATCTGGACTATTTCGCGGTGCTGCCCCAGTACCGGCAGGGCGGCCTGGGCGGAAGGCTGCTGGCCCGGCTGCCCGCCCAGGAGC
>JAHLFH010000038.1 GCA_018883885.1 Candidatus Faecalibacterium intestinavium | reverse complement strand
CTCGTGAACGAGTAGTGAGCGAAAGGGGAAGAAAAGAACTGCCTCCCGGCACGAAGGGAGGTGAGAACTTGAAACCTGACCGCCACTACGAGCACAAGCAGTACGCCTTTGACAGCTACTGTAAGAAGGTGCTGAAATGCGAGGCGTGCAACGGCTATCGCCAGATCAGCCGCCGCCAGAAGCGTTTCACATCTTTGGAAGAACTGTCCGAGGCAGAAATGGCCCAGCTTGCGGTATATGACCGCTACCCGTGGGAATACACGACCTTCCCTGTGGGAGGGGCCGTAATCCTGATCGAGGACGACGGGCTGGCCGAGGCGCTTCTGGGGCTGTCCCAGGAGGACCGGGAAATCTTTATGATGCACTGGTTTCTGCGAATGACCGACGCACAGATCGCCAAGTACATGGACATGCCCCGCCGGACGGTCAATACCCGCAGGCATAAAGCCTATCGGCTGCTGAAGGAGCTGATGGGAGGTGAAGCGGATGACTAAATCTGCGTGCACGCGGGCATCGCTGATCCCTTACCCGGTGATCGCCGCCGCTGTCGGAGGCGACCCCGAAGCGGTGAACCGGGTAGTCCGGCATTACTCCGGCTACATCGCCGCGCTGTCTACACGGACGAGCTATGGCCCTGACGGCTATCCCCGTCCCCAGGTGGACGAAGATCTGCGCGGTCGGCTGGAAGCAAAGCTGATTATTTCCATCCTGGATTTTGACCTGAGCTGATCAAGGGCCGGGCGCTGCGTGTTCCCCTTTCCACGCGGCGTCCCGTTATAGCTCCTTGACAAAGAAAGCCCGGCGGGAGGCCTCCGGCGCAGCATAAGGCTGACGGATACGATCTGTCTGCGTGGAGCCGGTCGGCCGGTGCGCCATGACCCTGTTGCAAGTCCGCAGGACGGGACCCCTGCTAAACAGGAGAGCAACAAAACCGGGCCGTAAAACAGGTGTGGCAGCCTGTGGGCGATGATATGCAGGCAGGATAATGAGACTCGCGCATTGGACGCCCGCAAAGCATCGTGCGCCGCACCCATCAGCATGGGCCGGGGTGAAATTCCCGTGGAGCTGTGCCAGCAGCCATCCGTTTTCTGCCTCTTATTTTTTGCAACACCGTCCTCTGAAAGGGGACGCGCAAATTTTTAGGAGGTGTTGTATTTGAATACGAACGATATTCCTATCTGGCAAAAATACACGCTTTCCATTGAGGAGGCGTCCAGATATTTCCGTATTGGAGAAAAGAAGCTCCGCAGGTTAGCCGAGGAAAACCCTGACGCCAACTGGCTCATTATGAACGGCAACCGCCTCCAGATCAAGCGCAAGCAGTTTGAGAAAGTCATTGACGAACTGGAGGTTATTTGACGAAGCCGGCTGACAATGGGCCCAGGGCGCGGTATAATATGTATAGCGTATCGAGGCTCATTCCAGCGATGGAAGGGAGCTTTACATCATGTCAGAGAAAAGACGCGATAGCAAAGGTCGAATTTTAAGAACTGGAGAGAGCCAGAGAAAAGACGGAAGATACGCTTACAAGTACACGGACGCCTGCGGTAAAACTCAATTCGTGTATGCCTGGAAACTGGTCCCCACCGACAAGACCCCCACGGGCAAGCGGGATGACATCTCGCTCCGTGAGAAGGTCAAGGAGATCCTGCGGGACATTAACGATGGGATCGACACCATCGGCAAGAAGATGACGGTCTGCCAGCTTTACGCCCGGCAGAACAGCCATCGGAAAAATGTCAAGCGGAGCACTGAGAAGGGCCGGGAATACCTGATGTCCGTTCTGAAAGAGGACCCCCTGGGGTCCCGGAGCATTGACAGCGTAAAACTGTCGGACGCCA
Source organism: Candidatus Faecalibacterium intestinavium (assembly GCA_018883885.1). GTDB lineage: Bacteria > Bacillota > Clostridia > Oscillospirales > Ruminococcaceae > Faecalibacterium > Faecalibacterium intestinavium. The sequence goes on along the minus strand of JAHLFH010000038.1, from coordinate 7,496 downwards.
AGGGATGGGCCATCAGGATGAGCGAGAAGGGCTATGCCTACAAGACCATCAGCAACTGGAAACGGTCTTTGAAGGCGGCCTTCTACACGGCGATCGAGGATGACTGCATCCGCAAAAACCCGTTCAACTTCGCCATAGCCGATGTCCTGGAGGATGACACGGAGGAAAAAGCCGCGCTGACCCAGGAGCAGGAGGACCGCCTCCTGGCCTTCGCCGGCAGCGATCCGGTCTACCGGAAGTATTGTGATGAGATCATCATTCTGCTGGGGACCGGCCTCCGCGTTTCCGAGTTGTGCGGATTGACAACGGACCTGGATTTTGAAAACCGCTGCATCCATGTGGATCACCAGCTCCTGCGGGACAGTGAGCTCGGCTACTATGTGGACGAGCCCAAGACCAAAAAGGGTGCGCGGCAGATCCCCATGAGCGAGAAGGTCTACCAGGCGTTGAAGCGGGCTGTGAAGAACAGAGGCAAGGCCGCCCCGGTCAATATCGGGGGCTACACCAACTTCCTGTTCCTCAACCAGAGCGGCCTTCCCAAAACGGCGTCCTGTTACGAGAGTATGTTCCAGGGGCTTGTCAGGAAGTACAACAAGCACCACAAGCCAGAAGAAGCCCTGCCGAACATCACGCCCCATACCATGCGCCATACATTCTGCACCCGCCTCGCCCACGCTGGGATGAACCCCAAAGACCTGCAGTACATCATGGGACATTCCAATATCACCATGACGCTGAACTATTACGCTCATGCGGATTATGCTTCCGCAAAGGCGGCGATGGACAGGCTGGCGGCGTAGTAGTAAGCCGCCGTTTCTACTACGGTTTTACTACTTTTCAACGCCAAGTGAGGCTCCGAAATGCCATGATATGCGGGGTATCTTCCGAAACGCAAAATGCCGGAAATGCTTGATATAACAAGCCTTTCCAGCATTTGCGGAGATTTGAAAAGATAATCAGAAAATCGGTAGAACTTTTTATGCGGAAAAAGATAGCGGCCCGCCCCGGACAAAAAACGCAGGGCTGCGCGTTGGCGGCGCAGCCCTGCGGGGGTCCTCTGGTTTTTTGCTTTTTAAGGGGAAACGCTTACTTGACAATCAGGCTCTTGCCGGTCATCTCAGCGGGCTGGGGCAGCTCCATGATCTCCAGCATGGTGGGGACCAGATCGGACAAAACGCCGCCCTCCCGGAGCTTGACGTCCCCGGCGCCTGCCACCAGGCAGGGAACCACGTTGGTGGTGTGGGCGGTGAAGGGGGTGCCGTCCTCGTTGAGCATCTTGTCGGCGTTGCCGTGGTCGGCGGTCAGGATGACTGCGCCGCCTGCGGCCAGCACCGCATCAATCACCTTGCCTGCGCACTGGTCCACGGCCTCGACCGCCTTGACCGCAGCGTCAAAGACGCCGGTGTGGCCGACCATATCGCAGTTGGCAAAGTTCAGGATGATGACGTCGTATTTGCCGCTCTCGATCCGCTTGACGCACTCGTCCGCAACCTCGGGGGCGCTCATCTCGGGCTTGAGGTCATAGGTGGCCACCTTCGGGCTGGGGATGACGCAGCGGTCCTCCCCCTCAAAGGGAGCCTCCCGGCCGCCGTTGAAGAAGAAGGTGACGTGAGCGTACTTCTCGGTCTCGGCAATCCGCAGCTGGGTTTTGCCCAGCTTGGCCAGATATTCGCCCATGACGTTGTTCAGATCCACCGGCGGATAGGCCACCTCGCAGTTGGGCATGGTGGCGTCGTACTGGGCCATGCAGACATAGTTCACATGGAACCGGCCAAACCGGCGCTCAAAGCCCTTGAAGTCGTCGTCCACAAAGATGCGGGTCATCTGGCGGGCACGGTCGGGGCGGAAGTTCAGGAAGACAACGGTGTCCCCCTCCTGGACCCGGCCGCCCTCGCAGGTGATGCAGGGCACGACGAACTCGTCGGTCACGCCGTTTTCATAGCTGCGCTCGATGCACTCTTTCCAGTCGGCAGCCTTCTCGCCCTCGTTGTAGACAAAGGCGGCGTAGGCTTTTTCCTCGCGGTCCCAGTTGTTGTCCCGGTCCATGGCGTAGTAGCGGCCGGTGACCGTGGCGATCTTGCCGATGCCCAGCGCATCCAGCTTGTCCTGAACCTGCTGCAGGAAGCCCTTGCCGTCGTGGGGGTCGGTGTCGCGGCCATCCATGATGGCGTGGATATAGACATCCTTTGCGCCCAGAGCCTTGGCCATATCCAGCAGGCCGAACAGGTGGTCCACATGGCTGTGGACGCCGCCGTCGCCCATCAGGCCCATGAAGTGGATGGCCTTGCCCGCGTCGATGGCGGCCTTCATATTCCGCACCAGGACGGGGTTTTTCTGCATCTCGCCGTCCTGGATGGACTTGGTGATGAGGGTCAGCTGCTGGTAGACGATCCGGCCCGCGCCGATGTTGGTGTGGCCGACCTCAGAGTTGCCCATCTGGCCGTCGGGCAGGCCCACGCACATCCCCGACGCGCCGATGGTGGTGTGGGGGCAGGTGGCGAACAGCTTGTCCAGATAGGGTTTCTTTGCGGCGGCAATGGCGTTGCCGTAGGTCTGGTCCGGCACCCAGCCGAAGCCGTCCAGAATGCAGAGCATTACAGGTTTTTTCGACATAGTTTTCTTATACTCCTGTTTTACGAAAAATTGCTGCGGGGGAAAAATCAGCCGTTGGAAGCAGCCTTGACGATGACGGCAAAGTCGGCTGCCTTGAGGGAAGCGCCGCCGATCAGGCCGCCGTCCACGTTCTTCTTGGCGACCAGCTCCTCGCAGTTCTTGGCGTTCATGCTGCCGCCGTACTGGATGGTGGTGGCCTCGGCCACAGCCTCGCCGTACAGCTCGCCGATCACCTTGCGGATCTGGGCGCAGACTTCCTCGGCCTGGTCGGAGGTAGCGGTCTTGCCGGTGCCGATGGCCCAGACAGGCTCATAGGCGATGACCACGTTGGCCATCTGCTCGGCGGTGACGTCCCGCAGGGCAATCTTGGTCTGCATCCGGACCAGCTCCTCGGTGACGCCCTCCTCGCGCTGCTGCAGGCTCTCGCCCACGCAGACGATGACCTTCAAACCGGCGTTCAGAGCGGCCAGGGTCCGCTTGTTGACGGTCTGGTCGGTCTCGGCGAAGTACTGGCGGCGCTCGCTGTGGCCCACGATGACATACTCGACGCCCAGATCCACCAGCATATCGGCGCTGATCTCGCCGGTGAAGGCGCCCGACTTCTCGAAGTGGACGTTCTCGGCGCCGACGTGGATGTTGGTGCCCTTGGTCTTTTCAACGGCGGTGACCAGATCGGTGAACGGGGTGCAGATGACCACCTCGCAGGTGGCGTCCTTGACGGCGGGGATCAGCTCGTCCACCAGCTGGGCAGCCTCGGTAGCGGTCTTGTTCATCTTCCAGTTGCCGGCAATGATTGCCTTGCGCTTTGCTTTATCCATTTTAAATTCTCCTTTGTGTCATTCAAACAGAAAAGGTGCGGCGGCGAACTGCCGCCGCACCCGTTCACTGGTTTCAGAAAGTGAAAAGGGACGCTTTAAATTCAGGCGTTCTGGATGACTGCGATGCCGGGCAGCTCCTTGCCCTCCAGATACTCCAGAGAAGCGCCGCCGCCGGTGGAGATGTGGGTCATCTTGTCGCCCAGGCCCATCTGCTGGACGGCTGCCGCGCTGTCGCCGCCGCCGATGACGGTGGTAGCGTCGCTCTCGGCCATTGCCTTCGCCACAGCCAGAGTGCCGGCTGCCAGGGTGGGGTTCTCAAAGACGCCCATGGGTCCGTTCCAGACCACGGTCTTGGAGGACTTGACGGCCTCTGCGAACAGCTCCATGGTGGCGGGGCCGATGTCGCAGCCCTCCATGTCCGCCGGGATGGCGTCGATGGAAACCACAGTGGTCTCAACCGGAGCGTCGATGGGATCGGGGAAGTCCTTGATGCAGACAGCGTCCACAGGCAGCAGCAGCTTGACGCCCTTGGCCTTGGCCTTCTCCATCATTTCCTTGCAGTAGTCCAGCTTGGTGTCGTCGCACAGGCTCTTGCCGACCTCATAGCCCTGAGCCTTGGCGAAGGTGTACGCCATGCCGCCGCCGATGATGAGGGTGTCGACCTTCTCCAGCAGGTTGGAGATGACGTTCAGCTTGTCCGCGACCTTTGCGCCGCCCAGGATGGCGGTGAAGGGACGGACGGGGTCGTTGACCGCGTTGCCCAGATACTTGATTTCCTTCTCCATCAGGTAGCCCACGGCGGTGTCCTTGATGTAGTCGGTGACGCCGGCGGTGGAGCAGTGTGCCCGGTGGCAGCTGCCGAAGGCGTCGTCAACATAGGCGTCGGCCAGAGAAGCCAGCTCCTCAGAGAACTGGGCGACATTCTTGGTCTCCTCCTTGCGGAAACGGGTGTTCTGCAGCAGGACCACATCGCCGTTGTTCATGGCGGCGACGGCAGCCTTTGCATTCTCGCCCACAACGTTGTCATCGTCCGCAAAGACGACGTTCTTGCCCAGCTTTGCGCTCAGGGCCACCGCCACGGGGGCCAGGCTGAACTTGGCCTCGGGGCCGTTCTTGGGCTTGCCCAGATGGCTGCACAGGATGACCTTTGCGCCGTCGTTGACCAGCTTCTGGATGGTGGGCAGAGCCGCGTTGATGCGGTTCTCGTTGGTGATGACGCCGTCCTTCATGGGGACGTTGAAGTCACAGCGGACAAGCACCTTCTTGCCGCAGTAATTCTGATCGTCGATCGTCTTCTTACCTAAACCCATTGTAGTAAACTCCTCTCAAGCTTTTGATTTTGAATTGAGTTTTTCCGCTCTGGGGGCATAACCCCCGTCTGGTACTATTATAAACAAATTGAGGCCTCAACGCAAGGCAAACCGCTGACAATAAATTAACAAATGTTTTGATTTTCTCCCGCCCAAAGTATCCATTTTGTCGGTTTTGGGCGGCCATTCCCCTTGTCAGGCTCTGCCGGGGCGGCTATAATGAAACCCAGAATGAAACTCTGCGCACAGGGCGGGCCGGGCTTCCGGCCGGACCCCGGCGCTGCGAAGGAGGAATTTCCCTATGAACAAACCGGTTCTGGTGGTGCTGGCCGCCGGCATGGGCAGCCGCTACGGCGGGATGAAACAGCTGGACCCCGTCGGCCCGAACGGACAGCTCATCATTGATTATTCCATCTATGACGCCCGGCGGGCCGGGTTCGAGACGGTGATCTTCATCATCCGGCGGGAGAACGACGCGGCCTTCCGGGCCGCCATCGGGGACCGTCTGTCCCGGCTGATGGAGGTAAAGTACGCCTACCAGGATCTGGCCGACCTGCCCGCGCCCTTCACCGTCCCCGAAGGGCGGGAAAAGCCCTTCGGCACCGGCCACGCCGTTCTCAGCGCCCGGGCGCTTCTGGACGGCCCCTTTGCGGTCATCAATGCCGACGACTACTACGGCCCCGAGGCCTTCCGGGAGATCTACGACTATCTCTCCGCCCACCCCGATACCGACACATACCAGTATTGCATGGTGGGCTATCAGCTCAAAAACACCGTCACCAAAAACGGCAGCGTCTCCCGGGGGGTCTGCGTCACCGGCCCGGACGGGATGCTGGAGAGCGTCACCGAGCGGTCCAAAATCACCCAACAGGGCGAGGTCATCCGCTTCACCGAGGACGGCGGCCAGAGCTGGACCGCGCTGCCCGGCGACACCCCGGTGAGCATGGGGCTGTGGGGGTTCAGCGCCAGCTTCCTGCCCGAAGCAAAGAGCCGCTTCGCCTCCTTCCTGGAAGAAAACCTGGACAAAAACCCCCTGAAATGCGAGTACTTCCTGCCCAGCGTTGTCTCGGCGCTCATCGACGAGGGAAAAGCCCGGGTGAAGATGCTCCGCAGCGCCGACAAGTGGTACGGCGTGACCTACAAAGAAGACAAACCCGGGGTCGTGGCGGCCATCGCCCGGATGACCGCCGAGGGGCTTTACCCGGCGGAATTTTAACCGAAGCGCTGCCGCCCCTTCCCGAAACTCTCGGAAATGAATAAACAAAAAACAGGGCCGCAGGCGGTTTTCCGTCTGCGGCCCTGCCGCTTATGAGTTTGTCAGACCAGAGAATTCTCCGCCTGACCCCTCAGCACACGCAGAGAAACTTAGCAGTTCTCAGCGAAGTACTTGATGGTACGGACCATCTGAGAGGTGTAGGAGTTCTCGTTGTCGTACCAGGACACGACCTGAACCTGATAGGTGTCGTCGTCGATCTTGGCGACCATGGTCTGGGTTGCATCGAACAGGGAGCCGTACTTCATGCCGATGACGTCAGAAGAAACGATCTGGTCCTCGTTGTAGCCGAAGGACTCGGAAGCAGCAGCCTTCATGGCAGCGTTGATGGACTCCTTGGTGACGTCCTTGCCCTTGACGACTGCGACCAGGATGGTGGTGGAGCCGGTGGGGACGGGCACACGCTGAGCAGAGCCGATCAGCTTGCCGTTCAGCTCGGGGATGACCAGGCCGATGGCCTTGGCAGCGCCGGTGCTGTTGGGAACGATGTTCTGAGCGCCAGCGCGAGCACGGCGCAGGTCGCCCTTGCGCTGGGGACCATCCAGGATCATCTGGTCGCCGGTGTAAGCATGAACGGTGGTCATGATGCCGGAGACAACGGGATAGGTCTTGTTCAGGGTGTCGGCCATGGGAGCCAGGCAGTTGGTGGTGCAGGAAGCAGCGGAGATGACCTGATCCTCAGCGGTCAGGGTCTTCTCGTTGACAGAGTAGACAATGGTCTTCAGGTCGTTGCCGGCGGGAGCGGAGATGACGACCTTCTTGGCACCAGCCTGGATGTGAGCCATGCTCTTTTCCTTGCTGGTGTAGAAGCCGGTGCATTCCAGAACGACGTCAACGTTCAGCTCGCCCCAGGGAGCGTCCTTGGCGTCCTTCACGGCGTAGATCTTGATCTCCTTGCCGTCGACGATGATGGAATCCTCAGTGGACTCGACGGTGTGCTTGCCCTCGCCGATCTTGCCGCAGAAAGAACCCTGAGCGGTGTCGTACTTCAGCAGGTGAGCCAGCATTGCGGGGCTGGTCAGATCGTTGATTGCGACGACCTCGTAGCCCTCAGCGTCGAACATCTGACGGAAAGCCAGACGGCCAATGCGGCCAAAACCATTAATAGCAACTCTTACAGCCATTTTTCAGTACCTCCTAAATTGTTTTACCCTGTAATGGATAAACTCACGGTACCTTTATTGTAGAACAAAACGGACAAACTTTCAAGTCTCTGCCAAAGAAATAACGACCTTCTCTGGAATTTTTCGTGTTTTACACGATTTTCCCTGAAAAACCTTCGCATTTTTTCGGCGTTTCATCCATTTTGCCCGGCATTTTCCGGTTTTTTCCGGGTTTCCCCGCAGAGCAGGGCTGCGCCGCCGCCCAAAAGGCCCACAAGGCACACCCCCAGCTCAAAGAAAACCTCCGCCCCGGCGGCGAGAATGCCGGGCCCCGCGGCCAGCAGCCGGGGCAGCCCCCAGCACAGGCACAGGCAGAATG
>JAHLFH010000037.1 GCA_018883885.1 Candidatus Faecalibacterium intestinavium | reverse complement strand
GGTCCAGCCCACCTATGACCGGGGCGTCGCCGCCGCAGACCTGGGGGCGCTGCTGCCGGAAGAACTGGCCCGGACCCTGCGGGCCGGGCTGCGGGCCTTTGAGCGGAAGATTGCGGGGTATACCGCCCCCGAAGCCATTCTCACCGGCCTTGAGACCCGGACCAGCAGCCCGGTGCGGCTGGCACGGGGGGAAAATTTTGAATGTGTCCAGCTGGCGGGGCTTTATCCCTGCGGAGAGGGGGCAGGCTACGCGGGCGGCATTATGAGCGCCGCCGTGGATGGCCTGCGTGCCGCGGGCGCAATTTGCAGCCGGTATGCATCGACGGAGGGAACGGAATGAAAAAGGAAGAACAAGAGGGAAAAGCTTCCTGCGCCAACGAGGGCGCAGAGGTTCAGAAGGAGCTGGAACGGCAGCTCCGCGCCTTCGGCGTCACGGTTTCGGACGCTGTCCAGCACGGCTTTGAGGGCCGTTCCAAAGAGCTGGAGGACCGCGCCCGCGGCGTGGGCCGCGCGGTGGTGAACGCCGTCGGCTTCGGGCTGTCCGAGGCGGGGAAGGCCCTGAATCTGGACGGCGCGGGGGAAAATGACTCCAAATCGAAAGGCCCCGCCCCCTATGATTACAGCGCATCCTATACCGGCGGGGCGGAACAGCCCCGGCAGACCTCCCGGGCGGAGATGCCCGGCTGGGCCCGGACCATTCTGGAGCCGGGCTTTGTCCCCGAGCCGGAGACGGCCCTCCGCTCCAGCGCCCGCAAGCGGTTCGGCGAGGGGCTGGCGATGGCTTTGATCGGGGGGCTTATGGCCTTCGGATTTTTTCTTGGGGGGATTTCCTGCCTTGCGACGATGGAATTCTTCCTGGATGGCTCGGTGGGGCAGATTGCTCTCGCCTTCACCGGCATCGGGCTGATGGTCGTGGGAGCTCTCTTTACCGCGATGGCCGCCCAAGGGGGCGAGAGGCTGGAAGCCTACGGCCAGCTCAGCCGCTGCGCCAATGCGCTGCGGACGGTGGAGGTGTCCGGCGGGGTGCCGCTCGACGTTCTGGCGGGGCTGACCCAGCAGAAAAAGAAAAAGCTGCGCAAAACCCTGCGGAAGCTGATCCGGAAGGGGTGGATGACGGCCTGGCTGGACGAGAAAACCGACTGCATCTTTTTCCGGGCGGAGGACTACCATTCCGCCCGGAACATCCCGACCCGGCCTGAGGCCGAGCCGGAGACCGCGGAAAAAGAGGAGGGGGCTTCTGCACCCCTCAATCTTGAGGCGGCCCGGCGGTTTGCCCAGGTGCTGGCAGAGGAAAAGAAGATCATGCAGGACCCCCAGGCTGCCGAGGAGCTGGAGCGGATGCACGGGGTGACCCAGTCCATCTGCGACTGGCTGGAAGCCCACCCCGAGAGCCTGCCCAAGGTCCGGCGGTTTGAGGAATATTATGTTCCCACCACTCTCAAGCTGCTCCACACCTACAACGACGTCCAGGGCCAGCGGGGGGAGGCCGCCGAGAACATCCGGCGGGACATCGCGGGCATCCTCCATACCCTCAACACGGCCTATGACAATCTCTACGACAAGCTGCTGTCCGACGTGGCGCTGGATGTGTCCAGCGAGATTGCCGCGCTGGAGGGGATGCTGGCGCAGGACGGCCTGACCGGGGAGGGATTCGTATGATCTGCCGGGCATGGGAGGTAAAGCCGCTGGACCGGCACACCGCCGCGGCCCTGGCGGGGGCCATCGCCCAGGAGCAGACCGACCAGCAGGAGATGGAAGCTTCGGCCCGGGGAGAGGACTGGCCCGACCAGAAACGGGCGGCCATCCTGGCTGCCCATCAAAAAGAGGCGGGGCTGCTGGCCGGGGTGCTGGCGGCCCGGGGCGTTACCGACCCGGAGGAGGCGCTGATTCTGCTGGCCGGAGAAGAACCCCTGAGCGACCCCTTTCTGCTCAAGGACATCGACAAGGCCTGCACCCGCATCCAGCAGGCCATCGACAACGGGGAAACCATCGTCATCTTCGGCGATTACGATGTGGACGGCGTGACCGCTACCGCCCTGCTCTACCAGCACCTGAAAGGGATGGGCGCACAGGTCAAGTGTATGCTTCCCAGCCGGGAGGGGGACGGCTACGGCCTGTCCAAAAACGCCATCGACTCCATCCATAAAAAAGGCTACCGGCTGATTGTCACGGTAGACAACGGCATCTCGGCCGTGGAAGAAGCGGCCTACGCGGCTTCTCTGGGCATTGAACTGATCGTCACCGACCACCATCTGCCCCCGGAAGTGCTGCCCGAGGCGGTGGCGGTGGTGGACCCCCGCCGGGAGGACGACCCCAGCCCCTTCAAAGGGCTGTGCGGCGCGGGGGTGGCCTTCAAGCTCTGCTCCGCGCTGGACGGCTGTTCCCCGGAGGAAATGCTGGAGTATTGCAGCGACCTGGCCGCCGTGGGCACGGTGGCCGACGTAATGCCCCTGACCGGCGAGAACCGGACCTTAGTCAAGGCGGGGCTGCGGCTTTTGCAGCAGACCGACCGCCCCGGCCTCGGGGCCTTATTGCAGGAGGTGGGCCTCTACGGCAAGCCCGTCACCTCCGAAAACATCAGTTATGCGCTGGCGCCCCGGATCAACGCCGCGGGCCGGATGGACAGCGCCGTGACCGCGCTGCAGCTGATGCTCTGTGAAGACGAGGTCCGGGCCGAGGAGCTGGCCCATCAGCTGAACGAAATCAACGCCGCCCGGCAGGAGACTGAACAGAAGATCGCCCGGGCCGTGGAGGCCCAGCTGGAGGCCGACCCGGCCCTTTTGTCCGACCGGGTGGTCCTGATCTGGGGCCGGGACTGGCATCAGGGCGTCATCGGGATCGTCGCGTCCCGGATGGTGGAGCGGTATGGCCGGCCGGTGGTGGTGGTCTCGGTGGACGAGCAGGGAGAAGGCCGGGGCAGCGGGCGGAGCGTGCCCGGCTTCAACCTTCATTCCTGCATCGCCTCCTGCGCGGACCTTCTGGTCCGGTTCGGCGGCCACGCCATGGCGGCGGGGCTTTCGGTGGAGGAAAAAAATCTGCCGGAACTGCGCCGTAGGATGAACGAGTGGGCCGCCCGCACCTGCCCGGTGCTCCACACGCCGCCCCTTGCCTGCGATTTGTCCATCCGGCTGGACCGGATGACGGTGGAGGCGGTCCGCGCGCTGGACAGGCTGGCCCCCTTCGGGGCGGCCAACCCCACCCCGGTCTTTCTTCTGGAAGGGGCGGTCATCGAGGGAATTTACCCGGTTTCGGAGGGGAAACACAGCCGCCTGCGGCTTCGTCAGGGCGGGACGGCCCTCTATGCCGCCTGGTTCGGGATGCCCACCGCCCAGATGGCCTATGAGGTGGGGGACGCGGTGGACGCGGCCCTCAACCTTTCGGTTTATGATGGTGCGCGGGGGGCGCAGCTCTCCGGCCGGGTGGTGGAACTTCACCCGGCGGGCCTTGGGGCCGAGGCGGCCCGCCAGGC
>JAHLFH010000036.1 GCA_018883885.1 Candidatus Faecalibacterium intestinavium | reverse complement strand
AGATGTGTATAAGAGACAGGATCCGGGGCGCCTGCCGCCCGGCCATCAGTCTTCCTCCCGGTCCACCGGGGGCAGCAGCACCACCCCGCAGGCGGCTTCCTCCACCTCGGCCCCCTGCTCGTTGAGGGATTTTGCCACGGCGGCCAGGTCCTTGAGGACGGCGGTGGTCTCCTTGAGGGCCTTCAGGCTGCCGGTGTCCCCCGTCCCCGCCCGGCGGGCCGCCTTCTGGCGGGCGTGCAGGTCCCGCACCTCCCGGGACAGCATGGTGCTGAGGGTATCGGTCGCCCGGTGCAGTTCCTCCAGGCTGCGGGCCGGGCCTTCCCTTGTTTTGTTCGGCATATCCTCTCCCCTTTCGGTTATTTTTCGGCGGTTTCCCGCTGAGCAGAGGATAACACGTCTGCTTCCGGGGCGGGAGCGCGTCCTTTTCGGCTTCAAAAAGCAGCAAAAAAACCCCATTTGCCGGTGAACCGTACCGACAAATGGGGTTTTCTGTTTTATTGATGCTTTATATTCCGAATTGTATCGCCGCCAAACTCAGCAGCCTCTCCTGCATCCATGGCCGCAGCCGTACCCGCGCCCAGCGCCGGAGGGGCCGTAGCCTCTCTGACCGGAACAGAGCGACCACGCAAAGAAATCGCAGATGCCGTCGCCGTCCGCGTCCGTGCAGCCTGCGCCCCAGCCGGTCCAACACTTCTTTGCGCTTCATAATTTTTTCCTCCTGCTGCCGGCGGTTTTTCCTTTTACATTCCTATTATAATGGAAATTCGCGCAAAGGAAAGGGCCTGTTTTCAGAAAAACCCGGGGGTTTTTCTCCACTTTGGGCTTTCCCGAATCTGAAACTTGAGGAGCTAATGTCACCTGTGTCCGGCGTTTGCAGTAAATTGTTGACTTTTTCTGGGGATGTTCTAAATTCCATCCGAAGTTTAAGCGTCATCTGCTTTGCAATAGGGACAAAAATCAAACAGAATAATCATGTATTTAATAGAAAACAAAATCTCCGTTTCGATACAATAGAGCTGCAAAACAGCCGGAAACACCCCATCTGCGACAGGGAGGAAAAACAAATGACCAAAAATACCACAGCCGAGGAGAAGCTGTCTTACGATGGCTATATCCTGCAATGGGAAGATGATTTCAACGCCCCCGAGCTGAACCGGGAGGACTGGAACGTGGAACTGCACCAGCCGGGCTGGGTCAACCACGAGCTTCAGGCCTATGTGGATTTGCCCGAAACCATTTGTCTGGAAAACAGCTGCCTGCTTCTCAAACCGGTGGAGAAGAAAGCCCCCGACGGGACGGTGCGCTATCTTTCGGGCCGGGTCAATACCCAGCACAAACACGATTTCCTCTACGGCATATTTGAAGCCCGGCTCAAGGTCCCGGAAGGCAAAGGCTTTCTGCCCGCTTTCTGGATGATGCCCACCGAGGAGGAGCGGTACGGCCAGTGGCCCCGATGCGGCGAGATCGACATCATGGAGGTGCTGGGCCACGACACCGCCAAAACCTATGGCACCATCCACTACGGCAACCCCCACCGCCAGAGCCAGGGCAGCGCCGCGCTGGAATCCGGCAGCTTTTCCTCCGGATATCACGATTTTGCGGTGAAATGGGAGCCCGGCAAGCTTGAATGGTATCTGGACGGGCGTCTGTTCTTCACCGAAACCGAATGGTATTCCTTCACCGACGGGAAGGGAAAGCTCCCTTATCCCGCCCCGTTTGACCAGCCCTTCCACATCATCCTGAACCTGGCGGTGGGCGGCGACTGGCCCGGCAGCCCCGACGAGACCACCGACATGGCCCGCGCCGCCCTCTCGGTGGACTGGGTCCGGGTATACCAGAAAATTTGAATCACGCCCCCCGCTGACAACAAAAAGCCCCCGGCTGCCGGATGACAGCCGGGGGCTTTTTGTATGTTCCGGTTTGGGGAGGCACTCAGCCCCGCAGGCGTCTGGCCAGCGCCATCAGGCGGCCCGCGCAGGCGCGGACCTGTTCTTCCGACAGGTCGCCGCGGGCAAGGGCCGCGCGAAGATCGGCGTCATCGTCGGGGTTGCCGGGCATGATGACATCGTTCCCGGCCCAGGCGCATTTCCAGGGGATGCTGCCGTCGGCGGGGACGGTGGTGTTCCAGTCCGACATAATCAGCCCGTCGAAGCCCCATTCCTGCCGGGCCAGCACGGTGCACAGGTCCCGGTTGTTGGCCGAATAGACCCCGTTGATCCGGTTGTAGGAGGTCATGAGGGCGGCAGGGGCGGCGGTTTTCACCGCGATTTCAAAGCCCCGGAGGTAGATTTCCCGCAGCGCCCGCTCCGAGACGCGGACATCCACCCCCTGCCGGTTGTCCTCCTGATTGTTGCAGGCGAAGTGCTTGATGGTGACGCCGCACCGGCCCCCCGCCTGAACGCCCCGGGTGACCGCAGCCGCCAGCGCGCCCGACAGAAGCGGGTCCTCCGAAAAATATTCGAAGTTTCGGCCGCAGAGGGGGTTGCGCTGGATGTTCATGCCGGGAGCCAGCCACAGATCTACTCCCAGCTCCTGCATTTCCCGGGCCACCGCCCGCCCGAATTCCTCCATCAGCTCCACGTCCCAGCTCTGGGCCAGGGCGGTTCCCACCGGGAACGCGGTGCAGAACTGATACCAGGTGTCGGCGTTCTCATGCTCTGCCGGCGGCTCCAGAAAGCCGTTTTCCAGAGAGCCCAGCACGCCGACCCCATAGACCCGGCCCGTGGCCCGGTCGGTCTGGTAGCTTTGGCGCAGCCGCAGCCCGGCAGGCCCGTCCGCCATGATGAGGGAGGGCACCCCGCGGGATTCCAGCGCCTCGGAGGTTTCTCCCGCGGAACCGGGCACCCGGACCCCCGCCGAACCCAGGGTGCTGGCGCCCATGGTAATGTTGCCGTACAGCAGCGGGATCAGCGCCTCCGCCGGGCCGTCCGCCAGAGGCTGCTTTAAACCGGCGGGCTGCGCCTCTTTTTGGGGCGCAAAGTCATAGACCGGCAGCCCGCCGAAGCAGTCGGGCGTGTTCCGGGCCGGTTCGGCGGCCCCCCATTCCTCAAAGGAGGCCTGCACCGGGCAGATCGGGTGGGTTTGTTCGATCTGCACTTCTTCCGCCACCCGCAGCAGGGCGCAGGGGGTCAGCGCGGCGCTTGCGCTTCCAATCCACACCCCGTACAACCCCGGTTCCACCACCCAGCCCTGTTTCCGGGGGACGAAGGAGGCCAGCTGTTTCTGAGGGATGCGGACGGTCAGGGTCTGGCGCTGCTCCGGCGCCAGCAGACGGCTCTTGGCAAACCCGGCCAGACGGCGCAGCTCTTTCGCGCCGCCGTTCTGCGGGCAGGACAGATAGACCTGCACCACCTCCCGGCCCGAGAAGCAGATGCCGGTGTTTTCCACCTCCGCTTCCACTTCCACGGCGGCGGGCAGCACCCGAAGCGCCGAACAGTGGACGGAGAAGGTGGTGTAGGACAGGCCGAAGCCGAAGGGGAACAGCGGCTGCACCCCGAAGCTGTCAAAATACCGATAGCCTACATAGATGCCCTCGCTGTAAACGGTTTTGCCGAGGTCGCCGCTCAATGCCCCGAAGCGGTCGGCCCCGGGATAATCGGCGTAGCGTTTTGCCCAGGTGGCGGTCAGCTTGCCCTCAGGGCTGGCCTTGCCCAGCAGAATATCCGCCGCCGCGTCGCCGCCCTGCTGGCCCGGCTGGGACAGCTGGAGAATTGCGTCAATGTGGGTGGCCGTGTTCAGCAGGTCGGTCAGTTCGATGGGGCCGCCGGCGTTGAGCAGCAGCACAATGGGCAGGCCCATCCGGTCCAGCGTCCGGAGGTCGTTCCATTCGCCGTCGCTGAGGTAGTAATCCCCCTTTTCCAGGCGGCGGTCCTTTCCCTCGCCCGAGATGCGGCTGAGCACATACAAAACCGCCGCCGCGCCCTTGATATCCCGCTCCTCGATGGGCCGCCCCTGGGGCAGAACAAAGGGATTTGCCGCGTAGGCGTCAAAGGGGTTTTCCACCTGTTTGGCCGCATCGAGAACCCGCTCTTTCCAGGTTTCCCGGGCAGACCGGTAACGGGCCTCGTAGTCGGCAATCCAGTCTTTGCTGGTGATCTTCATCCCGGCGGAACAAAGCCCTTCATAGATTGAAACGTTGGCCCGGTTGTTGACGTCCCCCGAGCCGATGCCGCCCTTGACCGTCCGGCTTGCGCCGCTGCCGAACAGCGCCACCGGTGCGGCGGGGTCCAGCGGAAGGACGCCGGTGTTTTTCAGCAGGACGATGCCCGCAGCCGCCGCCCGGCGGGCCAGAAGCGCGTGGGCTTTCTCCCGCTCGGAAAGCCCGGACTGCTGCGTGCCGCTGTGGGAAAGAATCTGTGCCATAACTAGCCTCCTGAATGTCCTTGAGCGGGAAAAGCCGCCATAGCGGATCACTACGGCGGCTTTTCCCTAAGCTGTGAAAAAAAGATGAAGGAGAAATTGTCGGAGAAGGTTTATTCCTTGACACCGCCCAGCGTGATGCCGGCAATGATGTACTTGGACAGGAGCAGGTAGACAATGATGATGGGGACAATGGCCACCATAATCATCATGTAGATCTTGCCCATATCAAAGTTCATGTAGTCTGCGCCGCGCAGCGTAGCGATCAGGATGGGAACGGTCATCTTGTCCTTGGACTGAATGATCAGGGCGGGGACGAAGTAGTTGTTCCAGGAACCCACGAAGGAGAAGATCGCCTGCACCGCGATGGCGGGCTTCATGATGGGGAGCACGATCCGGTTGAAGGTGTGGAACTCCCCCGAGCCGTCAATCCGAGCCGCTTCCACCAGCGACAGCGGAAGCGAGGACTTCAGGTAGCTGTACATGAAGTAGAAGACGGCGGGCGACGCGATGGAAGGAATAATCAGCGGCCAAAGGGTATCATACAGGCCCATCTTGGTCACCAGACGGAGGAAGCCCATCGCCGTGACCTGGGTCGGCATGACCAGAATGGCCATGATGAAGGTAAAGGCAAACTTCTTCAGACGGAAGTTGTAGGCGTACAGGCCGTAGGCCGTCAGCGCCGAGAAATAGGTACACAGGGCCGCCGAGGCGGACGAGACGATCAGGCTGTTGAGGATGCCCTTGAACATGGGGAAGCTGCCGTCATTGGCAACGTTCTTCAGGTTTTCCAGAAAATAGTTTCCCGGCAGCCAGGAGAAGCCCTTCTGCAAATCCGCGTGGGAGCGGGTGGAGTTGACGATCAGGATGTAGAAGAAGAACAGGCACAGGAAAGACAGGATCGCCAGAACAACATAGGCCAGAATGGTCTCGCCGATTTTGACGCGATGCCGTTTCATGCTTTGGAACCCCCTTTCTGTTTCTCCCGGACGGGCTTTGCATCATCGCTGCCGTTGGTCATCCGGTAGACAATGAAGCACAGGATGCCGCTGACCACAAAGAGGAAGACCGACAGGGCGCCCGCCATGCCGTAGTTGCGGCTCTTGAGGTGGTTGTTCAGGAACATGATCAGGGTCATGGAGGTCCGGTCCGGCGTGCCCTGGCCGTTGGTCAGGATCTGCGGCACGTCGAACATCTGCAGGCCGCCGATGATGGACGTGATCAGCGTATAGGCCAGGATGGGCCGGATCAGGGGCAGGGTGATGGAGAAGAAGCGCTTGACGCTGCCGCAGCCGTCCAGCTCCGCCGCCTCGAAGATCTCGGGGCTGATGCCCATGATGGCGGCCATCAGCATGATGGTGGTGTTGCCGAACCACATCAGGAAGTTCATCAGCCCGACGAGGGCGCGGGTGCCGAAGGCAGTGCCCATGAAATCAATGGGTTCGCTGGTGAGGCCCAGAGACATCAGGATCGAGTTGATGGGGCCGCTGTTGGAGAACAGCGCGAAGAACAGCATGGCGAACGCGGACGCCATAATCAGGTTGGGCAGATAGATGACCACCTTGAAGAACTGCTTGCCCCGAATCTTCAGCCGCATATCGGTGAACCAGTTGGCCAGCAGCAGGGCGATGACGATCTGCGGGATAAAGCCGATCAGCCACAGCAGCAGGGTGTTGCCCGCATACTTGAGCATATCCGATTCCAGAAGGCTCTTGTAGTTTTCCAGCCCGATGAAGGTGGGGCCGATCTCTTTGATGCCGGAACGATAATACTCATAAAAGCTGTACCGGATGGTATCCACCAGCGGGATCATCGAGAAGATGAAGAAACTCAGAAAAAACGGGATGATAAAAATATATCCCCACTTGGCATAGCTGAGATGCTTTTGTTTTGTTTGTTTCATAGGTCACCGTTCCTTTTTCAGGAAAGCCTGCCGCCGCGGAAAAGGCGCGGCGGCAGAAACTTTCAGGAGAGAGTCCACGCAGAAATTACTCTGCCCACTCGACTGCGGTGATGTCCGGATAGCGCTCCTTGATGGCGGTCTCGAAGTTTTCCTTGGCGCGGTTGTAATCCACGTTGCCCTGGAAGTAATCGCTGAAGGCATTCTGGATCAGCTCGACGCAGCCCTGGTCGTAGGAGGACAGCGGAGCGATCTTGATGTTCTCGGCCACCGGTGCAAAGTATTCGTAAGCGTTCTGGCCGCCCAGGAAGCTGGAGCAGAAGCCGTCGTCGGTGGCGGCGTCCCGCATGCCGCTCATGGTGTTGGTGAAGTCCATATAGTCCTTGGAGATCTTGAGCAGGTTGTCCTTGTTGGAAGTCAGGGCCAGGATGATCTCACGGACGTGCTCGATGTTGTCGGTGCCGGTGCAGGCGTGGATGTAAGAACCGCCCCAGTTGTACTCCTGCGGGGGGTTGGTCACCGCCCAGGACCCTTCCGGGCCGTCCCAGTTGGGGGCCAGGGTAAAGTCGATGCCCCAGGCCGGCAGCAGGAAGGCGAACACCTTGGAGGCGGAGCCCATGGCCTTGTTCCAGTCGTCGTTGAACTGGCCCTTGACGGTCTTGTCCAGATAGCCCGCGTCCAGCCACTCCTTGGAGTCGCTGATCCAGTTCATGATCTGCTGGTCCACCTTGCAGACGGTGTCGCCGGGCGTCACCCAGGACTGGCTGATGCTGTTGCCGTACAGACGGAAGGTGTCCGCGTAGGAGGAGAAGGTGAAGTAGCCCTTGGCCTTCAGCTCCTCCGCCGTGGCCTTGAGGGTGTCCCAGTCCTTGACCTTCTCGCCGACGGTGGCGGGGTCGTCGGTGCCGAACACATCCTTGGCGATGTCGCGGCGGTAAACCAGCAGGCCCGGGCAGCACTGCCAGGTGGAGCCGCGCTGCACGCCGTTCTGGTCCGAAGCGGTGGTCTTGGTAAAGGGATACTGGTCGGCCAGGTCGGTGTCAGGGTCAATGCCCAGGTCGGTCAGGGGCATGGCCACATCGGCCTCGGCGTCGGTGTACTTGTAGACGTAGTCAGTCTCGGACAGGAAGATATCCACCTTGTCATCAGCAGAGCCGGAAGCCTGGTTCAGCAGGGCCTCGTCCAGCTTCTGCTGGTAGACGCCGTCCTGGTTGGGGTTGATGATCCAGTGGATCTCGGTGCCGTCCTTCAGGGTGGTGACGGTGCCGTCGGCCGAAGTGCTGGCGACCTCAGAGTAGACGGCCTCCAGACGGGTGCGGAACTCATCGTTCCAGCTGTAGATGTTGATAACCTTGCCCTCAGCGGATGCCTCGGCGCCTGTGCCCGATGCTGCGGTAGAATCACTGCCGCCGCATGCAGCCAGAATACTGGCTGCGCCCACGGCGCCTGCGCCCTTCAGAAAAGAACGGCGGCTGATGACACGGGATTTTTTTTCGTTCATAAAGTGCGACCTCCTCTGTGTTCTGGCGATCCGGACCTGCTGTCCGGCGCTTCTTGCGCTTTTATTATAGCGAAATAAATCCGGCAGAATATATAACGATTCCATAAAAAATATCAAATCCTTGACAAGCTTTTGGACAGAACGTGAAATAACATCATGATTCTGACACTTTGCGCATGGTTTTGATTTTGGTTCAAAGGACGTTTCCATATAATAAGAGTCAAGATCCTACATTTAGAAAGGGGAGGCATCATGAACCATTTGCACTTCTTGGATCGGGATGGCAGTTTTTCCATTCAAAAGCCAGAAAATGTCAGCTATCTGTATTTTCCCCTCGCTTCGGAGAAAGGACTGAAAAGCTCCATCACCCCCAACCTTGGGGGCGACGCCAAGATTGACCAGGAGACTTTCCTGCTGGAGCCGGTCAGCGCCGAAAACCTGCACAACAACCGCGCTGTGCGGAATTTCTGGCTGGCGGAGGAAGGCGGAAAAGCCTTCTCCGCAGCCGGCGCTTCGGCCAGCCAGGAAGCCGACCGCTTCACCCCCGCCCAGGACGACAGCGTCCTCACCGCCGGCCTGATGTGGCACACCCTCCGGCGGACTTCGGCCCTGATGGAGCTGGAAAGCGAGGTCACCTCCTTCTGCCCCCGGCAGGACAATCTGGAGATTCTCTGCGTGACCGTGCGCAACCGCTCCGCCCGGGCCCGCACCCTGACCCCGGTGGCGGCCATCCCGCTGTATGGCCGCAGCGCGGACAACATCCGGGACCACCGCAACGTTACCTCCATGCTCCACCGGATCTGGACCACCGAAAACGGGGTGATGGTCCGGCCCACCATGTCCTTTGACGAGCGCGGCCACCGGCCCAACCACAAAGTATATTATGTAGAGGGCTTTGGGCCGGAGGGCCAGAAGCCGGAGGCTTTCTACCCCACCGTGGAGTCCTTCCTGGGCGAGGGCGGGACCTATCTGCGCCCCCGCGCCGTCTATGAATCCCTGCCCGGCGAACCGGCGGGCTGCACCGCGGAAGGCCGGGAGGCCATGGGAGCATTCCGGTTCCCTGCCATCACCCTGGCCCCCGGGCAGGAAACCTATTATGTCCTGCTGCTGGGGGTGGAAGACAGCGAAGAGGCTGTCGGAACCGTTTGGGAGAAATACCACAGCTGGGAGCAGGTGCAAGCTGCACTGGACGACACCCGCAGCTACTGGAAGGAAAAAGTCAACGTTTCCTTCCGCACCGGGGACCCGAACTTTGACAATCTGATGAAATGGGTCTGCTTCCAGCCCTTCCTGCGGCGGCTGTTCGGCTGCTCCTTCCTGCCCCACCACGACTATGGCCGGGGCGGCCGGGGCTGGCGGGATCTGTGGCAGGACTGCCTCTCCCTTCTGCTGATGGACCCCGGCGACGTGGGCCGGATGATCGAGAAGAACTTCGGCGGCGTGCGGATCGACGGAACCAACGCCACCATCATCGGGGAGGGCGACGGCAATTTCATCGCCGACCGCAACGGCATCGCCCGGGTCTGGATGGACCACGCCCTCTGGCCCCAGAAGACCACCAAACTCTACATCGACCAGACCGGCGACGCGGAGATTCTGCTCCGCCGGGCCCCCTATTTCAAGGACGCCCAGGCCATGCGGGGGACCCGAATCGACCCGCAGTATCAGACCGAACAGGGCTGCTGGCAGAAGACAAGCCAGGGCGAGGTGTACACCGGAACCGTGCTGGAGCATCTGCTGGTGGAGCAGCTGGCGGCTTTCTACGAGGTGGGCGACCACAATGTATACCGCCTGCGGGGCGCGGACTGGAACGACGCGCTGGACATGGCAGCGGAACGGGGCGAGAGCGTGGCATTTACCTGTGCTTATGCGGGCAATCTGCGGGAACTGGCCGGGATGATCCGGCTGCTGGAAAAGACCAGCGGCTGCTCCTCCACCGAGGTGCTGGAAGAGCTCGCTCCCCTGTTCTGCGATGAGGACAAGCTGTTCGACAGTGTGCAGGCCAAGCGGGACCTGCTGGAAAAGTACGCTGCCAGCTGCGTCCATCAGATCAGCGGCAGACGCATCGAGGTCAAGCTGGCAGATCTGGCCGACAGCCTGGAGCGCAAGGCGGATTGGCTGACCGGCTGGCTGCGGGGGCACGAGTGGATCGACGCCGGGCCGGACGAGGGCTGGTACAACAGCTACTACGACAACCACGGCCGGGCCGTGGAGGGCGTTTTCCCCGAAGGGGTCCGGATGATGCTCACCGGGCAGGTGTTCGCCATCATGGGCGGCGTGGCCACCGACCAGCAGATTCCCCGGATCACCGCGGGGGCCGACCACTACCTCTACCGCCGGGAAATCGGCGGCTACCGCCTGAACACCGATTTCCGCGAGCTCAAGTTCGACATGGGCCGGATGTTCGGGTTTGCCTACGGCGAAAAGGAGAACGGCGCGGTCTTCTCCCACATGGCGGTCATGTATGCCAACGCCCTGTACAGCCGGGGCTTTGTGCAGGAGGGCTGGAAGGTCCTCAAAACCCTGGCCGACACCGCGCTGGATTTCGACACCAGCCGCATCTATCCCGGCATTCCGGAATACTTCCGCGCCGATGGCCGCGGGATGTACCACTATCTGACCGGCGCGGCCAGCTGGTACATGATGACCATGATTACCCAGGTCTTCGGCGTCCGGGGCGAGGCGGGCGATCTGCTGATTCAGCCCAAGCTCACCGCCGGGCAGTTCGACGCCGACGGCTGCGCCGCGGTTCAGGTGACCTTCGCCGGGCGCAGGCTGGAAGTCCGCTTCCAGAACCCGAGCCATCTGGAATACGGGCAGTACGGCATCCGGAAGGCCGTCTGCGGCGGCGGGGAGCTGGAAGTCTCCAGCCCGGCCCAGCTGGCCATCCCCCGCAGCGCGCTGGAAGGGCTGGCCGGAGAAGGCCAGCAGGTCATCACGGTGACCCTGGCGTAACCCCCATTTATCAACAATGCCTGAAAGGCAGGAAAGAACAGAGTTATGAAATACGGATATTTTGACGACAAAGCCCGCGAATATGTAATCGACCACCCGGACACCCCGGCCCCCTGGGTCAACTATCTGGGTTCGCCGGAGTACGGGGCCATCATCTCCAACAACGCAGGCGGTTACAGCTTTGAGCGCTCGGGCGCCAACGGCCGCATTCTGCGGTACGTTTTTAACCAGTTCGATCAGCCGGGCCGGTACATCTATCTGCGGGACAACGACTCCGGGGACTACTGGTCCGCCTCCTGGCAGCCGGTGGGCAAAGACCAGAAGGACTACCAGAGCAAATGCTGCCACGGCATGGGCTACACCCGGATGGAGGCCCGGTATGCGGGCATCCACTCCGAAGCCGTCTACTATGTGCCGCAGGGCAAAGCCTACGAGGTCTGGGCACTGACGGTGACCAACGCTTCCGACCGCCCCCGCAGCCTGACCCTGACCGGCTACGCGGAATTTACCAACCACAGCAACTACGAGCAGGATCAGGTCAATCTGCAATATTCTCTGTTCATTGGCCGCACCCTGTTTGAGGGCAACCGGATCACCCAGCAGATTCACGGCAATCTGGACGCTCTGGCCCAGGGGGAGAACGTGGACGACAAGACGGTGACCGAGCGGTTCTTCGGGCTGGCGGGGGCCCCGGTTTCCTCCTACTGCGGCGACAAATCCGCCTTCCTCGGGGCATACCGCGGCTACGGCAACCCGCAGGGGGTC
Source organism: Candidatus Faecalibacterium intestinavium (assembly GCA_018883885.1). Taxonomy (GTDB): domain Bacteria; phylum Bacillota; class Clostridia; order Oscillospirales; family Ruminococcaceae; genus Faecalibacterium; species Faecalibacterium intestinavium. The sequence goes on along the minus strand of JAHLFH010000036.1, from coordinate 6,434 downwards.
GCCTCGGGCGATCTGGGCAACGTGGAGAGCTACAACGAGAACAGCTGCGGCGCCCTGTCCTGCGTGGCGGAGCTGGCCCCCGGCGAATCCCGGACCATCCTGTTCGCCGTGGGCATGAAGCCCTCCGCCGAAGCGGCGGCGATTCTGGCCGGCTACGCCGACCCCGCCGCCCGGGTCCGGGAGGAGGTCGAGGCCCTCAAGGCCGAGTGGTACAGCCGCTTTGACCATCTTCAGGTGAACACCCCCGACCCGGCGTTCAACACCATGCTGAACACCTGGAACGCCTACAACTGCTTTATCACCTTCGTCTGGTCCCGCGCCGCCTCCCTGATCTACTGCGGCCTGCGCAACGGCTACGGCTACCGCGACACGGTGCAGGACATTCAGGGCATCCTCCATCTGGAGCCCGAGATGGCCTGCGAGAAGATTCGGTTCATGCTCTCGGCTCAGGTGGACAACGGCGGCGGCCTGCCGCTGGTCAAGTTCACCCACAACCCCGGCCACGAGGACACCCCCGACGACCCCTCCTATGTGCGGGAAACCGGCCACCCCGCCTACCGCGCCGACGACGCCCTGTGGCTATTCCCCACCGTCTACAAGTATGTGGCGGAGAGCGGGAATCTGGCCTTCCTGGACGAAGTAATCCCCTTTGCCAACAAAGATGAGGGGACGGTCTACGAACACCTCAAGCGGGCGGTGGAATTCTCGCTGAACCATCTGGGCCCCCACGGCCTGCCCGCCGGTCTGTACGCCGACTGGAACGACTGCCTGCGGCTGGGCGCAAACGGCGAATCCGCCTTTGTGGCGTTTCAGTTCTACTATGCGATGCGGATTCTGCGGCAGTTCGCGGCCCATCGCGGCGCAGAGCAGGATGTCCGCTGGCTGGACGAAACGCTGGCGGAATACCAGACCCGCATTCAGTCCCTCTGCTGGGACGGCGACCGGTTCATCCGCGGCTTCACTGAGGCCGGAGAACGGATTGGCGAAGCCGCTGCACCCGAGGCAAACTTCTGGCTGAACCCCCAGAGCTGGGCCGTCATCAGCGGCCTGGCAGATCCACAGCAGGCCGACACCATCATGGAAGGTGTCAGCCAGCGGCTGAACACTGCATACGGCGCTGTCCTGATGGACCCGCCCTACCATGCCCACGCCTTTGACGGCGCACTGGCGGTGATCTACAACCCCGGCGCCAAGGAAAATGCCGGCATCTTCTCCCAGTCTCAGGGCTGGCTGATTCTGGCGGAGGCCCTCTGCGGCCACGGCCAGCGCGCGTTCGGTTACTTCACCGAGAACGCCCCGGCGGCCCAGAACGACCGGGCCGAGATCCGCCGTCTGGAGCCCTACTGCTACGGCCAGTTCACCGAAGGCCCGGCCAGCAAACATTTTGGCCGCTCGCAGGTCCACTGGCTGACCGGCACCGCCTCCACCGTGATGGTGGGCTGCGTGGAGGGCATCCTGGGCCTGCGGCCTGACCTGGACGGTCTGCGCCTGGCCCCCGCCGTTCCCGCCGGGTGGGATTCCTTCACCATCGAGAAGGACTTCCGGGGCTGCCGCCTCCATATCCGTGTGGAGAACCCCAGCCATAAGGAATCCGGCTGCGCCAGCCTGGTGCTGAATGGCCGGACCCTGCCGGACAACTACCTCCCGGCCACACTGCTTGAAAAGGAAAACGAAATCGTTCTGACGCTGTAAAACAAGAGAAACCCGGACAACAAAAAACGCCATGCATCACAGTTTCACAAAAAGCTGCGGTGCGTGGCGTTTTGTTTCATAAAAGGTCAGACTTCCGGCAGATCATTCCCCCGAACGGCCCGGCTCCCCCGGGACGAATCGGCGTTCCATTCCACCATATAATAGGTATCCCGGTACTTTTTGGGCGTCATGCCCACCACCTCCCGGAACTGCTGGATAAAATGGCTTTGCGAGGAAAAAGCCAGACGATTGGCAATCTCAATCATCGAATCGTTGCTGAACCGCAGCAGATTTTTGGCCATGTCGATTTTCCGGTTCCGAATGTAAGCGCTGACCGAGACGCCCGTCTCCTTTTTGAACAGGCGGGACAAATAGCTGGCCGAAACGCCCAGCGCATCCGCCAGATCCTCAATGGTAATCCGCTCTTTGATGTGGGAATAAATATATTCCTTGCAGGAGTTAATATGTTTGGAGTTGGTATTGTTGTGGTGATACCGGCGCATCTTCTCGGCGTAATCCATCACCATCTCATCGTGAAGATGCTTGACCCCTTCAGGGGTATGAATCTCGTCCAATTTCCGGATGTAAAAGTCGCTCAGCCTGAAGGCCTGCTCCAGTTCCATGCCGTATTGACGGCACATCCGGGTGACCATCGCAGTTGTAACGACAAGGTGATACTTCAGGTTGGTCAGCGGGTCTTTGGACAAGACCCCCACGCCTTCGCTGTCCATAAAGCGATCCTGTTCACAGTTTTTACGAACCGCATCCACATCCCCATTGGCCACTGCACGGTAGAACAGAAACTCCTCACTGGGTTCCCGATGTTCCATTTCATCGATATCGTCATTGGCTTCAATGACAAGCCATTCGTCCTTGTAGCTCATTGTTCTGTCTCCTTGAACCACAGATTTCTGCCCAGTTTAAAATACATATCTGTACATGGCATTTTTATATAATATAACACAGAGAAGAAGACTTCTCAAGCGTCTGCGCAGGTGCGCAATGCCGTTCCCTCCGGTACGCTGCGGCAGAAATCTTACATGCGCTGCAAATTAAAAAGGCAAAACATTTCTGATCTGCCCAAGATACGGACTGCAATCTTGTCTATTCTGTCTCTGCCTTTCTGCGATGCGTTTCCCGCTGCGTTTGGTTCATGAAATTCCAGACTGCAACAAACATGAGACAGGCAGCCCCTTTGGGGGAAGTCTGTCTCATGTTTCGTCTGCGCTGTTTTGCAGCAGCCCTTTTTCATTGCCAGGATGGAACGACTCAGGCCAGCCCGGCTTTCAATTTCCGGCAATGTTCCGGTTTCAGAGAGAAGCTCTCTCTGAGAGGCCCCCCTCGATTCAGGTTTCCGAATAAAACCAAAAATCCGAACCCCTCTCCCGCAGGAAAAAGGTTCGGACCTTTTGCAAAAGAAAAACCGGACAGCCCAAGCTGTCCGGCTGGTGCGGATAAGAGGACTTGAACCTCCACCGAGTTGCCCCGATTAGAACCTGAATCTAACGCGTCTGCCAATTCCGCCATATCCGCATATTCTGTTCTCGCTCCGGGTTTCATCGGACCGTGCCGCCCGGAACGTTTGTTATTATACCATGGCTTTCGGAATTGTCAAGGACTTTTTTCAGATTTTTTTGAAACGCAAAAACAGCGCCGGGCAAAGGAGGAAAGGCGCCGGCGCTGCTGTATCGTAAACTCCTGTTGCACAAGCGGCACGAGGAGAGGGTTGGTAGCCTGTCCGCCGTCCGGCGATTGCCTGGCATGGACGGGGAACAGGAAAAAATGGAAACACCGCTGAGGGCCGCCCTTCTGGGCAGGCCCCGGCGGGCGGGCCTATGCTTTGCAATCCGCTTGGGGGTTGTTGAGCGTTACCCCTGACTGCGCCTTTATTCTAACGGAAATATATGGCATTTCTTTGTTCTGAATTTGAACGAATTGCAAAATCGCGCCCCGCATCGTCTCACTCCATGATATGCGGGGCGGATGGGGTTCTATTCGGTTCCGGTCCGGGTTTTTACTGCACCCCGAAGAAGGCCCGGGCAATGTCCGCGCTCTGCTTGGCGTCTCGGGCGTACCAGTCCGCCCCGATCTGCATCGCATAGCTCTCGGTGAGGACGGCGCCCCCCACCATCACCTTGCAGTCGAGGTTTGCGGCGTGCAGCGCCGCGATGGTTTCCTCCATACTCTGGAGGGTGGTGGTCATGAGGGCCGAAAGCCCCACCAGCGGAATCTTCTTCTCCCGCACCGTTTCCACCACCCGCTCCACCGGCACGTCCCGCCCAAGGTCGGTCACCTCAAAGCCGTAGTTCTCCAGAATCACCTTGACGATGTTTTTCCCGATGTCGTGGACGTCCCCCTTGACGGTGGCCAGCAGAATCTTCCCCTTGCTGCCCCCCGCAGCGCCGCTTCTGGCGACGGCGGTCTTGATCTCCTCAAAGGCGCTCTGGGCCGCGCTGGCGGCCTGGAGCAGCTGGGGCAGAAAGAGGATGCCCCGCTCGTATTTGTTCCCCACCACGTCCAGCGCGGGGATCAGCCCCTCGTCCACCACGGTCAGGGGGTCTTTCCCGGCCAGCAGGGCCCGGGTCCGGGCGGCGGCCTCCCCCTTCAGCCCCTGCTCCACCGCTCTCATCAGGGGAGCGTATTCGCCGCCCGTCTCCCCTTCCGTCTGGGCTGCGCCCGCCGCCGGGGCGGGGGTGGAAGCCGCCGAGGGAACGGTTTTTCCCGCATACCGGGCGATATAGGCCGCGCTCTGTTTGTCCCGGTTGGTCAGGACGTTGCAGGCGTAAACCGCCGCCATCATTTCCTCGCTGGCCGGGTTCATGATGGCCAGGTCCAGCCCGGCGGCCATGGCCATGGTCAGAAAGGCGGTGTTCAGATAGGGGCGGCAGGGCAGACCGAAGCTGATGTTGGACACCCCCAGCACCGTTTTCACCCCGAGGGACGCTTTGCATTCCCGCAGCGCCTCCACCGTCGCCAGCACGTCCTCCTGCTGGGCGCTGGCCGTCAGGGTCAGGCAGTCGATATAGATATCCTCCAGCGGGATTCCGGCGTCGAGGGCCGCGTCCCGGATGCGGCGGGCGATCTCCACCCGCTGGGGAGCCGTTTTGGGGATGCCCCCCTCGTCCAGGGTCAGCCCCACCACCGCCGCGCCGTATTTTTTGCACAGAGGCAGAACCCGGTCCAGTACGGCCTGCTCGCCGTTCACCGAGTTGACGATGGGTTTGCCGTTATAAACCCGCAGCCCCCGGGCCAGGGCCTCGGGGTTCGAGCTGTCCAGCTGCAAGGGCAGGCTGACCACGCTCTGGATGGCCTTGACGGCCCGCTCCATGACGGCGGGCTCGTCCACCCCGGGGACGCCCACGTTGACGTCCAGCACCGCCGCGCCGCTGCCGGCCTGGCTCACGGCCTGCTCGAGAAGATAGTCCATCTCCCCCTCCCGGATGGCCTGCTGGAACCGCTTTTTGCCGGTGGGGTTGATCCGCTCCCCCACCACCGTGATTCCGTCCACCCTGACGCAGTCCACCGGCGTGCAGAGGACCGAGGGCATCGGGTGGGCGGGGCGGCCCGGCTTGCAGTCCCCAAAGACCCCCTTCAGCAGCCGGATATAGTCGGGGGTGGTGCCGCAGCAGCCCCCCGCCGCGAACAGCCCCAGCTCCCGGTAGGGGCGCAGCTGGTGGGCAAAGAGCTGGGGGGTGACGTCGTAGCCGCTGCCGTCGGCCCGGGGCAGCCCCGCGTTGGGCTTGACAAAAACCGGGAAGTCCCCCGGCAGGGCCGCGGCCAGCCGCTTTGCCATGGGGAAGATCTCTTTCGGCCCAAGGCTGCAATTGATGCCCACGGCGTCCGCCCCGAGGCCCCGGGCCACCGCCGCGAAGCTCTCGACGGTGCAGCCGGTGAAGGTCCGGCCCCCGGCCTCAAAGCTCATGCTGGCCAGAATGGGCAGATCGCAGGTTTCCTTGCAGGCCAGCAGGGCGGCTTTCAGCTCATACAGGTCGGTGAAGGTCTCAAAAAAGACCAAATCCGCCCCAGCAGCCGCGCCCGCCCGGACAATCCGCCGGTATTCCTCCACCGCCGCCTCAAAGGAGAGGGCGCCCGAAGGCTCCAGCAGCTCCCCCAGCGGCCCCACGTCCAGGGCCGTCAGAGCGCCGTACGGGGCGGCGGCCCGTCTGGCGCAGCCAATCCCCGCCGCGATGACTTCCTCGACGGTGTAGCCGGTCCCTTCCAGCTTGTGGGCCGACGCGCCGAAGGTGTTGGCGTTGAGGATGACGCTCCCCGCCCCGGCATACCGGCTGTGGATGCTTTCGATGAGGGCCGGGTTTTTCAGGTTCAGGGCCTCGGGCTTTTCGCCCAGGGCCAGCCCCGCCGCCTGGAGCATGGTGCCCATGCCGCCGTCCAGCAGGATGGTGTGTTCTTGTTTGAATAGTGCTTCAGCCTTCACAGGTCTGCCCTCTCTTTCGGTATTCGCATTTTTCCCGCAGGGCGCAGGAACCGCACCCTGCCCGCCAGCCCGTCACCGGACGCTCGCTCAGCCCCATCAGGGCGGTCACGCTCTTGCGGGGGGTCATCAGAAAGCGGTCGGTGACGCAGAGGCCGATCCGCCGGGAGGTGTCCAGCAGCCCGGCCAGCCGGGGCTGCACCTCGATGGGCCAGTCGCCGTAGCCGGGGGAGAACCGCCCGGTGAGATACAGCCCGTCCTCCGCGGCCAGCTGCCGGAGGGCCGCCTCGGCCCCGTCGCAGACCTGCTC
>JAHLFH010000035.1 GCA_018883885.1 Candidatus Faecalibacterium intestinavium | reverse complement strand
CGTCCAGCCCGCGCCCCAGCCGGAGCCCAAACCCGCGCCCCGCGCAGGCTGGCGAGGCTTCCTCAACGGCAATCCCCTTTCCCTTCCGGGAAAACCGGACGGCTCCCCCTACTACCTGATGGACCTGCTGGAACGTTCCGGCATCGACTTTGAGCATTTAAAGAGCCCGGTGGCTCTGCGGCTCAACGGCCGGCCCGGCGTCTTTCAGCAGGTGCTGATGGACGGCGACAGGGCGGAGATCGTCTGTGAAGATGAAACGGAGGAAAAGAACCCATGAACAGATCCCATCGCATCCTGCTTCCGCTGATCTGCGGAGTAATCCTGCTTTCCGGCTGCGGAAAAGATTCCCTGCCGGAGGCGTACAGCATCGGGGAGGATTCCCTTCCCGCTTTGACCGCCCTCGTGACCCTGGACCCTGAACCCCAGTGTACCGTCCTCACCACCGAGGACGGGGCGACCTCCTACCAGTACACCGAGCTGGAAGAACCCACCCAGGCGGTGGCGGAGTACCGGACGGCTCTGGAAACCGAGTATGACTGCGTGGCCCTCTCTGCCGAGGGCGACCCGCTGCCCGGGGACGAGGACCTGGCCCCCGAAGGCGAGCTGATCCTGTCCAAGGAATCCAGCTCCGGCAGCGGCGCCTTCCTTCTGTCCCTCTCCTGGAGCGAGAGCGCCTGCACCGCGACCCCCTCTGTGGATGTGGCGTCCGAGGAAGACAACGCCTCCACCGTCACGCCGCCGGAATCGTCCATGACCATGCAGGAGGTCACAACCTATTTCCTCTCCCTGTCGCCCGCCCAGCTGGAGCTTTCCGGGGAAAGCCTGGAGGGCTGCACCGCCTTTTGCGAGAACGGGCTGGTCCTTCTGGACGGGGTCCCCTGCGTATGCGTCAATCTCTACCGCTCGGGGGTAATTCAGGGCTCGTACCTGTTTGACCCCACCACCCAGGACATTTATCGTCTGGACCGCTCCACCGGCATCGCCCGGCTGCTCGGCGCAGGATAACGAAAAAAAGCAAAACGCCCGGCCCCCTCTTTCCGTACAGGGGCCGGGCGTTTTTTGTTTGTTCGTTTGTTTGTTTGGATGGGGCGGATCAGCCCTTGGACCGGATGTACTGGGCCAGGCGCTTGTCCTCCATCCGAATGTGGGTGACCAGCACCGCCACCACCTGGTTCAGTTCGCCCAGAGCCTTGACGGTGGGGCCTTCCTTCACCAGATCGGCCGTCACGCCGGACAGCTTGCTGCGGTAGCCGTCGTGAAACTGCTTGTGGGCTGCGTAGCCGGGGTAGCCGCTCTGCACCTGCAGGCGCTCTTCATCCCCGAAGTGCTTGATGACATAGTTGTTTAAAAAGTTGACCGTCTGCTGGATCTGGGCGCGGCCTTTTCCCTGGGCGCAGGCATCCATCAGGCTGTTGACTGCCGCAAACAGCTGCTGATGCTCCGAGTCGATGAGGGCGTTTCCCGTAATAAGGTCCTGGGTCAATTCATACTTCATCATAAAAATGGTTCCCTTTCTTCTCCCTGGCGTTTGTCCGGGCGAATACCAAAGACTGGTCTCCCTATACTATAAGGCAGACGGCAGAGCGCGTCAATGGGTTTTCTGAAATTTTCCGTCCGGAGCAGGGTTTTCTTGCGGTTTCCTCTTATGTTTCAGCCAATTTTGGACGATATATACATCGAAGGCTTTGCAACAACATATGCCTGTAATTTTGATTTTTAAGGAGGAGGGTGTTCGATGATCTCTCCCATTACTTTCAGCGGGGCTTATCCCGTGGCCGCCGTTCCGTACGGCAAAAAAAGTGAACAGGAGCGCACAAAAGTTTCCGGCCAGCGCTACGACCAGGTCCAGTTTTCCTCCCAATTGAGTGAAATGGATAAGTGCGTGAAAGAAGCTGCGGGGCAGCTGGTTCGGCAGATTCGCACCCGCCCGTCCAGCCAGACGCTGGCCGATCTGCGCCAGCAGGTGTCCTCCGGCACCTACCAGGTGAACGCCCAGGAGATCGCCGCCCGGATGCTGCTGTTAAAGGAGACTTGACCCCATGGAATTCAGAGATTATCTCTCTTTGCTGGAAGAGCTGGGCCGGGAGCTGGACGCCCTGTGCGGCGTCGAATCCCGGAAGCTGGCCGCCGTCCAGGCCGGAGACCTTGAGGCGCTGGACGCCTGCATGAAGCAGGAGCAGGCCGCCGCCCTCTCCCTGCGGGGGCGGGAGCGCCACCGCCAGCAGATGCTTCAGGCCCTCGGGCTGGAAAACGTCCCCCTGCGGGAGCTGCCCCAGCGCTGCCCGCCGGAGGACAAAGCCCGCACCGAAGCGCTGACGCAGCAGATTCTGCGCAGCTATGAGGTTCTTTCCAGCACGCAGGGGGCTTCCCGCTCCCTGATGGAATCCGCCCTGCGGCAGATTCAGAACAAGCTGGACGGGCAGGACGGCGCGGTCGCCGCGGCCGCCGCAGCCCGGTCCGCCGGGAAAACGCAAAAAGATTTTCGTGTCTGAGAGGAGTACGATATGGGTACATTTGGTTCTTTTACAACCGTCCGCCTGGGCATCTACTCCGCCCAGAAGGGCCTGGATGTGACGGGCAACAACATCACCAACATCAACACCGTCGGCTACACCCGCCAGCAGCTCAAGCAGGCCAGCCTGATTCCCTCGGTGTCCGACCGGTACGTTTCCATCTATTCCGCCCGAATCGGTCAGGGCGCCGTGGTGTCGGGCATCACCCAGCTGCGGGACCCGGGCCTGGATATTTCCTACCGGAAAGCGCAGTCCGACGTGGGGTCGTATGACGCCAAGCTGGAGGGCCTGAACGATCTGGCCACCATCCTCGACGAAGTGGGCAAGGGCAGCCTGGAACAGGACGACGGCGTCATCCTCAGCCAGCTCAACGACCTGCGGGACCTCATCAGCGAGTCCATCACCAACGGCACGGACAACACGCTGATCCGCACCTCCGCCGAGGAGCTGACCACCCTTTTCAACTCCTACGCCACCAAGCTCTCGGAGCTGAAAACCACCTACGAGGAAAAGCTGGATCAGGAAGTAGACCAGATCAACGACATTCTGACCCAGATTCGGGACCTGAACGAGGCCATCCGGAATTCCGACCTGCGGGGCGACCCGGGCCTCGAGCTGCGGGACCAGCGGAACGTGCTGCTGGACGAGCTGAGCAGCTACATCAAGCTCGATATCAAATACTCCATGGAGTCTGTGGGCCCCAACACCGAGATCGAAAAGCTGACGGTGTCCATCGCGGGGACAAACACCAAGCTGGTGGACGGGGTGTACTCCACCCAGCTGGCCACGGAAGATGCTGCCGCCGGAGAAGGGCGTTATCTCTCCCGGAATCCTAATTTTAATCCCACAGAGGCAATTAGCGACAAAAACCGCCCCTATTTTAAGCCTGATGGTACTACTACAAGCAACCCCGACCATGCCGCAAAAATTGAAAATACCAACTATTCCATTGTTCTTTCTCCTCTGGCAAATAAGGCAGGAGAGCAGCAGCTTCAACGGGACAAAGGCACGGTTCTGTCCGACACCGTCCTCTACGGTTCCCTCCAGTCCATCCGGGAACTGCTGACCGAGAAGGGTTCCTTTGCGACCCAGGACGATATAGATGATATCGACCCCAACGCCGCCACCAAGCGGGGCATCCCCTATTATCAGATGGCCCTGGACTCTCTGGCCTATGAGTTTGCCACCCAGATGAATAATCTCAACACCTATCAAAACGGTAAAGATGGTGTTAAATTGCAGAGTCCCACATCAGGTACCCTGTTCAGCATGGGCAGCAATACCGATGATGCTGTAACGGTTGATGGTAGTGGTGCTGTCATAGCGCATATTACCGCCGCCAATATCTCGGTTTCCAAAAAGTGGGCCAACAATGAAGTTCAGATTCAGACTACGGACGACCCCAACGCCGCCAGCGGCGATACCTCCCGCCTGGCGGAGTTTCTGGCCCTCTTCGACAAGAAGCTGGAGTTTAACCCGAAAGATATCGACAAAGCCGCCGCCGGCGCTGCCTACAAGGGCACCTTTGAGGATATGCTGCTGAACATCGAGTCTACCCTGGCAAAGGACCAGATGAGCACCGACGCCGTCCTCAACAACTATGTGATTGCGGCCAACGACGCCTATGTCAGCCGGGAAGGGGTCACCGGCGTGGACCTCAACGACGAGGCCACCAGCCTGATTACCTATCAGAAAGCCTATACCGCCGCCTGCCGCCTGCTGACCACCCTGGAGGAGGCGCTGGATTCTCTCATCAACGCCACCATGTAACCCAAACGTTCGAGGTGAATCAATATGTTTCGCGTAACTACAAACGGCACCCTTTATACCTATAAGAAGAATATGCTCAAGACCTCCAACAAGCTCTACTCGGCCATGAATACCCTGATGACCGGGCGGAACTTCGATTCCTATTCTGCCGACCCCGCTGCGGCCACCCGGGCCTTCCGGCTCCACAGCTCCCTCAACGCCACCAACACCCAGGCTTCCAACAACGACATGGTGTTCAAAAAGTTCTCCACCGCCTGGGATGTGGCAGATTCCCTTGTGAACGAGCTGTCCCACGATCTGGCCCAGACCCCCCTTCTGGAGGGCCTGAACCAGCCCAACTGGAGCAACCTGAACACCCAGGGCGACATCATCCTCTCGGGCGCTAAGGCCATGGTCCAGAGCCTCAACTCCACCTACAACGGCAAGTTCCTTTTCAACGGCGCGGACACCGAGAACCCGCCCTTTGCCATTGAGACCGAAACGGTGGACCATGTGGAGCGGCACTTCCTCACCTACCGGGGCGTGCGGCTGGATGACCTTAATCCCGACTATTATGATCAGGTTTATAAGGATTCGGACGGCAAATATATTGAAGATCCTGAAGGCAAAGCAACAATCACCGAAAATGGTGTTACGAAAAAGGTTCTTTCCAACGAACAAATACTGGAAAAATGGTCCAACGAGCACCAGTATGTGGACATCGGCCTCGGCTTTGCCGTGGATAATAATGGCGACGTGCTCGACTCCACCGCCTTCGACGCCTCCATCTCCGGCATGGACTTCATCGGCGGCTACGGTCTGGACGATGACGGCAACCCCAAAAACATCATCTCCATCATGCTCCGCTCGGCGGAAATCTTCAAGGGCTACAACCAGGAGACCGGCAAATGGAGCGCCGCCGGGGACATCGAGGACGCCAGAGCTCTGGTGCAGAAATTCACCAAGGCCCAGGAGGACCTGAGCAACCAGCACGTCAGCTTCCTGGAGGCGCAGGCCCAGTTCCTGGAGACCAACCAGAACCAGCTGGAAAGCACCTTCTACGCCCAGAACGAACAGCTCAACAACATCGAGCGGGTGGACCAGGTGGAGGCCATTCTGGCGCTGGTTTCCGCCCAGACCGGCTACAACGCCGCCCTTCAGGCGGGCGCAAACGTCGTTCCCCAATCCCTGATGGATTATCTCAAATAACACCCCATAAAGGGCGCATTCCGCGCAGAACGCGCAAGGAAGGAGTTACTTGGCTATGTATCCGCTGATCGAAATCAAGACGGTCCCCATTGAAATCCAGATGAAGACCACCGCTGCCCGTTTGGAGTATGCCCGTGGAACTGCGCAGATGGAAATTACCCGGGACAAGGGAGGACTGAGCATCCGCAGCCAGCCGATCCGGATTCGTCTCGACACCTTTGAGGCCCGCAACTCGGTCACGCCTACCACGGCCACCGTCATCCGCCAGCAGGCGGAGCGGGGCAGGCAGGCCACCTATCAGGCCACCCGGGTCATGGCGCAGGAAGGACGGATGATGATGGAGGCACAAATTCACCAGGACGTGATCCCCCAGCTGGCCAAGCAGCAGAATCTGGGCCAGCCCACCAACCTGAACATCGACTTTATCCCCACCACCGGCCCCGAGATCGCCTGGGACGGCGGAGAAATGAGCATCCGGTATGAGATGGACAAGCTCAATTTCGACTGGCGGATGGACCAGATGAGCTTTACCTTTGTGCCGGGGGACATCGAATTCACCATGACCCAGCGGCCCGACGTGGTGATCCAGTATGTGGGCGAACCGCTGTACGTTCCGCCTTCTTCCAACCCCAATTATGTGCCGCTGGACGTCAACGCCTGAGAGGAGTTCCGGTATGCAGTTGGAAACCAAATATTTCGGCGTCATCGAATACAACCCCGCAGAGGCGGTTTCTTTCCCCAGCGGACTGTTTGGTTTCGCACAGGAAAAGGAGTTTCTGCTTCTCCCCTTCGCGGGGAGCGACGGGAATATGCTCTGCCTCCAGAGCGTGGAGACCCCGAGCCTGGCCTTTATCGCCATGAACCCCTTTTCCCTCAAACCGGACTATGCCCCCGTTCTCTCTCCCGAAGCGCTGGAGCTGATGGGCGTCCAGCGCAGCGAGGACCTGTGTTACTATGTCATGTGCGTGGTGCGGGACCCGGTCGGGGCCAGCACCCTGAACCTGCGCTGTCCGGTGGTCATCAATCCTGATCTTCACCGGGGAATGCAGGTCATTCTGGACGACACCCTCTACCAGATGCGCCATCGTCTGGACGAGCTGTCCCCGCGGGAGGTGTCCTGATGCTGGTACTCAGTCGCAAGGAAGGGGAATCCGTCATCATCGGGGACCATATCAGCGTCACCGTCCTGTCCATTGAACCCGGCGGGCAGGTGAACATCGGCATCAGCGCCCCGCGGGATGTGCTGGTGCTGCGCAGCGAGCTGCAAAAGGCTGTGAGCGAAAACCAGAGCGCCGCCGACACCGCTCCGGCCCCCCTGGTGGAACTGCTGCGTTCCGCCGTGGGTGCGATTGCAGCGCCCCCGACAGACGCCCCCTCCGAAAAGAACTGACCGCCCGGCGGTCAGTTCTTTTTTTGTGCAAAAAAGCCCACCGGGAACCGCCGGTGGGTTTTTTGCGGGGGCCGCGTCAGTCCAGGACCTCTATTTTGTACCTGCCCTTGCAGGTGTTTTTCACCTTGTACAGCTCCTGATCGGCCAGCTGGTACAGCTCCGCAAAGCTGCGGCTGCGGCGGCCCAGCACCCCGCCCACCGACAGGGTGGAGTGGGACAGCGGCCAGTTTTTCTGCACCCGGACCGCATAGGAATCAATGAGCCACCGAATTTTCCGGTCGGCCACGTCCTGGTCCGCGCAGTTGACCACCAGCACGGCGAATTCGTCCCCGCCCATGCGGCCCACCACGTCGGATTTGCGGAAGGCGTCCTTCAGCAGCCTGCCCATCTCGCAGAGGGCGCGGTCCCCTTCCTGGTGGCCATAGATGTCGTTGACCTGCTTGAAGCAGTCCAGGTCCATCATCAGGAAAAGATAGCTGGACAGGGTCGGCATCAGCCGGGCCACCTGCTCCTGCATCCCCTTTCGGTTGTAGACATCGGTGAGGGGATCGCTGGTCACCTGATGCATCAGCCGGTTTTTGGAGCAGACCTGCTGGGAGATATCCACCAGCACGCTGATGACGGCCCCCCGCCCGTCGTCCGCCACCGTCCGGCGTCCGATCTCATGGACCCAGATGTAGCGGCCGTCCTTCTGGCGCACCCGGTATTCGATCTCATACTGGCCGACGTTGTCGGTCAGACGGCCCAGCTGGGCCTTGACTTCCTCCCGGTCGTCGGGATGGATGCTGTTGATGACCATGCCATGGATGTCCCGGTTATAATCCTGGCTGTCCTCGTATTTCAGCATCCTCAGAAGCCGCTGGTTGATGACATACAGGGGGAACCCTTCTTCCAGATAAAAGCCGACGATGCCGCCGGGCATGATCTCGCTCATGATCTTGAACAGCTCCTGCCGGGTCTCCCGGCTGACCCGCTTCTCGCTGGCCGCGATGAATTTGAGGTGCAGAAGCTCCCCTTCCTCCTGGACGCTGCTGGCCACCGAGGCGTGGAGCATATTGATCCGATATGCCTCCCCCACCCGGACGATCCCGGCGGTAAGGCGCATGAAATAGAGGGTCCGGGCGCTGTCGCCGCTGGTGATTCTGGGTTGAATCTTGCACAGGCAGTCCCAGGAACCGAGGCCCCGCTCCTTCTGGACATAGTCGCTGATGGTATAATAGAGCGGCGTGGAAAACAGGGCAATTTCCTCCTCCATCAGGCGGATGAACGCATCCCGCCCGATGGCCACCTCGCCGTCTCCGGTGCCGACGCTGTAGAGGTCTTCGGTGAGCAGTTCCCCGGCCCGTTGGGCGCTGCGTTCCACCAAATAGCGGTGAAAAAATTCATCCACCGTCCGGTAGGCCTCCGTGGCCTCCGCGCATTCCTGCCGTTTCCCCTCGTTTTGTTCCAAGTCGCTTCCTCCTTTCGCATTCCGGCGCGGTCTTTTCAATCCTTCCGGCTCAGCGTATCGCTGAACTCGTCGATCTCCATGGGCCGGTAGTAGTAATATCCCTGGATGACGTCGCACCCCATATTCCGGATGATCTCGTTCTGTTCGGCGTCCTCCACGCCCTCGATGCAGACGGTTTTGCCGAACCGGTGGCAGGCGTAGACGATGCTCTGAATGAAGTGCATCTTTGCCTCCGATTCAGTGACTTCTGTGACCAGAGAGCGGTCCAGCTTGATGATATTGGTGGGATATTGCAGCAGCATCCGCATCGAGGAATAGCCGCTGCCGAAATCATCCAGCGCAATGTTCAGGCCCAGCTTGTGGGCCGCCGTGATGAAGGCTTCCAGCCGCTGGGGCTGCTCATCCATGGCGCTCTCGGTAATCTCCGCCACAAGGCTTCCTTCCGGCAGGCCGTATTTTTCCAGCGTTTCCTCCATACAGGGCAAAAGCAGATGGTCGTTCAGCTGATGGAGGCTCACATTGAAGGTCAGGTAGAGAGAGGGGTTGCAGCGGCGCAGCCGGACACAGGCCGCAGCCGCCTGCCCGAATACCCAGCGGCCCACCTTCTGGATCAGCCCGTGCTTTTCCAGGATGGGGATAAAGACCGCGGGAGAGATATCCTGCCCCTCGAACACCCAGCGCAGCAGCACTTCCCCGCCGATGATGGAGCCGTCCCTGCCCGAGACCACCGGCTGGATCACCACCCGGAAGTTCTGCATTTCCCGCTCCACATCCTGGCCCAGGGTCAGCGCCATGGTGGAGAGGCGGCGGAAGCGGCCAAAATTCTGGGTGGCATAATCCACATAGGGCAGCAGCGGCTCCCGTTTGGCCACCCGAATGAGGGACAGCAGGCCCTCGATCAGCTCTTCCGGGGTCATATTCTCATAGGGATACCGCATGACGCCGAAGGAACAGACCCGCTGCACCGACACATCCATCCGCTCGTAGCAGGACCGGATGATGCCGCGAATCTCCTCCGTCAGGGTTTCGGTGCTTTCCTCGGTGCAGGCGGGGTTCACAAGGGCCATATACCGGGCCCCTTCCAGCCGGTAGAAGGTCATCTTCCAGGACAGCTGGTCCGACAGGGTGTTGGCCGTTTTCTGGAGCAGGCGATCCCCATAGTCCCGGCCCCGGATGCTGTTGATCTCGGTGATGCCGTTGAGGGAGAAGCCGATGACCAGGGTGCTCTGCCCCGAGCGGCGGATCTCCTCCAGCTGCTGGAAGGAGGACTGCTCCCGCAGGAAGCCGGTAACGGGGTCCACCACAAAGGTGGAATCCTGGTGGGTGATCCGGCCCGAGAAGAAGAGGGGCTCGGTCCGGTCCCGGTTCCAGACCATGATGCCGTAGCAGTGGACAAACTGGTTGTTTCCGGCGGCGTCCCGCACCCGATAGCGCAGGTCATGGACCGAGCGTTTGTCCCGGAGCATGGTGTTGACATCCTCCCAGAACATATCCTGCGCCTCCTGGGTGCTGATCCGTTCGGCCCATTTCTCGAGCAGGCCGGTAATCAGGTTGCTGGGGAAGCTGAAATCCCGGCGCATATTGTCCGAGATATAGGCCAGGTCCCGCCGCATATCGCACAGGTAGAAATAGCTGGCCTCATTTTCCTGAGAGACCGACCGGAACACCGTCTCCACGTCGCAGCCCGCGGCGGCCACAAACTGCTGGAAAACGTTGGCAGGCTCATAATTTTCGGCTTCCCAGCGGGTTTCGGGGGATTTGATCCCCTGCGTCACCGGGGCGTCCACCGCGCCGGGGCGGCGGCTGGTAAAATGATAATATTCCCGTTTGTTCCGGATCATGACCTGCTCCGCCTGCATGACGGTTTTTTCCAGGTCCAGCGGCTGGATGTCCGACCAGGCATAGCCCAGGGCAATGTGGTTGGAATCCCTCCGGATGACCCGTTGCAGGGCGTGAAGGGTGTCGTAAAATTCCAGCGCCCGGCAGTCGGGGTACAGCAGCAAAAACTCGCTGTCCCCCATCCGATAGATTCTGCCGCCGCCCCCGTTCCGGCGCAGCGTCTCATAGCTTTCCCGAATCAGGTCGTCTCCGGCGCCCCGGCCCTTGGCCTCGTTGACCATCTTGAGGCCGGTGATATCGCAGTAGATGATGCCCACGCTCTCCATCCCGTCGCTGCCGTACAGCTCCGAAAGGGCGTGCTGGTTCAGCGCCCCGGTGAGCTGGTCCCGATAGCTCAGGTTCCGCAGCTTGTCCCCCAGATCCCGCCGCCAGAGCAGATTGCAGACAATATAGCCGATGACCCGCAGGAAGAATTCATACCCCGCCATCAGCTCGGGGTCCGGGTTGTCGATCCCGATAAAGCCGATCACCTGGCCCTCGGCCCGGATGGGCCCGACCGCCAGACTGTGGATGCCCTGCGGCTGAAGGATGGAGTAGGCCTCCGGGTGGAGGAAGCGGATTTCCTCCAGGTCGGGGATGACGGTGATCTTCTTTTCCCGGAACCCGGCCATCCACCAGTCAATCGAGGAAAGGGGGACATTTTTCAGATTGTCGATCTGTGGGGTCACATGGTCGGCGCACCATTCGTAGGTATTGTCGGCGGTATCGCCCTTGAATTCAAAGATATAGGCCCTGTCGCAGGAGAAGGTGCGCCCCATATAGGCCATCAGCCGCTGGATGGAATCCGCCGCCTTGGCCGTGGAAAACATCTCCCAGAGGCATTCCTTGAGGATGGTTTCCTCCCGGAGGTGGAAATAGGTGGAGCTGCCCCGCAGCTCCGGGTCCAGATCAATGGCCATTTCCAGCCGGTAAGTATGCCCGGCGGAATGCAGCAGCGAATCCTTCAGCAGGAGCCGGCGGTTCAGGAGAGGGTTTTTGTGGACCCAGGTATAAAACTTTCCCTCCTGCAGCTGGCCGTTGGTGCAGAACTCGCAGGGGGTGTCCCGCCCCTGAAGGACCTTGTAGCAGGGCTGGTCCAGATAGCTGCTATGGTCCCTTATGCCCAGAGCCTCCCGCAGACAGCGGTTCATGTAGACCAGCTGGTAGGTTTCAACGTCGGCCGAGTAGACCATTTCATCCAGATTTTCAAAAAAATCCCAGATCTTTTCCATAGCGGATTCCAACCTCTTTTGATCGGTTTGCAGACAAATCGGAAGAACCTTGATACCGCCAGTATACTGCACAAAATATGCGCATTCAAGCCCTTTTTCCCGGGGCAGGCGCGGGGCCGCGCCCGGGGTTCCGGCGACGGGGAAAGGGGCTTGGCGCCCCCCAACGGGCCGGTTCAGCAAAAAACGGCAGGCCGTCCGGCCTGCCGTTCTGCGTTGGCTGTAAAAATCCGTTTTCCAGGCCGGAGGGTCTTACAGCATGCCGTCCTCCCGGCGCAGGGTGAAGTGGGAGACCTCCTGCTTGAGCAGCTGGGCCTGGCCGGACAGCTCCTGGCTGGCGGCGGCAGACTGCTCTGCGGTGGCGGAGTTGGTCTGCACCACGCTGGAGATCTGGTCGGTTCCCTCGGAAACCTGATGGATGGCCTCGGTCTCCGAAGTAATCCGCTCTGCCATCTGGTTCATCAGGGTCACCGCTTCCACGGTATAACCATTGGCCTGGTTCAGAGCCTCGCTCACCTCGTTGGTCAGAGCGTTGCCCCGCTCCACATTGCCAACCGATTTCTCGATCATTTCCTTGGTCTGCTTGGCGGCCTGATCGGACTTGGAGGCGAGGCTGCGCACCTCGTCGGCCACGACCGCAAAGCCCTTGCCGGCAGTGCCCGCCCGGGCCGCCTCGACGGCGGCGTTCAGGGCCAGAATGTTGGTCTGGAAGGCGATATTCTCGATGGTCGCAATGATCTTCTCGATCTCCTGATGGCCCTGGAGGATATCGTCCATGGCCTGACGGAGCTCGCTCATCTTGTCGTTGCAGCTGGTAACCTGATCGCCTGCCAGGTTGGCCTTGTTCTGAGCCTCCTTGGCTGCCTTGGTATTTTCAATGGCAGAGGTGCTGATCTCGCTGATGGTGGCGGAAAGCTCCTGCACAGAGCTGGCCTGCTCGGTCGCGCCCTGCGCCAGAGACTGTGCGCCCACAGAGACCTGCTCCGCACCGGCGGAGACCTGATTGGAGGCGGTGTCGATCTGGGCCATAATGCCGCTCAGATCCCGGGCCAGTTCGTGCAGGCTGGTGTGAACCTCCGCCATATCGCCCACATAGACCCCGGGGTTCTGGGAATGGACGTCCAGATTGCCGCGGGACATCTCTTTGATGATATAGCCGATATCGCCGATGATCCCCTGAAGGGTGGCGACGATCTGCTCGGTGGCGCTTGCCAGCAGGCCCACTTCGTCCTTGCGTTTGAACTCAGGCACAGGAGAGGCCAGATCGCCCTCCTTCAGAAGTTGGATGCGGTCCACGCACTCGCGGATGGGGTTGGCCAGACCGCTGGCTACGCGGGCCGAAATTGCCACAGCGCAGATCAGGATTACCACGACCAGAGCCACGATGATGATGATGTTCCGGTATACCTCGCCCATGAAGTCGAAGGTATTGACGTTGACGGCCAGGCTCCATCCGTCGGTGTCCTCCACCGGAGCGTAGGCAATGTACTTGGTCACGCCGCCGTAGGTGTAGGTGCCGAAGCCGGTCTCCCCGGCGACCATCTTCTTTTCGATCTCTGCCAGCGCCTTGAGAGAGGGGTCGGAGGCGGCATCTTGGATGGTGTTTTCCTGGTTGAGGACACTATCGATGTTCTCATGGGCAATGGTGTTGCCGTTGGCGTCCAGCATATAAGCGCCGCTGTTCTCGCTGACCTCAATCGCCTTCACGATATCATTCAGGAAGGTCTCCTCCGGGACCATGTACACAACGCCCACAATCACGCTGTCCTGCACGCCGTCCTGCCACAGGGGCGCAGACACCATGATGGACAGCTCGCCGGTGGTGCGGCTGATGGTGGGCACAGAGACGCTGCTCTCGCCCTTGATCGCGCCCTGGAAGTAATCCCGGTCCGCGTAATTGGTGCCGTTAAAAATGCTGTCGCCGCTGGTGGTCAGCACGTTGCCGCGCATCATGCCATAGTGGTCCACCCACTCGTCCAGAATCTCCTGCTTTTCCTCTACGGTAATCAGCGGGTCGCTCAGTTCGGGGACCATGCCCAGCGCTTCCACCGCGTTGCGGTAGGATTTCAGCTGGTAGGTCACCCGGGCAGCCGTCTCAGTGGCCAGGGCGTTCATGCTCAGCTCCAGGGTCGACTGACTGCTGGAGTAGCTCATGAAGATGCCGAGACCGCCGCAGAGCAGCGCGGTCACCCCTGTCAGTGCCAAGAACCATACGAGAAGTTGTTGGCGGATGCTTTTCATATTTTTTCAGACTCCTTCCAGATTCCATTTTTTGGTATTCTGGGAACAACATACGCAACATTTATAACCTTTATCGACCAGATTTTCAAAATGTTAAGAAAAATCCTGCCAAATTGTGCAGGTCTTCCCGGAAGATTCCCTGAACCCTTTGATCCGGCGGGCGAATTTCAGCAAAAATCAGGTGATTCACCAGCGTTTTTCAACGGTCAGGATGTTCCTCCCGCCGGAATATTCGTACGAAAGGCCGTCCATGATCTTCTTTACCATAAAGATTCCGAGGCCGCCGATTTCCCGCTCCTCCGCGGAGAGGGTGACGTCCGGGTCGGTCTTTTGGGTGGGGTCGTAGGGCCGCCCGTCGTCCGCAAACCGGAGCACCGCCCGGCCTCCCTCCACCGCGCAGCCCACCGTGACTTCCGTCGCGCCGCTGTACCGGACGATATTGGAGAACAGCTCGTCCACCGCGATGCTGACCTGGGAAACCGCCTTCAGGGGGGCGCCCTTTTCCTCCAGGCATTCCTCGAAAAAGCGGGTCACCGTCTCCAGATTTTCGCCGCGGGGCGCGACGCAGAGCTGTTTCATCCCGTCGGGGCCTCTGACGGGCCGATGGTTTTTTTCCGGGAACGCAGCAAAACAATCCCTCATGGTCTTTCCTCCTCTCCGCCGGTATGAGCCGGGCCCTCAGCGATTGCCGAGGGGGCCGCCGTCGTCCAGCCAGTACCCGCCCCAGGCCTTTTTAAAATCCGCTGCCGCCGCCTTGGGCAGCGCCAGCGACTGCCCGTTGTCCAGGATGACGATGGGGCCGTTCACGCCGGTCACATATTGAAAATTAACCACAAAACTTGCGCCGCACAGACAGAAGCGGCGGTCCTCCAGCAGCGGGGCCATCGCCTCCCGGAACGGCACCCGGATGGTGGTGGAGTCCACGACGGCGTCGGTGCAGAAAAACCGGATCCCCCGGCCAATCCGCTCGGCATACCGGATCTTCTGAAACAGGACGCACCGGGGCCCCTGCATGGTGTTGACCAGCATGGACCGGTTCTTTTTCCAGAGCAGCTTTTCCACCGCCCCCGCCAGCACCCGGAACAGCTTTTCCTCCTCCACCGGCTTGAGCAGATAGAAAAAGGCCCCCACGTCGTAGCTGTCGGCGGCAAAATCGTTGGAATTGGTCAGGTAGAGGATCTCTCCCCCGTCCCCCAGAGCCCGCAGACGGCGGCCGATCTCGATGCCGCTGAATTCCGGCATGAGAATATCCAGAATGTACAGGTCAAAGCCGCCCATCTCCCTGGCCTGCTCCAGCAGGGCTTTCCCCTCCGAATAGACCCAGAGCTTCCCTTCCAGGGAAGGGTGCTCCTGAAGATACCGGGAGAGCATGGTCTGAATCTCCCGCCGGTGGATGGCTTCGTCATCACAAATCGCTATGTTCAGGATACCAATCTCCCTCCCCCCGGCAGACGCGTTGCAGGGCAAACCCTGTCGATATTTTAAAAATAGCATTGATTCGCAGGTCCGTCAAGGCGTTCCTTCAAAGAAACTTCTTCTGTTCCGCCGCCGCCCCAAAATTCGCCCCTCTGCCCGCCCTTTCCCTTGACGCTGGCTGCGGCAGATGGTATTTTTATCATAACTTTTCCGCGGCAGCAGGGGATATCCGTGGAAAAGCATACGCTTTTATGCATATATACTGTATAGACAATCCTGGAGCGCCCCGGGCGGGCTGGACGGAGGGAGGGCCTTTTCCATGACCGAACTGATCTTTTCCGCGTTCCGCTTCTGGCTGGTTTCCTGCCTGACCATCGGCATGGTAGCCAGCATGACGGAATTCCGCTTCGGCGCCCGGAAGCTGGTGTGCATTCTGGCCCTGTACAGCCTCTGGGTGCTGGGGTCCAATCTGGTCCTGCTCCGGGCCGGGGGAGAGCTTTGGCTGCTGCGGGCTTCCTTTTTCACCATCACCTTCCCGGGGATTCTCCTGATCCACTGGGCCAGCCACGACAGCCCCGCCCTCACCTTCTTCAACTGCATGACCCACCTTCTGGCGTCCTTCTTCATCAACATCACGGTCCGGCTTCTGATGCAGTCCCATCCTTCGTCCGAGCTGGCCACCCTGCTGGTGATGAGCCTCCTGCTGCCCCTTGCAATCTGGCTGGAAGCGCGGCTGCTGCGGCGGCCCTTCCTCACGCTGGTGCGGGGGATGCCGGTCCGCTGGGGGGTTCTGTCCCTGATTCCGCTGGCCTTTTACGGCTATCTGCTCTTTGTGTCCGTCTGGCCGGGGAGCTACCTTGTGAATCCCGCTCAGGTCGTCTACCTTTACGCCGCCGCCCTTCCCCTTGTGATGGTCTACATCTATGTGTTCCGGGATCTGGCGGGGCAGTACCGCCTTCAGCTGGAACGCCGGAACGCCGCTTTGCTGACGGTGGAGATCTCGGCGCTGAAGGACAAGCTCCAGAGCCTCAAGGAGGCGGAAGAAAGCCTCCGAATCCAGCGCCACGACCTGCGCCATCAGATACAGGCGGTGACCGAGCTGCTGGCCCGGGGGGACCCGGCGTCGGCGCTGGCCTTTCTGGGCGCGTCCCGGCAGCAGCTGGACCGGCAGACCGGCATCCGCTGGTGTTCCCTGCCCATTCTGGACGCCATGCTCTCCTCCTATTTCGACCAGGCCCGGAACCATGACATCCTGGTGGAGGCGAACATCTCCCTGCCCGACCGTCTTCCGGTGGACGAGGGGGAGCTGGCCATCGTCCTGGCCAACGCGCTGGAAAACGCGATTCACGCCAGCCTCAAGCTGCCCCGGGGCCAGCGGATCATCCGCTGCCGGATGATGGGCAGCCCCGGCATTATGCTGGAAATCGCAAACCTATGCGACGGGGACGTGGCCTTTGACAGCAGCGGCCTTCCCGCCGCCCGGCAGGAGGGCCACGGCCTCGGGGTGCGGTCCATTGCGGCGTTCTGCCGCAAAAACGGGGCGGTCTGTCAGTTCGACCTCACCGACGGCTGGTTCCGGCTTCGGCTGGTGCTCTGACCACGCAAAAACGCCGCCACGCAAAAAGGCTGCGCAGGCCCACAGGGGCCCCGCAGCCTTTTTTGTTTTATCTTTTTCAGCCTCTCTGGCGGCGGGGCCCGTAGGCCGCGATGAGGGCCAGAGCCAGGACGCCGCCCTTGACGGCAGGCAGAACATAGTAGACCACGCCCATCTGGGTCAGCCCGTTTTCCAGCACGGCCACCAGAGCGGCCCCCACCAGCGTTCCCAGCGCGTTGGGCTTCTCCGCCCCGCCCACCGAGCGCCCCACAAAGACGGCGGCCAGCGAGGGCATCAGGTAGCTGTCGCAGCCCGAGATCTGGGCCGCCGAGTTCCGGGAGCAGACCACCATCGCCCCCACGGCGATCATCACGGCGGTGAGCATTCCCGCCAGAAAGCGGTACTTCCTCACCGGGATGCCGGAATACGCCGCCGCCGTCTCGTTGCTGCCCATGGCGTACAGGCAGCGCCCGTGGCGGGTGTATTGCAGGAACACAAAGGCAAAGACCACGCAGGCCAGCATGATGAGGATGCACCAGGGGGAGGCCCCGATGGCCAGCGCGGCCTCGGTCCAGCCCATCCGGGCGGGGGCGTCGCCCCACCGGGTGGGCATTCCGGCCGAGACGGCCCCGCCCCCGGTCCACCACAGGCCCAGGCCCTGATACACAAACATCAGCGCACAGGTGGCGAGCATATCCGGCACCCGGCAGACCAGAATCAGGAACAGGGTCACCAGATACAGCCCCATGGTCAGCAGCACCGTCAGCGCGGCGCTGAGCCAGAGGGGCAGGCCAAACCAGAGAAACAGGCTGGCGAACAGAAAGGAGGAGACCGTCGCCAGAGAGCAGGCCGACATATCAAAGCCGTTGGGCGCCATGGTCAGGGTGGCCCCGATGGCAAAGATGGTGGTGATGGACATGGACCGCAGAATGTTGACGGCGTTGGCGGCGGAGAGAAAGCTCCCGCCCCGCAGCAGCCCAAAGACCACCACCGAGGCCGCCAGGGCAATGACAGCCGCCCAGTCCATCAGAAACCCGGCGGTTTTTTTACGGTTTTGCAGTTGATTCAAGGCCAGTCCTTCCTTTCTCCCGGTCCGACGGGCGGAAGGGAGGTTTCCCGCCGACGGCATAGTGCATGATTTCTTCTTCGGACGTTTGGGCCGTCACCAGCTCGGCTGCAATCTCTCCGCCGTACATCACATAGATCCGGTCGGTGGTCATCAGCAGCTCGGCGGGTTCTGCGGAGGCGTACAGCACCCCCTGCCCCGCCCGGGCCAGCTCCGACGTGACCCGGAGCAGCTCCGCCTTGGCCCCCACGTCCACCCCTTTGGTGGGTTCGTCGAACAGATAGACAAGGCAGCCCGCGGCCAGCCATTTGCCCACCACGGCCTTCTGCTGGTTTCCGCCCGAGAGCAGCTCCATCCGCTGCCGGGGCGAAGGGGTTTTGATGCCCAGCGTGCCGATCTGCGCCCGGGCGTTTTCCTCCAGCTTCCGCCGGGAAAGGAAGGCCCCCCGGCACCACCGCCGAAGGCTGGCGATCCCCAGATGGAAGGATACGTCCTCCCCGGGGAACAGCCCTTCCTTCCGCCGCTCCTCGGGCACCAGCCCCAGCCCGCAGGCCACGGCCTCCGCCGGGGTCTTGGG
>JAHLFH010000034.1 GCA_018883885.1 Candidatus Faecalibacterium intestinavium | reverse complement strand
TAAAAAATGAACTTGAAAGATTTGAAAAAAGATTGTGCCCAAAAGCAAAAGAAAGGTATTCATTTTATCATTGCATCAGTAGTAATATGGATTATGGTTTTAATCGTACAATTAACAGATTTACCTATATTAACAAAAAATCTATTGACATTTTGTTGCACTGCACCATTATTACCTATAGCTTTTTTAATTTCTAAAATATTAAAAATACAGTTTCAAGATAAAAGTAATCCATTAAACTACTTAGGAATACTATTTTCTGCAAATCAAATGATATACCTTTTAATAGCAATGTGGATTTATCCTACATTGCCGGATAAAATGCTAATGGTTATTGCTATGATATTCGGAGCACATTTATTGCCATACGGTTGGTTATATAATTCAAAAACATATATGGTATTGTCAATAATTATTCCAATATTATCTTTGATAGTTGGTTTAAATTTTGCTAATTATACTCTTGCAATAATGATGATACTGATAGAAATAATATTTAGTGTCCTGTTATCATTTGAAAATAAGAGAATAGTAAATGATTATGTCCAATAAATTCCAGTTTGTCGGGCCACCCTGACCCGAACTTTCAAAACTGAATAACCGCCGCCCACTGGCGCGGCCAGCGAAAGCAGTAAGTCTGAAAAAGATTTACTGCTTTTTTGTTGCCCGGCTCCGTTTCCGGCCATTTTGCCCTGTTCGGATTGTAGTAGTAAGTGAGAGGGAAATTTTTGCCCCGGCGTTTGGCATTCTTGATTATTGTCCGTGGTAGAGGGCAAAGAGAAATTTTGAAAAATCCCCGTCCAGCGGGTAGCTGGTAGCCTTTCAAAAGTATCTTTGGCGAAAGGAAAAAAGACCGCCCACAGCGGGCCGCAAGCCCTGTCCTGCCCGTTCTATGTTTTCGTTTGTTCTATTGCCGGGAGCGCCGGGAGGGCCGCTCTGAGGCGCAGGGTTTCCCCGGCAGGCGGCGGACGGTCTTTCCGGAACGGGTTACACAGAGGCCCCGGCGGCGGATTTCTGCATTTTCTCCAGCTCCCGGAAGAAATGGAGAAGGAAGGGGACGGTGATGGCCGAAGCCATCAGGTCCGCCGCAGGCTGGGCCAGCTGGATGCCAAGTATCCCGCCGAAATGGCTGAACACCAGCAGGACCGGGATGAACACAACGCCGCTGCGGATGCTGGCCAGAAACGTGCCCTCAGCCGCCCGGCCGACGCTCTGAAACAGCATATTCCCGCACAGGGAGATGGGCATCAGCACCATCGAAATGCTTTGCAGGCGCAGCGCCGTTGCGCCGATTTGGATGACCTCAGGGTCCTCCCGGAACAGGGCGATCAGGGGCCGGGCGAACATCACGCCAAAGACAGCCGCCGCCGACATGAGAAGGATGCAGCTCGTGCAGGTAAACACGCAGGCGCTTTTGACCCGCTCAAATTTGCGGGCGCCATAGTTGAAGGCCGATACCGGCTGGAAGCCCTGGCCGATGCCCACGCTGATGCAGAACATAAAGTTCACGATGCGGGAGGTGATGCTCAGCGCCGCGATGGCCGCATCGCCAAAGGGGGACGCGCAGAGGTTGAGCACCATCACCGAGACGCTGTTGAGGCCCTGGCGCATCATGCTGGGCATGCCCACCAGGACAATGCTGGAAATGGTGCGGGCCTTGCGGGAAAAATACCGGATGGACAGGCTGCTTTCCACCCGCCCGGAGAGGAAGGGCAGCATCAGAAGAATCAGGCCGATGTACTGGGAGACGGCGGTGGAAATGCCCGCCCCGGCGATTCCCATCTGCATCTTCCGGACCAGCAGCCAGTCCCCGAAGATATTCAGAAGCCCGCCCGACGTCAGGCCCACCATGGCGTAGGTTGCCTTGCCCTCATAGCGCAGGATATTGTTCATCACGCAGCTGGCCGTCATGGCCGGGGCCGCCAGCAGGATAAAGAAGCTGTACGCATTGGCGTAGGGCAGGATCGAGTCAGTGCTGCCCAGCACCTTCATGAGAGGGGTCTGGAACAGCAGTCCGGCGGCTGCCACGGCGCAGCCGCACAGCAGGGAGTAATAAAAGCCGGTGGAGGAATAGATTTTTGCCGTCTCGACCTCCCGGCTCCCCAGCAGGCGGCTGATGTGGCTGCCCGCGCCGTGCCCGAACATAAAGCCAAAGGCCTGGATGATGGACATCAGGCCAAACACGATGCCGGTGGCGCCGCTGGCGCTGGTGCCCAGCTCGCTGACAAAATATGTATCCGCCATGTTGTACACGTTGGCGACCAGCATACTGATGATGGTCGGGATGGCGAGGGTCAGAATCAGCTTGTGGATGGGCGTATTCGCCATCCGTTCGTACTGCTTGCGAAAGGATTCATCCATCAATTCAAAGAGCTCCATTTCATGCGGCACCCAAAGGGGGCTTTGATTGTATTTTCAACTCAAAGTATACGCTTTTTTTACGATTCGTCCAGTCATTTTCAAAAGGCAGGGCCAGAACGGGCCGGATTTCCCGGGCAAAGCAAAGGCCCCCTGCGGCAGGTTCGCCCTGCTGCGGGGGCCGTCTGTTGCATGAGCCTGTTCCGCCGGGCCGGTTCACGCCCGGCGCTCAGAGGTCGGCATAGAGGTCGCTGCGGTAGATTCCCTTTTCCCGCATGGCCCGGAAGCTTTCCCGGACCGCCGCCACATCCTCCCGGTAGGTCATCCCATACCAGACGTCATGGGTTTTCAGCACCTGGACCGTGAGCCGGTTCTGAGCCAGCAGCTTTCCGATGAACACCGGAATCAGAAATTCCGCTTTCAGGGGGTTCTGCGGCACTTCCACCCGGAAAAATTCTTCAAACCCCTGTTCCAGTTCTTCCAGAAACGCCGGGGTCAGGCCCCACATATTCATCGAAACCAGCGCGTCCGGGTCCACCGGCACGCCGTCCGCCTCCGCGCCCGTTTCCGTTTTCCGGATGTTTTTCGTCTCGGCCACTTCGGTCAGACGGCCTTCCCCGTCCATCCGGCAGAGGCCCCGGGTCACCCCGCCATGGTCCGACAGGGTATTTTTCAGCACAAAGCCCGCCATGCAGGCCGTTCCGCCCGAGACAAGATACTGGTGTACGGCGGCAAAGCCTTCCTTGCCGTAGTAATCATCCGCGTTGATGATTACAAAGGGGGAGGCGATCTTCTCTTTGGCGGCCAGCACCGCCTGGCCGGTCCCCCAGGGTTTGGTCCGGCCTTCGGGCAGGGGGGCCGGAATCTGCTCCAGGGCCTGGAACGCGTAGTCTACCCGGACCCCGCGGGCGCTGCACACCGCCTCGATCCGGTTCCCGATGACCTCCCGGAACTCTTTTTCGATGTCCCTGCGGATGACAAAGATCACCTGATTGAACCCGGCCTCGATGGCATCGTGGATGGAATAATCCATGATGATGTGGTTCTGGTCATCCACAGGCTCCAGCTGTTTGATCCCTCCCCCGAAACGGGAGCCAATCCCGGCGGCCATAATCAGTAAGGTGGTGTCCATACTCTCTTCCTTTCTTTTCGATTCAGGATAAAACAGAGCCGCCGGGAAGATCGTATCACGCGGGCCCGGCGGCCCTCTCTGCGCTTCTTTGAACCATCCTAACACAAAAGCCCCCTCCTGCGCAAGATGCAGGCGGAACTGCCGTTTTTTCTCAGCTGCCGTGCATCCGGAACACCGCCGCCGCTGTCTTGAAGATCAATTTCCAGTCCAGCAGAAAGCTCTGGTCCCGTATATACTCCAAGTCCAGCTCCATCCACCGCTCGAAGGGCAGGTCGTTCCGATGGGGCTGGACCTGCCACCAGCAGGTCAGCCCGGGGGTCACGCGCAGCTGCTGGCGCTCGTAGTCGGTGTACTGCTCCACCTCCCGCGGCCGGGGCCCCACAAGGCTCATCTCCCCTTTCAGGACGTTGAAAAGCTGCGGCAGTTCGTCCAGGCCGGTCTTTCGGAGAAACCGTCCCACCCGAAGGACGTTTCCTTTCGGGCGAAGATGTGGTATACTGGTCCTGTCAAAACTACGATACAGGGAGGCGGAACCGCATGGCCATCACCATTCATCTCTTTTACACCGGGGCAAACGGCAGCGCCCGGGCTTTCGCACAGGAAATGGTTTCCTCCGGCACGGCGGAAAAGATTCGCGCCGAAGAAGGCAACCTCCGGTATGAATACTTCTTCCCCATGGAGGACCCCGAAACCGTCCTTCTCATCGACAGCTGGCGGGATCAGGCCGCCATCGACCTTCACCACGCCTCCCCCATGATGGGCGAGATCGCCCGCCTGCGGGAGAAATACGACCTGCACATGAAGGTGGAGCGGTACCGCTCCGACGATGAGACCGCCCCCGCGGCGGACGCCGCGTTCATCCGCACCTGATTTATCCCCTGCCGGGGGTCCGGAACCGGGCCTCCGGCTTTTTTTGCGCCTTACGCCTGAAAGACGCTTTCGTCGTACTCTTTCCGAAGGGCCGTCTGCCTCTGCTCCGCCTGGCGGAATTGTTCGTTCAGCCGGTCGATCACCAGCTGAATCTGCCGCCGGGTCTGCCCGGCCTGCTCCTGGGAGCGGTCGATCCGGTCCATCACGGCCCAGTCGGCAAAGAGACCGTCGAAGAAATAATCGGCAAACCGCAGAAAGCCGTCAATCTCGATCTGCAAGTCCGCGTCCACCGCCACGTCCACCAGCTCGGTCTTGAAGTGCCGCAGCTCCACCTGCAGCTGCTCCACCAGCTCCTGCGCCTCGTCCAGATGGCCGTGCTTGGCCATCCCGCTGAGGATTCCCCCGCCGACAAGGTCGATGGTGGCCCAGTCTTCGGCGCTGGCCAGCCGGGCCAGGATCTCGTCTGCGGTCCGCAGGGCCGTCTGCCCGGCGTCCAGCGCCTCCCGCAGCTCCTTTTTCTGCCGCTCCGCCTCCGTCAGC
>JAHLFH010000033.1 GCA_018883885.1 Candidatus Faecalibacterium intestinavium | reverse complement strand
GAAACAGCTGTGTAAAGGCCAGGACGGGGGCATGGGGGCGGAGCCCCCATACATCTAAAGGGTGGGTGGGGGGATTTTGAAGAAATATTGAAAGGGAGATGATTGCCCTGAAAAAAGAAACTTTGAAGGCGGCCCTCCTCGCCCTCTGCGGCGGCGGCCTGTATCTCCTGCTGGAACTGCTCTGGCGGGGGTTCAGCCACTGGACCATGTTCCTGCTGGGCGGGGGCTGCTTTGCCCTGATCGGCCTTTTGAACGAGCTGTTCCCCTGGGAGATGCCGCTTCTCTTGCAGGGGGTGATCGGCAGCTTCGGCATTGTCACCCCGCTGGAATTTGTCACCGGCTGCGTGGTCAACCTCTGGCTGGGGTGGCAGGTCTGGGATTATTCCTGGATGCCCCTCAATCTGCTGGGTCAGGTCTGCCTGCCCTTTGCCCTGCTCTGGGTGCCGGTGGCCATGGCGGCGGTGGTTCTGGATGACCTGCTCCGGTGGAAGTTCTTCGGGGAGGAGCGGCCGCATTATACACTGTTGCGATGGAAGGAGGAAAAAATTTGACCGCACAAGATATTTTGCTTGGGGGCGGCGGAATGCTGGTGGCGCTGCTGAGTCTTGTCCAGATTGCCCCGGTGAAGTGGAACCCCTGGTCGGCCCTGGCCAAGGCCCTAGGCCGGGCGGTGAACGCCGACTTGCTGAAGGAGCTGGCCGACACCCGCGCCGCCCTCGAAAAGCACATCCAGGTCGACGACGAACGGAACGCCGACGCCCACCGGGGAAAGATTCTGGCCTTTAATACCGAGCTTCTCCGGGGCCAGGACCACACCCGGGAGGACTTCATCGAGGCGCTGGCCGAGATCGACTGCTACGAGAGCTACTGCCGCGCCCACCCCGAGTATAAGAACAGCCGGGCCGTCCACGCCATCGCCAACATCGGTCGGGTCTACGACGAGCGGCTCAAAAAGCACGATTTTCTCGGGGAGATTCCCGCAAAAGATTGAGAGGTGAACAAAATGGAAGTAAAAGGGATTGACGTTTCAAAGTACCAGGGAAGCATCGACTGGCAGAAGGTCAAGGCTTCGGGCGTACAGTTCGCCATTCTGCGGGCGGGCTATGGCCGGGAGATCAGCCAGAAGGACCCCTTCTTTGAGGACAACTACAAGGGGTGTAAGGCCGCCGGGCTGCCGGTGGGGGCCTACTGGTACAGCTATGCAGCCGACATCGAGGGGGCCAGGTTGGAAGCAAAGACCTGCCTGGAAGTGATCCGGGACAAGCAGTTTGAATATCCGGTCTGGTTCGATCAGGAGTACGAGCCGGGCATTCTCGCCCTGACCGACCAGCAGCGGACCGACCTGATCCGGACCTTCTGCGAGGCGCTGGAGGCTGCCGGGTACTATACCGGCCTCTACTGCAGCCGGGACTGGCTGCAAAACCAGCTGATCGCCGACCAGCTCAAAGCCTACGACGTCTGGGTTGCAGTCTACGGCAAGACCCCCGGGGCCGTCCCTCTGTCCTATGGCATCTGGCAGCATTCCAGCACCGGCCAGGTGCCGGGCATTCAGGGGCCGGTGGATCTCGATATCGCCTATAAAGATTACCCGGCCATCATACGCCGGGCCGGGCTGAACGGGCTGTGATTGGCCCGCAGAGAACAACAGGAGGTACATATCATGAACAACATCACCATCGGAACCATCGCCCGCACCGCCTGCCTGGCGCTGGCCCTCACCAACCAGCTGCTGAGCGCAGCAGGCAAGCCGGTCCTGCCCATCCAGGACAGCCAGCTGGAGAGCCTGGTCACCACCGGCCTGACGGTGGCCGCCTCCCTGGCCGCCTGGTGGAAGAATAACAGCTTCACCCCGGCGGCCATCCGGGCCGACACCACTCTGAAGGCATTCAAGTCCTCCAATAAGTAACCTTCCCGCGCCCGGCGGTGCATTCTCCCGCCGCCTGACGATTTTCCCCGCCTCTGCATTCCGCAGGGGCGGGGATTTTTTGTTTTGGGTGTGCCCAGTGTTCTGTAATATAGAACAACCCCCGCCGGGCCAGGGGGTAGGCCTGGTTTTGCTGTTCTTCTAAAGGAATTCGATGACGTAATTTCCAAAAGCCATTGCAATACATCAGGCTGAAATGTTATAATATGCACAAATCCGTACAATGCAGCTGCTAAAACCATGTTGTAACGAAAATAATCTGATGTATATAGAGGCGATTTACATGGGTAAAACTAGAACTGAAGACGGACAGTTACTATACCACCTTACAGCATTAAGAAATCTCGATTCCATTATACAGTACGGATTGCTTCCAAGATCTCAATTGATACAAAACGGAATGTGCTTTGAAGATGTAGCCGATCCTTCTATCATTGATAAAAGAAGCGTCCTCAACCTCGATCGATATGTTCCGTTTCACTTTCATCCCTACTCGTCATATGACGTAGCAGTGAAAAACAGTCATCATGAAGAGTTTATATATATCTGTATATACCGTACTTATGCTCGCAGGATGGGATTTCTTGTTCTCCCCATGCACCCATTGAGTGTGACAGATCATTTCGAGCTCCTGCCCTATGACGAAGGTATTAAACAAATCGATTGGGATGCAATGGAGCAAAGTGCCACACTCTCCCCTTATCATAAAAGCGTTCATATGGCAGAATGCTTGACAGATCAGCCAGTTCCCGTTAATGGTTTTTTTGCTATTTATGTAAGGAACGAGGACGTTCAAAAAATAGTACAAGAAAAATTGAAATCTGTTTTTCCTCCGTATCGCCCCCATGTTAATGTTCAGCGTAAATGGTTTCCTGACGAAAGGATGTGATTGAATGATTACCTATGTAACCGGGGATTTATTAAAATCCGATGCTCAGTGCTTAGTAAATACCGTCAACTGTGAAGGTTACATGGGTAAGGGTATCGCCTATCAGTTTAAACTTGCTTTTCCTGAGAATAATATTGACTATATAAAAGCTTGTAAAAGCGGTACTTTGCATATTGGTACGCTCCATTATTTCTACGAAAAAGGAAAAATTATCGTCAATTTCCCAACGAAAGACAAATGGAGAGCCAAATCAAAAATGGAATATATTGACATTGGTCTCGACCAGCTTGTCTTACTGATTTACAAACTCGGGATTAAGTCAATTGCAATTCCTCCACTGGGCAGCGGGAATGGAGGCTTGGCTTGGCCTGAAGTAAAACTCCTCATAGAACAGAAACTAAAACCTCTATCGTCAAATCGTCAGCTCCAAATATATATCTATGAACCCTCCAAAAGCTATGCATCCACTCCCACTGTAGAGCCTCAGCTTTCTTTGGCTGCTCTTGTGCTTATGCAAATAAAATTGCATCTGAGCAAGTTCAATAAGCTGAGACTGCAGAAGACTGCATATTTAATGGATGTATTTGGTGGCCAGCATTACTTTCATTTTATAAAGCACAAGTATGGCCCATATGATCACGCAATAGCCGTTATAAGTACCAAAATAAAAGAATTTCAAAATTATTATAATACCAAGTCAACTTTTGAAGCCTACGAGATTGCATATAAAAAGCTGACAAGTAAAAACGTGAATGATAAATTAGGAGAGTTTATTCCACTGATAGAAAAGGCCGCAAACTATGTGAATCGAATCGATTCTGATTCTGATGTGGAATGCATCACCACAATTCTCTTTTTACTTGAAACCAATGGAGTACTATCTGAAACAGAACTGGTCGCAGCGTTTAAGTCATGGTCAGAGGATAAAGCCAAACGATTTTCAGAAGCAGACATCCAGCGCGGCATCCAATACTTGTACGCCACTGGAGTCATTGAAGAGAATCTGACCGGTTATCATATCGTTGAATGTTGATTCCTGCCGACTTTTTGCAGACTTTTTAAACGCAAAAGCAGGCGTTTCTGCTCCCCTGCAAGCACCTGCAAACCATCCATCAAAACACAAAACCCCGCATGAACACTGGATTTTTCCAGCATTCACGGGGGTTTTTTTCAAGTTGCGCCAGCAGGAGTCGAACCTGCGATGGGGGAGTCAAAGTCCCCTGCCTTACCGCTTGGCGATGGCGCAGAATGAGGGCCGCTGCGGATTTTTCACAACGGTACGAGATAGTATACCACATTCCGCTGAAAACTGCAAGCATTTTGCGCAGCGGCCCGGGCCGCCGGGCAGCAAAAACCCCCGGAGGCAGTCCTCCGGGGGCATGGTTTCTTCTGTTACTCGATCAGGCCGTTGAGCAGGGTCAGGCACTTGCGGCTGTGCAGTTTGCGGATGGCCTTGGCCTCAATCTGGCGGACCCGCTCGCGGGTGACGCCGAAGTCCCGGCCCACCTCCTCGAGGGTGCGGGGGCGGCCATCGTCCAGCCCGAACCGGAGCCGGATGACCTTTTCCTCCCGGGGCGTCAGGCTCTTGAGGGCCAGATTGATCTGCTGGGCCACCATGGCGCGGTCAGCGGCCTTGCCGGGGGCCTCGGCGTTCTCGTCGGCGACGAAGTCCCCCAGAGAGGAATCTTCCTCCTCGCCCACCGGGCTTTCCAGGCTGGCAGGCTCCTGTGCCATCCGCTGGATCTCCCGCACCCGCTCGACGCTCATGTCCATGGCCTTGGCCAGTTCCTCGGGCGTGGGCTCATGGCCGTTCTGATAGACCAGCTGGTTGGTGGCCTGCCGCATCCGGTTGATGGTCTCCACCATATGTACCGGGATGCGGATGGTCCGGGCCTGGTCCGCAATGGCGCGGGTGATGGCCTGGCGAATCCACCAGGTGGCATAGGTGGAGAAACGGAAGCCGCGGTCGCAGTCAAACTTCTCCGCCGCCTTGATGAGACCGATGTTCCCCTCCTGAATCAGGTCCAGAAAGGCCAGATTGTGGCCCACATGCTTTTTGGCGATGGAAACCACCAGCCGCAGGTTTGCCTCGCTGAGGCTGCGGCGGGCGTTCAGACCGTCCCGCCGGGCCCGCAGCAGTTCTTCCCGCCGCTCGTCGGACAGAGGGCCGTCCTGCAGGGCTTCCATGGCCTCCTCCTCGGCAGCCTTTTCCTCGGCGTCCTCCGCGCTGGCGTCGCCGCCGTTTTCGCTGTCCAGATCGTCGGAATATTCGCGGCTGCGCTCATCCTCTTCAAAGGAGAAGCGGGCGCTGTTTCTCTTGATGTACTCGGCCCCGCCGAATTTCTGGCGGTCCGCCTGAAGGATGCGGGCCGCCTCGGCTCCGGTGTGGATCCGGCGGGACAGCTCCACCTCCTGCTCCGCGCTCAGCAGCGGAATCTGGCCGATCTGCTTGAGGTAGTTTTTGACGGGGTCGTCCAGCAGCTCGTCCATGGCGGCCTTCAGGTCGGCGGGGTTTTCCTCAGCGGTTTCTTCCTCCGACTCATCCAGCAGGCCCATCTCGGAATTGTTTTCGGCGTTTTCCACCTCGGCGATGATGCTGTCCACGTCCAGGCTGGCCTCGGGTTCGGCCTCTTCCAGGAGCTTGATTCCCCGCTCTTCCAGCAGGGTGCAGAGGTTTTCCACGTCCAGCCCGCACTGGGCCGCCAGCGTTCTGACCTCCCTGGCCGGCACCGTGCCTTCCGCAGCGCCCTTTGTCAACAGTTCCTTCAAAGTCATGCCCATTTTGCTCTCTCCTTTTCACACCAGAGGATGGCTGGATGCGCAGGCACCCATCCTGTAATGATACCGCGGCGCCTCTCATTTATGCTTATTCCGGTGTGATTGTTTCTGTTTCTTGTCCGGTCGGGCTCAAATCACCAGCCCGCCGTTGACCCCCAGCACCTGGCCGGTGATGTAGCCGGCGTCCTCCCCGGCGAGGAACAAAAGCATCTTTGCCACCTCGCCCGGGCCGCCCAGACGCCCCACCGGGGTTTCCTCGGCCAGGGCGGTCTTGTCCTCCGCGCTGAAGGACGCCATCATGTCGGTTTCGATGACCCCGGGGGCCACGCAGTTGACGGTGATGCCACTGGGGCCTTCCTCCTTGGCCAGCGCCTTGGTCAGGCCGATCAGCCCGGCCTTGGCCGCCGAATAATGCACCTCGCAGCTGCCGCCGGTCTGGCCCCACATACTGCTGACGGTCAAGATCCGCCCCCACTTGCGGCGGATCATCCCGGGCAGGGCCAGCTGGCACAGATGGAACGCCCCGCTGAGGTTGACGTCCAGCATATGCTGCCATTCTTCGGGGGTAATGTCGGTGAACAGCTTCTGCTGGGCGATGCCCGCGTTGCAGACCAGCACGTCCACCCGGCCCAGCGCCTGTTCCGCCGCTGCAAAGGCCTGCTCACAGCTGGCCCGGCTGGCCACGTCGCACTGGATCGCCGCGCAGCCCGGCAGTTGTTCCTCCCTGTCTCTTATACACATCTGACGCTGCCGACGATAGCATGAGG
>JAHLFH010000032.1 GCA_018883885.1 Candidatus Faecalibacterium intestinavium | reverse complement strand
AGCCCTGGACCCGCTATAAGAGGACTGCACTCCGCCCGGGGCCACCGTCCCGGACTCAGGGCGGGGCCTTTGGCCCCAGAGTCCGTGCCGACGGCCCCGACGCTCCGTGCTGATTTGGGAATTTGCCCGCGCAGGGCGGGCGGAAGTCTGAAAAGGGCGGCTGTCAGCCGTTCATGAATTCCACCAGCGCCTGCACCGCTTCAAAGACCGCCCGGAGGGCCTCCACGTCCTCGTCCGCCATCCGGGAGTCCGGGGGCGAGAGGGTCACCGCCTCGGCCCGGGCCGCGCCCGTCAGGACAAAGCGGAGGGCGTTGGCCGGGTCCTCGGCCAGAATGTGCAGCTCCGCCTCGTCGGAAAAGAGGGTGGCAAGCCGCACCCCCACCCGAAGCCCCGGGGCGTCCGGGTCCGCCCCTTCGGGCGCAAGGTAGAGGTAGCCGTCCTTCCCCTCGGCGTACCGGACGGGGACGAGCTTCGCCGCCGGGGCGGCGCTCTGGGCCGACGTCTCCTGCCCCAGAAGGAGGGCGAGCTGTTCGGCGGAGAGGTAATCCCCCAGCCCCCAGCCGGGAATCAGCGCCCCCAGCAGGGGATACTGCTCCGCCAGGGCGGCGGTGTAGGTCCGGTAGAGCCGCCCCGCGTTGAGGTAGAACGTCCCGTCGCCGCTGTACAGGTCGAGGAAGGGCGCGTCCTGCCCCGGCGCAAAGAAGGAGAGGGCCAGCGCCCCGGCCCCGGCTTCGCCCTCCAGCCGCCCCGACAAAGCCCCGAAGGTCTCGAAGGTGCGGTAGGCGGCGGAAGGGGCTTCGGCGGTGGACTCCACGGTGTAGTCCAGCGCAAAGACCGCCCCCCGGGCAAAGGCCTCGGCCCGGCTGCGGAGGCTGAAATACAGCCCGGCCAGAGCGGCGGCGGCCAGCACGGCCAGAAGGACGGCGGCCCTCAGCAGGCCGGAGGCGAAAGATCGTTTGCGGCGCATAAAAAAGGTTCCTCCCTGGATGAATGGATGGAAAATCGGCTCAATCGGGGAAGAAACCGGCGTCCCGGCCCGCATTTCGACCGGAATCCCTTCCCTTATTTCCTATATTATAGTATACTATACCCAAAGCGCAACCCGTCTGCCGGAAAATCCCGGCCCACCCTGAACCAAAGGAGGTCCCCCGCATGAAACGGACATATACCGCCCTGGCTGTTGTGTTGTCTCTGCTGGCGCTGCTGGTCGGCTGCGCCCCCCAGCCCGAACAGGCTGAGGTCTGGGAAATGGAGGAGGAAAGCGTCGTCGTCTTTTCGGACGGGCAGACGGTGGACCGCTGGCGGGCCCGGGAAGGGGAGCTGCGGGGCAGCGTGGCCTGGTATGAGCTGTCGGACGGCACCCCCCTTCTGCTGGAGGACGACCCCGCCGAACCCGCCAATACGGCGGGGATGGGGGAGGCCGCCTGGACCTTCCTGATTCAAACCCTCAGCGACTGGGGCCTGCGGTATGACCCGGCCTCCC
Source organism: Candidatus Faecalibacterium intestinavium (assembly GCA_018883885.1). Lineage (GTDB taxonomy): Bacteria > Bacillota > Clostridia > Oscillospirales > Ruminococcaceae > Faecalibacterium > Faecalibacterium intestinavium. The sequence goes on along the minus strand of JAHLFH010000032.1, from coordinate 2,466 downwards.
TGCTGGAGGAGGCCTATGCCCGGTATCAGGCCTGCCTGGACGAAGGGGAGGAGTTTGCCCCGGGCGAGGTGGGGCAGGCCACCGCCCTGACCGCCCAGGCCGAACAGGTGGTCTACCTGTGTACCACCGTGACCGTCGCCCCCGACCCCGAGGCCTCCCGGGAGATTCGGCTGGGTTCGGCCTTTGACCGGGAGACCGGCCAGCCGCTCGACTTTTTCAGCCTCTTTGCCGCCGACGAGGCCACGGTCCGCGCGGCCCTGACCGCCTTCGGGGAGGAGGAATTCTGGGCCGGGCAGGCCGCCGCCCTGGACCCGGAGTGGGTGGCGTTCTACCCGGACTATCTGGAAGTGTGCGTCCCGGCCCAGACGCTGCCCCAGCTGGAACAGGGGCTGGTCCTGCGCTGGGACTATGCCCAGCTGGACGGGCTGCTCCAGCCCTGGGCGGCGCCCAACGGAACAGAAGAACCATAAGAAGGGCATTCCATGAAAATTGCGATTGTGGGATACAGCGGCAGCGGCAAATCCACGCTGGCGGGCCGGCTGGGGGAGGCTTTTTGCGCCCCGGTCCTCTGTCTGGACCGGCTCCACTGGCTGCCCGGCTGGACCGAGCGGCCGGACCAGGAGGCCCGGGCGCTGCTGGAAGACTTTCTGGACCAGAATGACAGCTGGATTATTGAGGGCAACTATATCAAAACGCTGCTCTGGGAGCGGCGGATGGCCGAGGCGGACCGGATTTACCTTCTGGCCTTTGGACGGTGGCGCTGCCTCTGGAGGGTGATCCGGCGGTACCTCGAAAACCGGGGCAAAAGTCGGGACTCCATGGCGGAGGGCTGCCCCGAACGGCTGGACCCGGCCTTTCTCCGCTGGGTGTTCTGGGACAGCCGGACCAAAAACAAGCGGGCGGACTATGAGCGGCTGGCGGCCCTCTGGCCCGAAAAAGTGGCGATCCTCCGCACACCGGGGCAGGTGAGGGCGGTTTCGCCCCCGGCCTGCCGGGAAAAAACAGGATTTTTTGAAAAAAGCGCTTGACAAAACCCCGGCCATCGTGTATTATAGTGGAGCGCCAGGGGCCACGGCCCTGAGGCGGAAACAGAATCGCGTGGAAAGATGGCTGAGTTGGTCTAAGGCGCACGACTGGAAATCGTGTAACGTGTAAAAGCGTTCTGGGGTTCGAATCCCCATCTTTCCGCCAAAGAAAGCCCGGAAGGTTTCTTCCGGGTTTTTTCTGTTGTGCGCCCTGCGGGGGCGCTTTTTTTGCGTCCCGGCCCGAAAAAAGGGGAAAGCCCCTGCAATATCCGGGGAAATGTGATACAATGGAACCGCCGGGCCTGCCCGCCGGGGCCTCCGGCGGGAGGTTTCCATTGCATGGCGGGCCGAAATGTGGTATTCTTTTTAAGTTGTTTTTTAATATTATCTGCTGTACAGGGGGAAATAACGTGTTCAGGACAGGATTCGATAACGACAAATACATCACCATGCAGTCCGAGCAGATTCGCAAGCGGATCTCGGAGTTCGGCGGCAAGCTCTATCTGGAGTTCGGCGGCAAGCTGTTCGACGACCACCACGCGTCCCGGGTGCTGCCCGGCTTTCTGCCCGACAGCAAGCTGCGGATGCTGCTTCAGCTGGCCGATCAGGCCGAGATCGTCATCGCCATCAGCGCCGGGGCCATCGACAGCAACAAAAAGCGGGGCGACCTGGACATCACCTACGATTCCGAGGTCCTGCGGCTGATCGACTCCTTCCGCTCCAGCGGGCTGTACGTCGGCAGCGTGGTCATCACCCAGTACGACGGCCAGCCCTCCGCCGACGCCTTCAAGGCCCGGCTGGAGAGCCTGGGGGTCCGGGTGTTCCGCCACTACCTGATCGAGGGCTACCCCACCGGCGTTTCCCACATCGTCTCCCCCGAGGGCTTCGGCAAAAACGACTACATCGAGACCAGCCGCTCCCTCGTTGTGGTGACGGCCCCCGGCCCCGGTTCCGGCAAGATGGCCACCTGCCTGAGCCAGCTCTACCACGAGCACAACCGGGGCGTGGACGCGGGCTACGCCAAATTCGAGACCTTCCCCATCTGGAACATCCCCCTCAAGCACCCGGTCAACCTGGCCTATGAGGCCGCCACCGCCGACCTGAACGACGTCAACATGATCGACCCGTTCCATCTGGAAGCCTACGGCGTGGCCACCGTCAACTACAACCGGGACGTGGAGATCTTCCCGGTGCTGAACACCATCTTCGAGCGGATCTGCGGCTCCTCGCCCTATAAGTCCCCCACGGACATGGGGGTCAATATGGCGGGCTACTGCATCGTGGACAACGACGCCGTCTGCGAGGCCTCCCGGCAGGAGATCGTCCGCCGGTATTACACCGCCCTCTGCGGCCAGAAGCGGGGCACGGTCGGCCCCGACGAGGTGGGCCGCCTCGAGCGGCTGATGAACCAGGCCGGGGTCGCCCCCGGGGACCGGAAGGT
>JAHLFH010000031.1 GCA_018883885.1 Candidatus Faecalibacterium intestinavium | reverse complement strand
CAACCGACGGATTTGTTCTGCCAACGGAGGTCTTCCTCCTATGGTTAAAAGGCAGCGCTACTACCTTTCAATGCAGCAAACTGCTTAGAAAATTCTTGCGTTTCTTGTGTCAACCATTATTGACAATTTCAGACAATGACTTCACCCCGTTCCTGAACATCATGAACGAGTGGTATGCCAAGGACACCAGCAACAAGATCAAGGCGGTGTTCAAGGCCCGGATGAAGAAAGGAATGCGGTGCAGCGGCTCCATCCCTTACGGCTACAAGCGGACCAAAGAGGACAAGCAGCAGCTCCTGGTGGATGAACCGGCGGCCGAGGTTGTCCGAAAGATTTACCGCCTGGCCTGCCAGGGGTTGGGAATGACAGCCATTGCCGAGCAGCTCTCAGCAGAGAAGGTGCTGATCCCGTCCGCCTATGCTGCCAAATACTTCCCCGAAAATTGCAGGCACAACGAAATGACAGACCCTTATCGTTGGACGGCCACCACCGTGGGCTATATCCTGGACCGGCAGGAATATCTGGGGCATACAGTGCTGGGTAAGTCCATCTGTGAGAACTTCAAGACCAAACAGCGCCGGGCCGCTACCGCCGACGAGCTGATGATCTTCCCCAATACCCATGAGGCCATTGTGGATCAGGATACCTGGGACATTGCCCACAAGCTGCGAGTGCGGAAACGGCCCAAAGCAGCCAACGGGACCTACACCCACCGCCTGTCAGGACTGATTTACTGTGCAGACTGCGGGGCAAGAATGGGTTTCTGCGGCTCAGAAAACGGAAAACACTACGATTCCTCCCACGCCTTCCAGTGCGGGAACTACCGCAGCACCACCAACCAATGTGCTTCTCACTTTGTCCGAGCTTCGGTTCTGGAAACAGTGATCCTGAAAGCAATTCAGGCTGTCAGCCGGTATGCTCTGGAAAACGAGGCGGAGTTTGTAGCCGATCTCCAAAGCGTATGGGATGAAAACAAAGCCAAAAGCGAGGATACCGGCCAGCACGAGCTGGAAGAAGCCAGAAAACGGGTAGCTGAACTGGACGCCATGATTCAGAATCTGTACGAGAGTTCCATGAAAGGTGTACTGCCGGAGCGGCAGGCCCAGCGGATGATCCAGCAGTACGATGAAGAACAAATCCTTCTGGAACGCCGGATGCAGGAACTGGAAAACCAGATTCGGCAGGAGTCGGTGAAAAAGGCAGACACCGAGCGGTTTCTGGTTCTGGTCAAAAAGTACCGCGATTGTCATGAGCTGACGGACGCCATGCTCTATTCCTTCATTGACCGGGTCGAGGTACATGAAGCCACCGGGGGCCGCACCATCTACCGCAAGCAGAGCATTGACGTTTACTTCAACTTCATCGGCAGCTACTACCCGCCCTGCGAAACCGTCTCGGAGGAAGAACGGATTGCTGCCATTGATGCAGAGCAGCTTCGTAAGAAGCAGGAAAAAGGCAAGCGGGCCAGTGAACGCCAGCAGCAGAAGCTGAAAGCGCTGCGGGAGGCAGCGAAGGCCGGAGACCCCGAAGCTGTTGCCAAGTACGAGGAACATCTCCGCAAACAGCGGGAACGCAACCACAGATACCGCCAGCAGGTACAAGAGGCCAGAGCAGCCGACCCGGACCATCTGCGGCAGCTGGATGAAAAGCAGAGACTCAAGCAGGAAAAGCTGCTGGAAAAAGAACGCAGGCGGTCGGAGCGGTCTGCCCAGCGGGCCAAGCTGACACGGACAGAGCTGAAAGAAAAAGCCAAGACCGACCCGGAAGCCGCCGAAAAGTGGGCTGCTCTAAAGGCCAGGGAGGCCGAGGCCCGACAGCGCAAAAAGGAGCGTGAAGAAGCCCGGATGGCAGCTGACCCGGAATATGCAGCCATGATGGCAGAGCGAAAGGCTGAATATGAACGCACCAGGGCAGCCAAGCGGAAAACCGAACACGATGCCCTGGTGGAACGGGCCAAGACGGACCCCGAAGCCGCCCGGCAGCTGGCAGAACAGCGAAAATACCAGAGCGAGGCGACTGTGAGAAGCTACCAGAAGATGAAAGCAGCCGCAGAGGCCGGGGACCCGGAGGCCGTCAAACGATACGAAGCCCACCTTGTCAAGCGCAGGGAGGACTACCATAAAAAGAAAGCACAACAGGAGGCAATTTCAGCATGAAGCTCGAACCGAGAATCCATGACAGCAGAAGAAGATTACGACCTGGTGGAAGAACTTCAGGATCTTGCTGCCATCGCCCAGGGCGAGGAGAGCGAGTGTCACTTCAAGTATGGCTTCTCAGCTGGGCTGCTGGTGCAGCAGGAAGCGGTGGAGCAGGTCAAAAAGATCAATGACAAATGAAACAGCGGCGGGCGTCCGGTTGGACGAACCTGCCGCTGTTTGTATAAATTTCAGGAATGCCAGAGCGCCATCAGATCAATCGCTCCGGTCATCAACATTGGAGGCAATGACTTCTTTGAACTGGTAGAAGCTGCCTTTCCGGCTGTACTGACCTTTTGGTGCAGCTGTTTTGACGTTACATCTTACGGATGGAGGGATTTTGCGGCGATGCCTGGCCGCAGGACTGGCGGAGGACTAGCTGGGCGTGGAGTAGCAAGGTGCTGATGGGCACACTGTTCAGCAGGCTGGACAGGGCGTAAAACCCGCTCTTGCCCAGCTGGGTGCGGTCCTGCCGGATGGTGGTCAGGGGCGGGGCAGTGTAATCGCACAGGGGCAGGTCGTCGAAGCCGATGATGCTCAGGTCCTGGGGGATGCGCAGCCCCAGCTCCAGGCAGTGAAGCATGACGGTGTGGGCCAGCAGGTCGTGGCTGCACAGGATGGCAGTCACATTCTGGCGCAGCAGGGCAGGGAGGTGTTTCTGGAGACACTCGGAAAAATAGTAGTCGCTCCCAGCCAGATGATGGTCATCTGGCAGCCCGTTTTTGCGCAGTGCATGGAAAAAGGCGAGGTAGCGTTGCTGGTTCACATAGGAGCCGAGACCGCCACTCAGGTAGCCGATCTTCCGATGGCCCAGCTGTTTCAAATAAGCCACAGCCAAGTCCATTCCTTCGTTGTTGTCCACGCCCACATAGCAGCTGGTGGGGTTGGCAGGGACATGGTTGTCCAGCAGGACCGCCGGGGTCCGGCTGGTCTGCAGCTGGTGCAGCCAGGTGTCAGACAGGGTCAGCCCCAGGAAGAAGGCCCCGACAAAGTTGTTCTGGAGCATGTACTCGTCGTAGCGGGTGGCTTTCTGGATGGCCTCGCTGAGATCCACGATCTGCACCACAAAGCCGGCGGGTTCCGCCGCCCGCCGGAACCCGGCAATGATGTCGTGGCCAAAATCGGCCGGCTCGGCATAGGCCATGTTCTCGATGAAAAGGCAGAGCTGCTTGGCGCCCTTTTTGTGGAGGGAACGGGAGTAGCCCAGATCCACGGCGGTTTCCAGAACGGCTTTTCGCAATGTTTCGCTCACGTCGGGGGCACCGTTCAAAGCCTTGGAAACTGTGCCCTTGGAGATATTCAGCTTGTTTGCAATGTCCTCGATTCTGGCCATGAGTCCCCCTGGTTTGGTTGGCAAAAGAAAGATGTGCGGCTGATTGCCCTTATTATACCTTCTGCGGCAGAGAAAATCAATTCTCATCCCTTTGCACATACACGCCACAGCATGTTTCGTAAAGTTTTGAAACCGCCATGTGCAAAGCGCCAAAAACAAGTTTTGAAGATTGTGCATATGGCATAAATTGAGAAGATACGCCAAAAAAACTTGACGAACATTGCGGGGCGTCGTATAGTAAAACCATCGAAACTTTACGAAAACTCAGAAGGAGGACGAAACATGCGGAAAAAATTATTGTGTATGCTGACGGCGCTGCTGGCCCTGGCCCTGGTTTTGACGGGCTGCGGCAGCACCGAAGGCGCCCAGGGCTCAGCGGAAAAAGTCCGTCTGATGGTATGGTCACCCTCGGAGGACCAGTCCAAAGACAGCGGTGAATGGCTCCAGACTTGCTGCGAGCAGTTTGCCCAGCTGCACCCTGAGTGGGATATCACCTTTGTCTACGGTGTGGCAGACGAGGCCACCGCCGCCAGCACTGTCTCTCAGGACCCCAGTGCCAGCGCGGATGTCTTTCTGTTTGCCAACGACACCCTGACCACCCTGACGGATGCCGGGGCCCTGGCCAAGATCGGAGGCAAGTATGCCGACGAGATTCTGGCCACCAACAGCGCGGCCCTGACCGATTCCCTGACCCTGGACGATTACCTCTACGGCGTGCCCTTCACCACCAACACCTGGTTCATGTACTATGATAAGAGCGTCTTTTCGGAGGAGGACGTCAAGAACCTGGACACCATGCTGGAAAAGGGTGTGGTCAGCTTCCCCTTCACCAACTCCTGGTATCTGCCGGCCTTCTATTTTGGCAACGGCTGCACCCTCTTTGGTGACGGCACCCAGGAAGAGCTGGGAGCCGACTTCGGCGGTGAAAACGCGGTGGAAGTCACCAACTACCTGATCGACCTGTACAACAATCCCAACTTTGTGGTGGATGCAGACGGCTCGGGCATGGCCGGCCTGCGGGATGGCAGCATCAACGCCATCTTCACCGGCTCCTGGGATGCAGCCTCCATCCAGGAAATCCTGGGGGACAACATGGGCGTCGCGGCCCTGCCCACCTACACCCTCAACGGGGAGCAAAAACAGATGTACGCCTATGCTGGCAGCAAGGCCATCGGCGTCAACTCCCACAGTAAATACATGGTGCAGGCCATCCAGCTGGCTATCTATCTTGGTTCTGCGGAGGCCCAGCAGCTCCACTATGAGCTGCGGAACGTGATTCCCTGCAACACCGAACTGCTGGCCGACCCGGCCATTGCTGGCGACGAACTGGTGGCAGCCCAGAACGACACTTTTGACTCCACCTCGGTGCTCCAGCCCTTTGTGGCGTCCATGAACAACTGCTGGACCCCTGTAGAAAACCTGGGCAAGGGCATCCGCAACGGAACCATCACCCATGAAAACGCTGCTGAACAGACAGCCGCCATGAATGACGCCATGAACAGCAATGGCATCTCATAAGAAAGGGAGGAACCAAGAATGAACGCGACAAGCGCATTGAAGCTGCGCCGGGCCTGGCAGGCCCAAGACGCCTGCACCTGCATGGGCGCACTGAAAAACGGCGGCACAGCCACCCGGCTTTCAGCCCTGGTGATGGGCCTGGGCAACATGGTCCACGGCCAGGTGGCCAAGGGCCTGCTGTTCCTGGCCGCCGAGATCGCCTATCTGGTGTTTATGTTTACCAATGGCTTCCACAACCTGGCCATGCTGGTGAGTCTGGGCAGTGTGGAGCAGCAGGAATATTGGAACGAAGAACTGCAAATTTTTGAGTACACCCAGGGCGACCAGTCGATTCTGCTGCTGTGGCCACCCTGCTGCTCACCGGCGTCATGTTCTGGATCTGGCGGGGCACCCTCAAGAGCGCCTACCGCGCCGAACGCCTGTCCAAAGCCGGCAAGCACATCAATACCTTCGCCGAGGATCTGAAGGAGCTGCTGGATTCCAACCTCTACCGCCTCCTGATGACCCCCTCCATGTTCTTCATCACAGCCCTGACCATCCTGCCCCTGATCTTCATGATCTGCATGGCCTTCACCAACTACAGCAAGATCGGCAACCATCTGGTACTGTTCGACTGGGTAGGGCTGGAAAACTTCCGCACCCTGTTTGATTCCAACTCGGTGCTGGGTTCCACCTTCTGGCGGGTGCTGGGCTGGACCCTGGTCTGGGCCTTCTTTGCCACCTTCACCAACTACTTCGCCGGGATGATCCTCGCCGTGGTCATCAACCGCAAACAGACCAAATGGAAGGGCTTCTGGCGTTTCTGCTTTGTGCTGCCCTGCGCGGTGCCCATGTTTGTTTCCCTGTTGATTATGCGCACCATGCTCCAGCCCGAGGGCGCCGTCAACGTCCTGCTGCGTCAGCTGGGGCTGATCGCCGACGGCACCAGCCTGCCCTTCTTCACCGACCCTACCTGGGCCCGAGTCACCGTCATCCTCATCAACATCTGGGTGGGCGTGCCTTATACGCTGCTCCAGCTCACCGGCGTGCTCCAGAACATCCCCACCGACCTCTACGAGGCTGCCACGGTGGACGGCGCCAACTCGGTCCAGACCTTCTTCAAGATCACCCTGCCCTATATGTTCTACGTCACCACGCCCTATCTGATCGCCACTTTTACCGGCAACGTCAATAACTTCAACGTCATCTATCTGCTGTCGGGCGGCGACCCCGTCACCGACCTGGCCTCCACCGCCGGCAGCACTGACCTGCTGGTCACCTGGCTGTACAAGCTGACCATCGACAAGCAGTATTACAACGTGGGCGCCGTGGTGGGCATCCTGACCTTCATCATCCTGGCCGTGGGCTCTCTGCTGACCTACCGCCGCAGCAAATCCTACCGCGAAGAAGGAGGCTTCTGATTATGAGCAGCGAAAAGAAAACCAGCGCCAAGCGGATCCAAACCCGCACCAATATCCTTGTCCACCTCATCCTGGCCATCCTGGCAGTGATCTGGCTGTTCCCGGTGGTGTGGGTGGTTCTCACCAGTTTCCGGGCCGAAAAGGGCAGCTACGTCTCCAGCTTCCTGACCAAGTCTTTCACCTTAGACAACTACATCAAGCTGTTCACCGACACCAGCATCCTCAACTTCCCCCAGATGTTCCTGAACACCCTGTTCATCGCCATTTGTTCCTGTGTGCTGTCCGCCTTCTTCCTGCTGTCGGCCTCCTACTGTCTGTCCCGGCTGCGGTTCAAGCTGCGCAAGCCCTACATGAACATGGCCATGATCCTGGGTTTGTTCCCCGGTTTTATGTCCATGGTGGCCGTCTATTTCATCCTCAAGGCGGTGGGCCTCACCGAGGGCAACAACGTCCGCTTTGCCCTGATTCTCTGCTATTCGGGCGGCGCGGCCCTGGGCTTCCAGATCACCAAGGGCTTCTTTGACACCATCCCCATGGCCCTGGACGAGGCCGCCCTGCTGGACGGCTGCACCCGCTGGCAGATCTTCACCAAGATCACCCTGCCTTTGTCCAAGCCCATCGTCATCTACACCATCCTGACCTCCTTCATCGGCCCCTGGGTGGACTTCATTTTCGCCAAGGTGATCTGCCGGGCAAACTCTGACCAGTACACGGTGGCCATCGGCCTGTGGCGGATGCTGGAAAAGGAATACATCGACAACTGGTACACCAGCTTTGCGGCGGGTGCAGTGCTGATCTCGATCCCCATTGCCATCCTGTTCCTGAAACTCCAGAAATACTACGTCAACGGCATGGCCGGCGCCGTCAAGGGCTGATTCATTTGCAATAGAAGGGTGGGGTTCCAAGATGGAAAACCAGAATGCAATCTTCAACAGCGCCGGCTTCCGGCGAAAGTTTCACTATGCAGGCAATGACCTGGGGGCCCGGCTGACGGAGGAGGGCACCGAGTTTCGGCTCTGGGCTCCCACCGCCGAGACGGTGCAGCTCCGGCTGTACGCCTCGGGCCATGAGGGAGAACCCTGGCAAATTCTCCCCATGACCCGGCTGGACAAAGGAGTATGGTTTGCCCGGGTGGATCAGCCCCTCCACGGCACTTATTATGATTACCAGGTGACGGTGGAAGGGGTGGCCCAAACCACCGCCGACCCCTATGCCCGGGCCTGTGGACTCAACGGAACCCGCAGCATGGTGGTGGACCTGCGGGCCACTGACCCCGCCGGCTGGCAGGAGGACAAGGCCCCCGCCCGCCAGGCGGAGGACATCATTTACGAAGTCCATGTGCGGGAATTTTCCTGGGACAAGAGCGGCGGGTTCCCGGCGGCTTACCGGGGCAAATACAAGGCCTTCACCTGCCCGGACACTACCCTCTATGGACAGGGTGAAAAGCCCACCGGGCTGGCTTATCTGCGCCGGCTGGGGGTGAATTACATCCAGCTGATGCCTGTGTTTGACTACGGCTCGGTGGATGAGGCCGCGCCTGACGATTCCTTCAACTGGGGCTACGACCCGGTGAACTACAACGTGCCGGAGGGCTCCTACTCCCTGGACCCCGCCGACGGGGCCCTGCGGATTCGGGAGCTGAAAGAGGCGATCCAGTCCCTCCACCGGCAGGGATTCCGGGTGATTATGGATGTGGTCTACAACCACACCTATCACCGGGATTCCTGGCTGGAGCGGACGGTGCCCGGCTACTATTACCGCCACTGGCCCGACGGCAGCTGGTCGGACGGCTCCCAGTGCGGCAACGACCTGGCCAGCGAGCGGTCGATGTGCGCCGCCTACATTCGGGATTCGGTTCTCTACTGGGCCGAGGAATACCATATGGACGGCTTCCGGTTCGACCTGATGGGCCTGCTGGACTGTGACCTGATGGAGCAGATCCGCAAAGCCCTGGATCAGCGCTACGGCCGGGGTGAAAAACTGGTGTTTGGGGAGCCTTGGTCCGCCGGGCCCACCGCCTGCAAGCGGGGCACCCGGCTGGCGGGCAAGAAGAATCTGACCTCTATGGACCCGGAGGTCGGGGCCTTCTGCGACGGGGTCCGGGACGCCGTCAAGGGGAGCGTCCAGCACCGGGAAAGCAAGGGTTTCGTCAACAGCGGCGCGGGAAAGGAAAACCAGATCCTGGCCAGCGCGGCGGCCTGGTGCCCGGGGGGCCGCAGGTTCCACGCGGCGGCGCCCTCCCAGGTTATCACCTACCTGTCCTGCCACGACGACCTAACCCTGTGGGATAAGCTGGTGATGACCCTGGACCCCCTGAAGCAGTACGACGCCCGCACCCCCCGGGTGCTGCGGGCCAACCGGCTGGCGGCTGCCATCGCCATGACCTGCCAGGGACGGCTGTTCCTGCTGGGGGGCGAGGAGTTTGGCCGCACCAAACAGGGCCGCAGCGATACCCATAATGACCCCATCCAGCTCAACCGGCTGGACTGGCAGCGGGCCTGGGAGAACCAGGACCTGGTGGATTATTACCGGGGCTTGATGGCGCTGCGCAAGCAGCTGCCGGCCCTGTGCGACAAGAGCCCCCGGGCGGCGGAGCGGATTTTGCAGACTGGCATTCCCTTTGCCCGGTGCGTCACCCTGCTGGTGGATAACGCTGGCAGCCGGTGGCGGCAGCTGTACCTGGTGTACAACGCCTCGGGCCGGGCCCATACCATCGACCCTGACGGGGAAGACTGGGAGGTGCTGGCCGACGGGGAAAGCAGTTTCGGCTGGCAGAATCCCCGCAAGGACAAGAGCTTCACGGTGCAGCCGGGCACCGCCCTGATTTTGGGCAAAGCATCCGGGGATTGAAGAAAGGGATACAAGATGCGGTTTATCTATGGAAAACAGGATTTTGCCGACGGAGTGCGGGGGCAGGAAAATTGCTTCCTGCTGACCAACGGCCTGGGGGGCTTTTGCTCCCAGAATCTGGTGGGCGGCGCCAGCCGCAACGACCACGCGGTGCTGATGGCCTGCCTGCGTGCCCCCAATGTGCGGTGGAGCATCCTTCACCGGCTGGAGGAGCGGCTGACGGTTGGCTCCGGGAAAGAAGTCTTTCTTTCCAGCCAGGAGCTGGCCGGCGGCGCCGCCGAGGAGGGCTGGAAAAACCTCTCCCTGGTAGAAGTGGACGGCCTGCCCCGCTGGGTGTGGCAGTACGGCGGCGTCCAGGTGGAAAAGCGAATGGCCATGGACTGGGAACAGAACACGGTGGCCCTCCGCTACACCCTCACCAACGCCGCAGACACCCCCTGCACCCTGACGGTGAAGCCCTGGATGCAGTTCATCCCCAAGGGGAAAAAGCTTCCCGAGGGACAGACCTTCCGGCTGGAAGGGAATACCGTCCACGCTGCGGGGCTGGCGCTGCACATTTTTACCAACGGGGCGTTGACCTCCGCCGCGCTGGAATACCAGACCCTTTCTTATCGCTACGACGCCTGCGACGGCCGCCCCGAGACAGGCCGGGCAGCGGCCAACCACACCATTGCCCGGCGGGCGGAGCCGGGGCAGACAGAGGTGCTGGAAATCGTCTTTTCCCTGGAGAAAAACCCGCCTTCGGCCTGCGAAATTTTGCACAGCGCGGCGGCCCGCTGGCAGGCCTGGCAGGGGCAAGGAAATTTCCGCAGTCCCGCTGCCCGGCAGCTGGCAGGGGCCAGCGCGGCCTTCCTGGCCCGGCGGGCATCCACCGGCGGCAAAACAATTCTGGCGGGCTATCCCTTCTTTGAGGACTGGGGCCGGGATACCATGATCGCCCTGCCCGGCTGCGCCCTGGCCACCGGCCGGTTTGAGGAGGCCAAAAGCATCCTGAACACCTTCCTGCAATACGAGCAGGAAGGCCTGATGCCCAACCTTTTCCCCGAAGGGAAAAGCGCCCCCATGTACAACACGGTGGACGCGGCGCTGCTGTGGATCAACGACGTCTGGCTCTACGCCCAGTACACCGGGGATATGGATTGGGTGCGGCAGGCCTGGCCGGTGATGGAGCGGATTGTCTCCGCCTACCGCCGGGGCACCCGGTTCGGGATTCACATGGATGCGGACGGCCTGATCGCCGCCGGCCAGGGCCTGGATCAAGTGACCTGGATGGATGTGCGGATCGGGGAGATCCTGCCCACCCCCCGCCACGGCAAACCAGTGGAGATCAACGCCTATTGGTACAACGCCCTGCGGATTCTGGAACAGCTGGCCCCTCAGGCGGGGCAGGAGGGCGGGGCCTATGGAGCCCTGGCCGATACCGTCCGCCGCAGCTTCCGGGAGAAGTTCTGGATGGAGGAGAAAGGGTATCTGCGGGATGTGCTCTCCGGCACCGGCCAGGACGAGCAGATCCGCTGCAATCAGATCTGGGCCCTGTCCATGCCCTTCACCATGCTGGACCCGGCCCAGGAAGCCCGGGTGCTCCAGACCGTCTGGCAGCATCTGTACACCCCGGTGGGGCTGCGGACCCTGTCCCCCCGGGACCCTGCCTTCCACCCCGCCTACGGCGGGCCCCAGAAACAGCGTGACCTGGCCTATCACCAGGGGACGGTCTGGCCCTTCCCCCTGGGGGCCTTCTATCTGGCCTGGCTGAAGGTCAACGGCTACAGCGATGGGGCCAAAGCCCAGGTGGAGGACTGGCTGCTGGCCCTGGAGCCGGCCCTGCGGGAGGGCTGCGTGGGCCAGCTGCCCGAAATTTACGACGGAGAAAACCCCACCGCCTCCCGGGGCTGCTTTGCCCAGGCGTGGAGCGTGGGGGAACTTTTGCGGGTGTATGAGGCGCTGGAACGTCCGGCGCCGGCCTTGTTGAAACAGTGAGGAAACGTACCATGGAACAGAGATTACAGGAGATTCTGAAGGAACAATTCGGCAAAACCCTGGATACCGCAGACAGCCAGGAGGTGTATGTGGCCCTGATGTTCTTCACCAAAGAGCGGATGGCCGCCCTGCCCCAGACCACCGGCAGCCGCAAGCTGTACTATGTGTCGGCGGAGTTTCTGATTGGCAAGCTTTTGAGCAACAACCTCATCAACCTGGGCCTCTTTGAGGAGGCCCGGGATCTGCTGGCCCGCCACGGCCATGAACTGACCGCCATTGAGGAGGTGGAAAACGAACCTTCCCTGGGCAACGGCGGGCTGGGCCGTCTGGCAGCCTGCTTCCTGGATTCCATTGCCACCCTGGGGCTCCAGGGGGACGGCGCCGGGCTGAACTATCACGATGGCCTGTTCTATCAGAAACTGGAAAACCGCAAACAGAAAGAGGAGAAAAACCCCTGGATCACCCCCGAAAGCTGGCTGACCGACACCGGTGTCCGGTTCACGGTGCCCTTCGGCGGGTTCTCGCTACAGTCGGTGATGTACGACATTGCAGTGCCCGGCTACAATGGCCAGTGCAATGCCCTCCATCTCTTTGATGTGGACACGGTGGATGAATCCCGGATCGGGGAGGGGATTTCCTTTGACAAAACCGATATCCCCCACACCCTAACCCTCTTCCTCTATCCCGATGACAGCGACGAGGCGGGCCGGATGCTGCGGGTCTACCAGCAGTATTTCTTGGTGAGCAGCACCGCCCAGCTGATTCTGAAAGAACTGAAGGAGCGGGGCTATACCCCCGACACCCTCCACCAGCATGTGGTGGTACAGATCAACGACACCCACCCCACCATGATTATCCCCGAGCTGATCCGCCTGCTCACCGGGCAGGGGATGAGCATGGATGACGCGGTGCGGGAGGTCAGCCTGACTTGTGCCTACACCAACCACACCATCCTGGCTGAGGCTCTGGAAAAGTGGCCCATGGACTACCTGCGCCGGGCCGTGCCCCAGCTGGTGCCTATCATCGAGGAGCTGGATCGCCGGGCCAAACAGGTGAGCAGCGACCCCCGGGTGGCCATTCTGGACGACCAGGACCGGGTCCACATGGCCCACATCGACATCCACTACGGTTTCAGCGTCAACGGCGTGGCCGCCCTCCACACCAAAATCCTGGAAGAGTCCGAGCTGCGGCCCTTCTATCAGCTCTACCCGGAGAAATTCAACAACAAGACCAACGGAATTACCTTCCGGCGGTGGCTGCTCCACTGCAACCAGCCCCTGGCAGCTACCATCGAGAGCCTGATCGGGGACGGCTTCAAACGGGACGCCGGCCAGCTGGAACAACTGCTGGCTTATCAGGACGACCCCCAGGTGCTCCAGGCTCTGCGCCGGATTAAAAAGCAGAATAAGGAAGAGTTCTCCCGCTATATCCAGGAGACACAGGGAATTGCTCTGGACACTGATTCGGTGTTTGACGTCCAGGTCAAGCGGCTGCACGAGTACAAGCGCCAGCAGATGAACGCCCTTTACGCCGTTTACAAATACCTGGAAATCAAGGCGGGGCACCGGCCTGTCCGACCCGTCACCATGATCTTCGGTGCCAAGGCAGCCCCCGCCTATACCATCGCCAAGGACATCATCCACCTGATCCTCTGCCTGTCCGACCTCATCGCTGCTGACCCGGAGGTCAGCCCCTGGCTCAGGGTGGTGATGATCGAAAATTACAACGTCACCAAGGCGGCCAAGGTGATCCCTGCCTGCGATATTTCGGAGCAGATCAGCCTGGCCTCCAAGGAGGCTTCCGGCACCAGCAATATGAAGTTCATGCTCAATGGCGCAGTGACCCTGGGCACCCGGGACGGCGCCAATGTGGAGATCGCCCAGCTGGTGGGGGAGGACAACATCTACTGCTTCGGCAAGAGCTCGGAGGAAGTTATCCGCCTCTACGCTGAAAACGGATACCACCCGGCAGACCTTTACGACGCCGACCCCGAGATTGCCCGGCTGGTGGATTTCATTGTGGACAAAAAGATGCTGCGCCTGGGCGACGTGGACTGCCTGTGCCGGCTGTACAAGGAGTTGATCTCCAAAGACTGGTTCATGACTCTGCTGGACCTCAAGGAGTACATCGCAACCAAGGAGCGAGTACTGGCCGACTACGAGGACGAGCTGGCCTGGAGCCGGAAGGCCCTGGTCAACATCGCCAAGTCCGGGTTCTTCTCCTCCGATCGGACCATCGCCCAGTACAACCGGGACATCTGGCATCTGTGAGGTGAAGAAAATGAAAGAAACAGGTATTTTGCTGGCGGTGTCTTCTCTGCCATCCCCCTACGGGGTGGGGGATCTGGGGCCGTCGGCAGCCCAGTGGCTGGAACTGCTGCACCGGAACGGGGTGACCATCTGGCAGATTCTGCCGTTGAACCCCACCGGGTACGGCAACTCCCCCTATCAGCCCTATTCCTCCTGCGCGGGGGACGAGATGTATCTGAGCCTGGAACAGCTGGCCCGGCAGGGCCTTCTGCCCGAAGTGCCGGCCCCCTTTGATCTGCCGGCGGGCCGTACCGATTACCAAGCGGTCCGCGCCTTGAAAGAACCGCTGCTGCGGGCTGCCTTCCGGGCCTTTGAGCCGGACGAAGATTATCAGAATTTTGCGGCCCAGGAATGGGTGCAGGCCTATGGGGTGTTCCGGGCCTTCAAGAAGGCCAACAGCAGCCGCTGCTGGCTGGAATGGCCGGAATGGCAGCGCAGCTGGCCCGAGACCCATCAGGGAGATCTAAGCCCCTACCAGGAGGAGATCGACTACCACCTGTTTTTGCAGTACCAGTTCTTCCGCCAGTGGCAGGTGGTGCGGGCTATAGCCCGGGAAAAAGGAATCCGCATCATGGGGGACGTGCCCTTCTATGTGGGGATCGACTCGGTGGACGTCTGGGCCGGCAAGAAAAACTTCCTGCTGGACGAGTCCGGACGGCCTACCTATATTGCAGGCGTCCCGCCGGATTACTTCAGCGCCGTGGGCCAGCGGTGGGGCAACCCCATCTACGATTGGGACTACCTGGAACAGAACCGCTTCGACTTCTGGGTCAAGCGGATCGGCTATAACCAGAAGCTGTTTGACATCATCCGCATCGACCATTTCCGGGCCTTTGACACCTACTGGAAGATTCCCGCCTCTTGTCCCACCGCCGTGGAGGGGGCATGGATCGAGGCGCCGGGGTACGCGGTATTGGATACCCTCTACCGGGAAATCCCCGGCCTTGCCCTGGTGGCGGAGGACCTGGGGGATTTGCGCCCCGAGGTGTTGACCCTGCGGGATCACTACCACCTGAAAGGCATGCGGGTGCTGCAGTTTGACCTGGTGCCCCGGGGCAAACGGTTTGGGGACACCGGCCCCCAGGGGGAAAACCTGATCTGCTACACCGGCACCCACGACAACGCCACCACCGAGGAATGGTATCAGGAAATGACGGCGGCCTCCCGCCGCAAGCTGCGGCGCTGGCTGCGACAGAACGGGTATAACAGCGGGACGGTGGTCCAGCGGGTCATCCGCTATGGGATGGACTGCCCCGCCCTGTGGTGCATCCTGACAGCCCAGGATCTGCTGGGCCTGGGGGCCGCAGGGCGGATGAACACCCCCGGCACCCTGGGCTCCCCCAACTGGGAATGGCGGCTGGCCGGGCTGGACCCCCTGGCTAGGGCGCTGAAACAGTGGGAGCCGGTCATCCGGTATCGGGGGGAATAAAAATGAATTTTGCCGCTGTTTTTCACCGGGCCCAGGCGCCCTGGAGCTATGCCATGGACCCGGACCGGCTGATGCTGCGCCTGCAGACCGGCCCCGAGGTGGAGCGGGTGTTCCTGCACTGGGGGGACCCCTTTGAAGCGGGGATTCTGGGAGGCGCCGAGGCATGGCACGGCCAGCGCCAGGAGCTGACTGCCCCCCTGCCGATGGAACACACTCTCTGGTGGAGCGCAGTGCTCCGCCCGCCCTACAAGCGATGCCGCTACCACTTCGAGCTCCACTGCAGCGGGGAGGTCTGGCTCTACGGGGAGGACGGTTTCTGCACCCCGCAGCAGCAGGACGGCGTCCGCCCGGCGGGGTTCTACCAGCCCTGGATGAATCCCGCCGACATTCCGGCCCCTCCCCAGTGGGTGCGGGACACAGTCTGGTATCAGATTTTCCCTGACCGATTTTGCCGCAGCGCCGCCAGCCCCAACCATACGCCGTGGCGCAGCGGCCCGGTAACCAACCAGGAGCGGTTTGGCGGCGACCTGGCCGGCATCTGCGAAAAGCTGGACTATCTGGCGGACCTGGGCATCAACGGGATCTATCTGAACCCTGTCTTTGCGGCGGACTCGGTGCACAGGTACGACACCCGGGATTACACTCTGGTGGACCCGGACCTGGGCACCAATGCGGATTTGAAGCGCCTGGCGGAACAGGCCCGCCGGCGAGGCATCCGGGTGATGCTGGATGTGGTGTTCAACCACTGCGGCCCCCACTTTGCCCCCTGGCTGGACGTGGTGGAAAAGGGCCCGGCCTCCCGCTGGTGGGACTGGTTTATGGTCCACCGCTGGCCCCTGGACGGGGCGGCGGGCAGCACTCGGGACGGGCGGTATGATTCCTTTGCCTTTGCAGCCGGCATGCCCAAGCTCAACACCAACAATCCTGAAGTTATTGACTGGATGGGGCGGCTGTGCGAGGGCTGGGTGAAGGAATACGGGGTGGATGCCCTCCGCTTTGACGTAGGCAACGAGGTCTCCCACCGGATGCTGAAGGAGGTCCGACGCCGGGTACGGGCGGTCCGGCCCGACGCCTACCTGCTGGGGGAAATCTGGCACGACGCTTCCCCCTGGCTGGAGGGGGACGAGTACGACGCTGTGATGAACTACCCGCTGCAGCAGGCGGTGAAGGAATTCTTTGCCCACCCGGCCCAGCCGGCCCGGGAACTGCGGTTCCGGCTGACCCGCTGCCTGAGGATGTACCGCCGCCAGACGGTGGAGGTGCTGTTCAACCTGATGGATTCCCACGACACCGACCGCCTGTTCACCCGCTCGGGCAGTGAGGATGCCTTCTTCCAGCAGCTGGCCCTTTTGTTCACCCTGCCGGGCAGCCCCTGCATCTATTACGGCACCGAAGCGGCGCTGCCCGGGGGCCACGACCCCGACTGCCGCCGCTGTATGCCCTGGGACCATCTGGCCACCCCCCAAAACCAGGAGCGGGCCCGCCAGCTGCGCCGCTTGATTGAACTGCGCCGCACGGTGACAGACCTGCGGGATAGTGAATTGAAATTTGTGCAGGCTGGCGCCGGGGACCGGCTGGTGTGGTACCGCCGGGGCCGAGTGGAAGTGCTGCTGAACGCAGACAGACGGCCGTGGCCGCTGCCCCGGGGCGGGAAAGTGCTGTTTGCGCGGAACCTGGCCGGGGAGATTCTGGCCCCGGGCGGGGTCTGCATCCGGCAGGCCGCAGCATTCAGGGGAAAGGAGAACTTGCATGCAGAACATTGATACCCTCTTTTTTGATTTGTACGGGACCCTGATCTGCATTCACACCGACGAGGAGGATCTGGACCGGGTCTGGAAACCGCTGTGCTACCTCTATGGATACCATGGGGCGGCCTATACCCCCGAAAGCCTCCGGGAGGCATACCGCCAGGAGATCACCCGGCGGGAAGCCAATGCCAAAGAGACCGGCCCCTATCAGCTGCCTGAAATCCAGCTGGAAGGGGTCTTTGGGGCCTTGTTCGCCCAAAAAGGGGTGAAGCGAGTTTCCCGCCAGACTTTGGCCCAGGTGGGGATGATGCTGCGGGCCTGCTCCACCGATGTGTCGGAACTGTACCCCGGGGCCGTCGAAATGCTGAAAACTTTTCGGGCCGCAGGCAAACGGGTTTTCCTGCTGTCCAACGCCCAGCGGCTTTTCACCGAGCCGGAGATGAAGCGGCTGGGGCTGTGGAAATGCTTTGACAAAATCTTTATTTCTTCGGACTGGGGGGTCAAAAAGCCGGACCCGGCCTATTTCCAACTGGCGCTGGATGCCGCGGGCACCCCGCCGGAACGCTGCCTGATGACAGGCAACAGCCCCCAGGACGACATGGAGCCGGCCCGCCGGCTGGGACTCCGCACCTGTTTCCTGGACACAGACCAGGTGAAAGATCGCCCGGCTTGCGACCTGTACTGTGATGGGGCGGACTACGCCACCCTGCTGCACGCAGTTCTGGGCTGAAAAAGCCCCTGTACAAGGAGGAACAACCATGCTGGACAAAACCAAAAAGGACTGGTGGAAATCCGCCGTCGTCTATCAGATTTACCCCAAGAGCTTTCAGGATACCACTGGCAGCGGAGTGGGGGATATCCCCGGCATCATCCGGCGGCTGGATTACCTGCAAACGTTGGGGATTGATGTGATCTGGCTGTCCCCAGTGTGCGCCTCGCCCCAGGTGGACAACGGCTATGACATCTCGGACTATCGGGACATTGACCCCATGTTCGGCACCCTGGCGGATATGCGGCGGCTGATCGCCGAGGCCAAGCGCCGGGGCATCGGCATCATGATGGACCTGGTGCTCAACCACACCTCCGACCGGCACCCCTGGTTTGTGCAGGCCCGGCAGGGCCGGGAGAACCCTTACCACGACTACTATGTCTGGCGGGATGGCCAGCCCGGCCGGCTGCCCAACGGGATGCAGGCGGTATTTGGAGGCCCGGCCTGGGAGTGGGTGCCGGAAGTGGGGCAGTATTACTTCCATCAGTTTGCCCCCCAGCAGCCCGACCTGAATTGGGAAAACCCGGCGGTGCGGCGGGAAATCTACGACATGATCCTGTGGTGGATGGACCAGGGGGTGGAGGGCTTCCAGCTGGATGTCATCGACCAGATTGCCAAGGACCCCGACCTGGAAATCACCTGCAACGGCCCCCGGCTGCACGAATTCCTGCGGGAGCTGAGCACCGAGACCTTCCAGAAAGGCTGCCTGGTGACGGTGGGGGAGGCCTGGGGTGCAGATATTCCCCGGGCCCGGCTGTGCAGTGCGCCGGACGGCAGCGAGCTGTCCATGGTGTTCCAGTTTGAGCAGATGGTGCTGGACCAGCAGCCCGGCAAGGAAAAATGGGACCTGGCGCCCCTGCCCTTTGTAAAGATGAAGCAGAGCTTTGCCCGTTGGCAGCAGGGACTGCATGGCTGCGGCTGGAACAGCCTGTTTCTGAACAATCACGACCTGCCGCGGATTGTCTCCCGGTGGGGCAATGACGGGGCGTACCGGGTGCGCTCGGCCAAACTGCTGGCCATCATGCTCCACGGTATGCAGGGAACACCCTACATCTACCAGGGAGAAGAGCTGGGGATGACCAACATCCGGCTGCCCATCGAACAGTACCAGGACCTGGAGATCCGCAACTTTTACCAAAAGCGCCGGGCCGAGGGCTGCCCGGAGGAGGAGATTCTCCGCTCCATCTACGCCAAGGGCCGGGACAATGCCCGCACCCCTATGCAGTGGAACGCCGGACCGGGTGCCGGTTTTACCACCGGTACCCCCTGGCTGCCCGTCAACCCCAATTACCGGGAGATCAATGCACAGGCTGAGATGGCAGATCCGGACTCGGTCTTTGCCTGTTACCAGAAGCTGATTGCTCTGCGCAAGCGCTACCCAGTCTTTGTGGAAGGAGACTTCGCCCTCCACGAGGCAGAGCACCCCCGGCTGTTTGTGTATGAGCGCAGCCTGGGAGAGGAAAAACTGCTGGTGGTCTGCAACTTCGGCGATGAGGCGACGCCGTGGAAGGCCCCTGATCCGTGGAAAAACGCGCAGGTGCTGATCGAAAACTGCCCCCGGCAGGAAGGCGCCCTGCAGCCCTGGGAGGCGAGAATCCTCTATTGCGGGAAACAATAAAGACAGGGCGTTTCTGCCGGGGAAAGCCCCGTGATATAGAGATGCTTTGGCTTGGGTGCGCCCTGCAGGGTGCACTCTTTTTTGGCTTTCAATCCAACATCAGACGATCCTATTCACTGTGTTTGCTTTTTCTGTTGAATCAATCCATGATTCGGTTCGCCCAGGAAAAATCCGAATTCCTCTCACATGAAGCAGCGGCAGGCGTCCGGTTGGACGATCCTGCCGCTTTCATTATCTATAAAGGAGATGGAGACTTATGAGTGAAAAGCTGGACCGCATGAAAGGCCAAAAGGAAAAGGCCGAACAGAAGCTGCGCTACTACCAGCACCAGGAGAAAATGCTGGAGCACCGGATACCAGAACTGACCCGCAAGGCCCGCACCCATCGCCTCTGCACCCGCGGCGGGATGCTGGAAAGTTTCCTGATCTGCCCGGGGGAACTGACCGATGACCAGGTGATGGAACTGCTGAAACCCTCCTTCCGTCAGCAGGAGGTTATGCTGGCCCTGGCTAAGATGATTCACGATTTACAAGAAGCCCGGAACGTCCCAACCCTATTGTAATAGGGCGCAATTATACACCGTTCCGGTGCAATTGCGGTCTTGCAGACGGCTTGATGAAATCGGGCTGGCGTTCCGTTCGCCATCCCGATTCCATCCCAAGGAAAACTGCATTTTCCTTGCGCTGCTCCGCAGCTATCCTTTTGCAGCTCTCGCCAAGAGCCGAAGCGCACCCCTCGTTTGCAGATACCTGTGTCAAAAGGAGATTTTTATGTTTATAAGTGACCCAAACAGATAAATTCTAATAAAAGAAATCGTAAATGCTGCCAGCGAGCATACATTTTACGGTGAGGACAAACATAACATCAACTATAACGAAGTCACACGCTTTGTAAATTGCGTCCACAAGACCATTTAGGGGCAGGCAGGTGGGGTCACGAGGCCGACTTTACCACACGGTGATAAACAGCCAAAGAGATCAAAGCGGTCAAGGTCTCCGCGACCCAAAATGCATGCCATACGCCCACAGGCCCAAAGAACCGGCTGAGCACAAATGCCGCCGGTATGATGATGAGAGCGTAGCGGCACAGGGAGATGATAAGCGATTCAGCTCCCTTACCCAGTCCCTCCAGCGCGCCGGACGAGGTGACCGAAAACGCCGAGACGACAAAACCCATGCTGATGATTCGCAGCGCGGACGCACCGACGGTAACCGTGTCCGGGTTTTGGGTAAACAATCCCATCAGCACGCCGGGCACCGCCAGACAGACGAGCATGCCCGCAGCCATGATTCCACCGCACATGCACAGCACGATGCGGTAAATCTGCTGGACCCGCCTGTATTCACCCGCGCCGTAGTTGTAGCCGACCAACGGTCGCATCCCCTGTACGATGCCGTTGGCGGGCAGGTAGAGGAAGGTCTGAAGTTTGTAGTAAATGCCGAGCACCAGCACATATACCTCCGACCAGGCGGCGAGTATCACGTTTAGTGCCGAGATAAGGAAGGATGGCAGCGCGAGGTTGAGCGCCGCCGGAATGCCGATGGAATATAGCCGGCCAATCATCGTCAGCTCCGGCCGCAGCAACTCCCTGCGGATGCGCACCCGGGGCGGCCGCACTGCATAAATGACCAGGTAAATAACAAGGGTCAGCACCTGACCGATACCAGTGGCTAGCGCCGCACCGCGGATGCCCATGGCCGGAAATGGCCCGATGCCAAAGATCAGCAGCGGGTCCAAGACAATGTTGGTGAGGCAGCCGCACAACATACTGACCATTGTCACCTGCATGCTGCCGACGGCCTGAAAGAGCTTTTCAAACGAGACGCCGAAGATGATAGCAGGCGTAAAGGCAAACGCAATCGTGGAATACTGCACGCCCAAGGCTTGGATGGCCGCAGATGAGGTGAACATCCGCAAAAAGGATGGCATGACTGCGAGCGAACCCACGGTCATCAGTACGCTGTGCACAGCGGCCATCAGCAGGCCCTGGGTGGCGGCTTGGTCGGCCGCGCGCTGCTCCTGCGCGCCGAGGTGCAGGGCAATGACTGCGTTGATGCCAATGCCAAAGCCGATGCCTACAGCATTGATCAGGTTCTGCACCGGGTAGACCAATGAGAGGGCAGTCATGGCATCCTCGCTGATGCGGGCAACGAAAAAGCTGTCTACAATGTTGTACAGCGAGTTGACCAGCATCGACAGCACCATAGGCAGGGCCATAGAGAGCAACAGCGGCAGCACGGGTTTTTCTTTCATGAAAGTGTCATTCATTGAATTCTCCTCAAATAGATAAAGTATGGAAGTTCAGGCCTCCGCGGGGTGTAGGGACCGCTGCTTTTTCTGAAAGCGGCGCATCAAAAGAACTGCTGCGAGAAAGGTAGTCACCTCCGCCACTGGGAAGGACAGCCAGATGCCGATGATGCCAAGCTGACATTCCAACAGCCACATTACCGGTACCAGCAGCGCAAACTGGCGCATCATCTGCAACAGCATACTGACAAAGACCTGCTCCGTGGCCTGCAGATAGGTAGAGACCATTGTGGAAAGACCGCAAAATACATACCCCACGGCCATGATCCGCATGGCGGTGACACCATATTCCTGCATTTCCGCTGAGGCAGTGAACAGTCCCAGGATCTGTGCAGGGAAAACGGCAATCGCCGCCGTGCCAAGGGCCATCATCCATACGACCAGCAGTGTGCCGTCCCGGAAGGCCAGATTCAGCCGCCGTGAATTTCCAGCACCGTAACTGAAACGCATGATGGGTAGGCAGCCTTGTATCAGGCCGTTGACCGTCATCACGATCAACTGCTGGACCTTGAAATATGCGCCGAAGAACGCAATGGCCGTGGCGGAGTATGCAGCGAGAAACAAGTTGACGATCGTCACCATAAAGGCGCTCAGCGCGTTCATGATAAAGGACGGCAGACCCAGAGCAAACACACGCCGCACAGCGGTCCACTCCCAACAAAAGCCCTTTATGCGGATGCGAATCTTTTGCTTTGTGCACAGCAGCATGGCAAAGGCCAGCAGCATGGAGAGCGTGTAGCCGCCCACAGTGGCCACGGCAGCGCCGCGGATGCCCATGGTCGGGAAGGGGCCAATGCCAAAAATCAGCAGAGGATCAAAGATAAAATTAAATACAACACCCGCGATCTGGAACCACATGGGGCCGATCATATTGCCAGTGGCCTGGATCATCTTCTGGATGGCGATGTGCACCATGTTGGGGACCTGCATAAAGGCGCATACACTCATATAGGCAATGCTGAGAGAGTAAATAGAGGCGTCGCTGGTAAACGCCTTGAAATAGGCAGGCAAAATCAGAAATGCTGCCAGGTTGATGGCTGCGCCGACAGCGAACGAAAGCAAAAGTCCTAGGGTGACTGTATCATTGGCTTTTTCCTGTTTTTTCTGACCAAGATAACCTGAGATCAGAATATTGACACCTACACCGATCCAGATGGAAACGGCGTTCATCAGTGTGGTAAGCGGAAATGAAAGAGAGACTGCCGTGAGCGCGTCCTCACTCAGACGCGCCACAAATGCGCTGTCTGCCAGATTATAGGAATACTGCAAAAACATCGAAAACAGCGGCGGCAGAGACATCTGAAGCAGCAGACGGCCAATCGGCTCTGTTGCCATCCGGTTTTCGTTGGACATAAAAATCCTCCCCTCTATAAAAAGTCCCTCCGTCACGGGCGGCAAAGCCACGCGGAAGGAAAACAGATCAAAAACGCATGTATTTTTCTCCTTCAAACAAAAAAAGCCACACACCCGCTCAAAGGCGCTTGAGCGAGTGTGTGGCGAAAAGGTGATCGAATCCAGAAAAATCCACGCAATTTTCAAAGAGAGTATAGCGATTGCAGGTCAGTCTGTCAAGAGGATGTTGAAATTTCACTTAGGAGCGAATGCTGCGGCGGGAACGAATCAGTTCCAACATATCATTTTTCATACTGTTCTTCTCCCTCACAAACAGAATACAACAACATACGAACTACTTCTGAAAATTCTCTCATAGTGAATACTGTGTGGCAACGGGTTAGGTTTTTGTCTGATTATCTTAAATAAATCAGCGCATCACCGTGATTTAAATTGCCGGTGTGTACTGTCAGACCGGGGTAATCATCCGAGTTTGTTACAACGACCGGGGTAGTCACAGGCAAACCTTTGGAGCGGATGAGGTCCATATCAAACTCCAGCAGCAATTGACCGGCTTTAACCTTGTCGCCGGTTTTTACATGGGCGGTAAATCCTTGGCCGTTTAACCCCACTGTGTCCATACCAACATGGATCAAAAGGTCTGTATTCTCTGGTCCGCTCATGCCTATGGCATGCAGCGTTTCAAACAGATTTGTGATTTCTCCATCGCAAGGTGCATATACCCGTCCTTCTTCCGGTTCGATGACAACGCCCTGTCCCATCACCCCGGAATTGAACACCTCATCCTTACACTCGCTCAGCGGCTTTGCCTCGCCACGAATAGGGGCAACGATTACGTTTTTTGTCAGGCCATCTGCCCCTGCGGTCGGAGCATCAGAGCGCTCGTCCTGTAAAACAGGTGCTTTCTGTGCAGGTGTGGCATCTGTGCGCTTGCGGTCCGGTTCGTCTTTGTAGGTGAACCAGGTGATCACAAATGTAACAATGACGGCAATTACAGCAACTACGATACACACAAGCATGCTGTACAGCGGGTTTTCGCCCGGAGCTGGGTTGGGATTGATAAATGCCGGCCATGCAAACAGGCCTAAACCGCCGGAAAGATAGGATTTGACACCCAGCAGCCCGATCACTGCGCCGCCAATGCCAGAGACCACACAGGAAAGCAGGAAAGGCTTTTTCTTCGGCAGGGTAATACCGTAGATGGCCGGTTCACTGATTCCAAAGAAGGCCGAGATCATCGCAGGAATTGCAATACCGCGGGTCTTCGTGCTCTTGGTTTTAAGCACGACCGCTGCCGGGATACCGAACTCCGTCCAGGAACAGACGTTGTTGGGGGAGAGCACAATGTCATACCCCAGCGTACCGATGTTGGAATACATCAGCGGGATCAGACCCCAGTGCAGGCCAAACATGACCAGCACCTGCCAGAATGTGCCAACCAGAGCGCCCGCAACTGCGCCGCCGACGACCGGAAGATTAAAAATCAAGCCAAAGAACCACTGCAGCGCGCCGCACAGCAGCGAGGAAACCGGGCCAACGACAAGGTAGGTCAGCGGCAACATAACGCAAACGGTGCAAAGTGGTACGAGAAAAAGCTTGACTGTGTCCGGGAAGATTTTGCGGAAGAACGGATACACCCATTTCGCCGTGACCAATGAGGCCAGCAGCACCGGCACCACAGAGCTGGGATAACCGGACGCGGGGAAGAAAACCGGTAATTTTAAAAAGGTTGTGGTGTAGCTCATCTCAAACGCTGTGCCGGCAAAAATCGTGCCAAGTGGACTGGAACCCTGCATGGCGACCATATTGGGGTAGACCAGCCCGACGCCGATTGCCATGCCGATGAACTCATCAAAGTTCAACTTTTTGGCGCAGGTATAGCCAAGAAAAATCGGCAAAAAGTAGAAAAATCCATCACCAAACGCATACAACACCTGATAGGTGCCCCAGCTGGGGTCCATCCATCCCATTGAGACACTGAAAGCCAGCAGGCCTTTGACGATGCCCGATGCACCCAGACAGCCCAGGATCGGCTGCATACAGCCGGAGATCACATCAATAAAACGGTTGAGCAGATTGGGTTTTGCGCCGCCTGCGCCCTCTCCCAGGGCGTTTCCGCTTTCATCTGCAAGGCCCTCTGCCAGATGTTCCAGATGACCGACCGAGATGACTGCATCGTACACATCGCTCACCTGATTGCCAATAACCACCTGGTACTGGCCGCCTGCCTGAATAACCGTGACAATGCCGTCGGTTTCTTTCAGAACGTCTGTGTTGGCTTTGCTCTCGTCCTTCAAATTGAAGCGCAGCCGGGTGACACAGTGCCGGATTCCTGTAATGTTGGACTTGCCACCGACATTTTGTAAAATAATGCGAGCAAGGCCATCATATTTACTTGCCATGATTTATCCTCCTTGGTCGTGCCCCTATTTCTCACGCCGCGGCGCGGCAGAATGCCCACCGTCAGTCCAAGTCTTCGCCGTTGGAGGCGATGACCTTTTTGTACCAGTAAAAACTGTCTTTGCGGCGGCGCTCCAATGTGCCGGAGCCGTCGTTCTGTTTGTCCACATAAATAAAGCCGTAGCGCTTTTTCATCTCGCCGGTGCCATTGGAAACGAGGTCGATGGGGCCCCACATCGTGTAGCCCAGCAGCGGCAGGCCGTCCTCCAGAACTGCTTTTTTCATCTCCTCGATATGTGCGCGCAGGTACGCGATACGGTACGGGTCGTGGATGGAGCCGTCCGGCTCCACCGTGTCGTTTGCGCCGAGGCCGTTTTCCACGATGAACAGCGGCTTGCGGTAGCGGTCGTAGAGGCTGTTCATCGTGATGCGCAGGCCCACTGGGTCGATCTGCCAGCCCCACTCGCTCTCGTCGAGGTAGGGGTTGTTCACAGTAGCAAACACCGCGTTGCCGCCCTGGCTCTGGTGTGCCAGCACCTCGGGGTCCGCAGAGGTGGTGCGAGAGGAATAGTAGCTGAAGGAGACAAAGTCCACTACACCCTCCTTCATGACCCGGCGGTCCTCCGCGGTGCAGTCGATGCGCACCCCCGCGCGCTCCATCCGCTTCAGCGCCCAGACGGGGTATTCGCCGTACACCTGCGCGTCAATCAGGAAGTAATTGTCCCGGTCCGCCTCCATCGCGGCCTGCACATCCAGCGGGTTGCAGGTGTACGGATAATACTGCCCGGCGGCCAGCATGCAGCCCACCATGCAGTCTGGCATGATTTCATGCGCCAGCTTGACTGCCTTGGCGCTTGCGACCAGTTCGTGGTGAGCCGCCGTGTACTTGATCTGCTCTGGGTTCTCTCCTTCCTCAAAATAAACGCCCGCACCAATGAATGGCATGTGCAGCAGCATATTGATCTCATTGAAGGTGAGCCAGTAGCGCACTTTGTTTTTGTAGCGGTTGAAGATCACGGCGCAGTATTTCAGGTAGGCATCGACCATGCGGCGGTCCTTCCAGCCGCCGTATTTGCGAATGAGGGCTATCGGAGTGTCAAAGTGACAAATTGTGACCAGTGGCTCGATGCCATATTTATGGCACTCGTCGAACACGCTGTCATAAAAGGCGAGACCCGCTTCGTTGGGGGTGTCGTCATCGCCGTTCGGGAGAATCCGGGTCCAGGCAATGGACATCCGGTAGCACTTGAAGCCTATCTCGCCGAACAGACGGATGTCCTCCTTGTAGTGGTGGTACAGGTCCACCGCTTCATGGGAAGGGTACTCGTGCGCGTCGTCGCACGTCAGCATCTTCATCCGCCCGGACGCGACAGGGAAACGGTCCTCGCCAAACGGGACGACATCAACATTCGCAAGACCGCGGCCTCCTTCGTTGTAGCCGCCCTCACACTGATTGGCAGCGGTTGCGCCGCCCCAAAGAAAATTTGTGGGAAATTGGGCCATAGTTTTTCCTCCTGTGATGATTTGTGGTTTCCATGAAAAACTTTTTTTAAAAGCGCAGGAATGCGCTGATAAACGAAATCAGGACGCTATATTTGCTTCAAAAAACAGGACCGGCGATCTTATTTGAAAGAAGGCCGGTCCTGCTTCTGGCAGAAGTGCTCGCTGCACTTCTTGGCATGATGTAATGTATAGAGGGTGGATTACACCAAAAAACATTACATCATGACTGGCGGCTCATTTGTGGCGAATGAAAAGACAGTTATGATAAAGGAGGGATGCCCTCAAACCTACCGTAACTGTCAACCACATTCCCACGAAAGGAGCCTTGTATGGAACTGACTTACAGCAAATGCGGCGACTATCTCATTCCTGACCTTGTGTTATTGGACACCAAAGAGTACCATATCGGGAAATATGGCCGGTTGCGCCGTGCCTACTTAAAAGAACACCGGCCCATTCTGTATACCGATCTCATTGTCACTGAAAAACTGTTTCCCCATTTGGAGGAAATCGACGCCGCCTGTCGGAAGCGGCTGGAAATTATCGAAAAAGCCATGATGCAGCAAGAGGGCGTCACAGAAGCCCTGAAAGCTGCCGACCAGATGGCATGGGTGCGCTCCTTGAACTCCATCCACAACAGGGCCGAGGAAATTGTCCTGGCGGAGTTGGTCTATTGTTGAGGGAGGGAACGCAATGATTTTGGAAGCCATGTATAACGGGGAGTTTTATCCCTGTGAAACGGTAGTGCCCACGTCCCCGGAATACCGCAAGGCGATCCAAACCTGTGCGGCGTTGATGGAGCAGTTATCCCAGCGGCTCAGCAAAGAGGACTATGCTCTGGTGGAGGAACTCCGAGCGCAGAACGCTATCGCCCAGTGCGAGGAAAGTGAGAGTCATTTCAAGTATGGCTTTTCGGCGGGGCTGATTGTCCAGCAGGAGGCCCATGAACAGCTGCAAAACAAGAAATAAGCGATGGCCGAAAAAGCCCACGCAGCCGGAAAGAGAACCGGTGGCGTGGGCTTTCTGTATATATGGTTATTCTGTCAGATCATCCGAAGTTTCCGCAACCAGCCGGTCAAAGTCGCTCTGATAGGTTCGATCCTGCAAAACCCGGAACTTTTCGAACTCTTTCTCGGCAAAGGCTTTAGCAATGGCGGCGGTCACCTTGCCTTTATCATGCAGAATATCTTCCTCGTTGAACTGTAAAAATGCGTCAAGCCGCTTGACCCAATCGGCCATATACATGACATTTCCCCGGCGGGCCTGCCGTTCCGCATAGTCCAGGTACATGGTGACGATCTCGTTCAGGTTTCGCATTTCCGTTTCGTTCAGATAGTTTTTGGCAACGGTGACATCTGATTTACGGATGCGGCCTTTGGGGGCGTTTTTCCATGTGGTCAGGCCCATGTTGGGCTTGGTGCTGTCGGCACGCCCATATACGATCTCAGCGGCGGTATGATGGGTGACCGCATAATGGAGCTTGTTCTGCACCGTGGCAAAAAACTCCTTTGTGATGGGGCTTTCCACATCGTAGTCGGCGCTGCACTGGGAATAGATGTCCGTGATTTTCTGGTAGAACCTTCTCTCGCTGGCCCGGATGTCCCGGATACGCTCCAGCTGTTCCTCGAAATAATCCTTGCCGAAAAAGTTTTCCGGCTCCCGCAGCCGTGCGTCATCCATCACATAACCCTTGATGATGAACTCTTTCAACACCCGGTTTGCCCAAATGCGGAACATGGTCGCCTTTTTGGAGTTCACTCGATACCCCACAGCGATGATGGCGTCCAGATTATAATAATTGGTCTGATACCGTTTCCCGTCCGCCGCAGTTGTTTCCATTTTGGAAACAACTGAATCCTCGCTCAGTTCGCCGGATTCAAAGATTTTTTTCAGATGCTTGGAAATGGCCGCTTTCTGCACCTCGAACAGCTCTGCCATTTTTGCCTGCGTCAGCCAGAGATTTTCCTGAAAGAGCAGGATTTCCACCCGCACCTCTCCGTTTTCGGTCTTGTAAAAGAGGATTTCTCTGGTTTCATACGGGGTCAG
>JAHLFH010000030.1 GCA_018883885.1 Candidatus Faecalibacterium intestinavium | reverse complement strand
TCAGATGTGTATAAGAGACAGGGCCCCGCCCCTACGAGCAGCCCGGCGTCCAGTCCATCCTGCCCAAACGCACCCGGGGGCAGGCCTTTCCCTCCCGGCACGCCCTGAGCGCGGGGGTGATCGCCGCAGTCTGGCTGCACTATTCCCTGCCGGTGGGGCTGTTTTTGACGGCGGCGGCCCTCGGGGTCTGCGCGGTGCGGGTTCTGGCCCTGGTCCATTCCCCCCGGGACGTGCTGGCGGGGGCGGCGGCGGGCTTCGCCCTGGGGCTGCTGGGGATGAACCTGTAAGAAAAGCCGGACAAATTTTTGGTTTTTTCTTGACAGAAGCCGGAGAGTGTGGTACTATATCTCTCGCAACACACGCCAAGACTCGGTGTTGCGCCATAGAAGTACCCTTTGGGATCAGCATCGTGCGCCCGTAGCTCAGGTGGATAGAGCAACTGCCTTCTAAGCAGTGGGCCGGGGGTTCGAGTCCCTTCGGGCGCATATGTGGTGCCCATAGCGTAGTCGGTTAACGCGCCAGATTGTGGATCTGGAGATCGAGGGTTCGAGTCCCTCTGGGCACCCCACCAAGCACCTGCCAGTTTCGGCAGGTGTTTTTTGTTTTGTGCAGACGCCCGCAAACCGGCGTTTTCCGGCCGGTTTTCTTAGGAATTGTCAATTACCCGGTCCGCCTTTTCCGGGATGGCATATTCCGCAAAGTACCCCTCCTCCAGCGGAATCCAGCGGCGGGCAAACATGGGATACCGCTCCCCCTCCCGGGCCAGAAGGCGGCGGGCCTGCACCTCGGGCCGACAGGTCAGAAACACCCGGACATCGTAATAGGGCGCAAGGAGCGGGTGGTGGGAATAGCTGCCCTCCACCAGCACCAGAGGCCGGGGCGGAAGGAGCACCGGCTCCTTCTCCCTTTTTTGGGCGCAGGAAAAGGCCCGGTACTCGATCGTCTGCCCGGCCCGGGCGGGCTTCAGGACCTGATCCCGGAAGCGCAGAAGGTCCATATTCGCGCAGGGGCGGTTTTCCCAATCGGGGACGCGCTGTTCCACCGGAAGATAAAAGTCGTCCATATGGACGGTCAGGCTTTGGGGAAACTGTTCCGCCAGCGCCGCGGCAAGGCTCGTCTTGCCGCTTCCGCACCGGCCATCAATGGCCACCAGAAGGGGGCGTTTCTCCCCTTTCAGCTGTGCGCCGATCCAGCCGGCCAATTCCAGATACTGCTGTTGTTCCATCCTGTTTTCCTCCGCGCCGCCCAAATTGGCCGGAGCCGCAGCGCATGGGGACAGTATAGCATAAAAACTTTCTGATTTTAACCCGCCCACCCGGACAGGCAGAGGCAGATTCTTTTAGAGTTCCCCCCGCGCAGGGCGGGCGAAACCTGAAAGCGGCTTCCCCTCGTTCCCGCAAAAGGAACGGCGCAAAAACAGGGTTGACAGAAGGGACGGCGTATGATATTCTCTTGTTGTTAGCTTTAACTAACCACTGCGGCGCATTCCGCAGTCTCTTTTTTATCCTCAAGGTTAGTCAAAACTAATCAAATAATCTCTCCCCCGGGCGGAATACTAACCCTGTGTCGAAACTCCCGGAAAAATCAGCGAGGTGAACCGGATGGAACGAAATTTTGAAACCGTCATGATTGAACAGTGCGCCCCCACTCTGGCCGGGCTGAAGCCCGCCAATCTGTTTCGGCTGGAATGCCGTTCTCCTGCCGCCCTCTATGCCCGGGTGGCGGGCTGGAACGCCGCGCTCGGCCCCAAAGGGGTCCGGCTGGTGGTGCTGAAGGAATTCCCGGAGACCCGCTGTTACCTGATCTATGTGTTCCGGGCCGCCCGGCTTTGGGCCGCCCTTTCCCAGCCCGAAACCCGGCGCTTTCTCTCCCGGGAGGGCTACCGTCTGCCCGGTTCCGGGACCGAAGCCGGGGCAGGCTGCGCCGCTCTGCTGGCCCAGCTGGCCCTGCGGCTGACGGAAGGCCGCGACTTCCCCCACGAAATCGGGGTCTTTTTGGGGTACCCGCTGGCCGACGTCCTCGGCTTCATCGAGAACCGGGGCAAGAACTTTACCTGCTGCGGCTGCTGGAAGTCCTACGGCGACCCCGACGCCGCCCAGCGCCTGTTCGACCAGTTCAAGAAGTGTACCGCCGTCTATCTGCGGCTCTTCCGCAGCGGGCGGCCCATCCCGCGGCTCACCGTCTCCGCCTGATCTTTTCGACATCCTCATTTGATATACTCTCTTTTACCCTGGCGCCTGCCCCGGCAGGCAAATCCTCCTTTTTTGCTTTGCGGCCCCGGCCCCACGGAACCTGCCCCGTGGACCGGGGCCGCAGCCTTTTGCCGGAAAAATGCCGGTTTTGCCCTAAAAAGATTCTCGCAGTTTGTTTGATATAACAAACTTAACGGATTCTTTCACAAAGTGGTTGACTTTCGAGGTTAGGCATTTTAAACTATCCACGTCAACAAGGTTATGCGAAACTAACCAACAATTCCAGCATTCAGATTGAGGTGAACCGTTATGATGCCATTAAGCATTGCACGGTCCGGTGAGACCGTAACCATCCAGAAAATCACCGGCAGAGACGAGGTGCGCCAGCACCTGGCCGAGCTGGGGTTTGTGGTGGGCAGCAGCGTGACCGTCGTGAACGAGATCGGGGCAACCTGATCCTTCAGGTGAAGGAAAGCCGCATCGCGCTGGACCGCACCATGGCAAACCGAATCATGATCTGATCTCCCTGCCGCCCCACCGGGGAGCCCGCCCCCTTCGTCATGGAGCTGCCCGCCTACCACGCCCCCGCCTGGGGCAGCGTTCTCCGGGCCACCTGGGAGCGGGGCTTCTCCTTCATCAAGCGGGCAGGCACAGTGATTCTTGTTTCCTCCGTCATCCTATGGTTCTTACAGGGGTATGGCTTTGTCGCCGCCGTGCTGGGGCTGGCGCTCGTCAGCATGATCCGCGACGCACGCAAGGGCAAAGGCTGCGGCGGGGATTGCAGCCATTGCCGCGGCTGCCGCTGACCGGCGGCGCCCCAACCGAAAAGACAAGACCGCAGGGGATGCAGGGCGCATCCCCTGCCTTTTGTGCGCCGGGAGAAATTTTTTGTCGGTTTTTGCATTTGGGGGCTTGCAAACCCGGAAAGGTTATGCTATAATATCGCTCGTGGTCATCTGCTGCTATAGCTCAGTTGGTAGAGCGCATCCTTGGTAAGGATGAGGTCTCCAGTTCAAATCTGGATAGCAGCTCCATTTTAAAAAGCACCGGAACCCGTTGGTCCAACCGCAATAAAGAACCAAACGACTTGTTGCTTGTCAGCCGACAGTTCCCGGGTGCGTATGGGAAGCCTGCCTGATCCCCTAACAGGGATTCAGACAGGCTTTTGTTTTTTAAAACGCAGCAATCGCCTCCCCAAAAGTTCGAGGCATACGTTTCGATTTGCACCAATAAGACGCTCGGTATGGATATTCCCCCGAAGCCGGGCAAATGGACCGCGCTCCGGGGTTTCTGCCGCCGGTTTTCTCCCTCTGGACGAATACGCTCGATCCAGTTTCCTCTAATCCAGTTTCTCAAGCTGGGCGTTGGCTGCAAACACGGCCTCATCTTCCGCTATTTCAATATTTTGCGCGATTGGCAGGGCCAGCTGTTGATATGTCTCTGCCCTTCTGCTATACTTTTCTCGTTGTGTTTGTTTCATTACAATTTCAGACTACAACAAAAAATGAGATAGGCAACCCCTTTTGGGGAAGTCTATCTCATTTTTATTACGCTGTTTCAGCATCCTGTTCCGGCCAGGATAAATTATGAATTACACAATTACGAATTTTCAATCGCGTAATCCTGGAAGCCGTCCGAAAAGACCAGCTCCCCGTCGGTGGTACACCAGAGGGCCTCGACGCCGTCCAGGGAGCGCACCAGAGCCTGCCCTTCCTCAAGGGTGGAGCAGAACAGCGCGGTGGACAGGCAGTCGGCCAGCCCGGAGTCGGGGCAGAGGATGGTCACGCTGTCAAAGTAGGCGGCGGGCCAGAGGGTGTCGGGGTCGATGAGGTGGTGATACCGCACCCCGTCTACCATATAATAGCGCTGGTAGTCGCCGCTGGTGACGAGCGCCTGGTTGCTGGTGTAGACGGCGGCCACCAGGGAGGAATCGGCGGTGTAGAAATCGGAGGAATCCCAGGGGTTTTCGACGCCGCCGGTCCAGCGTGCGCCGTCCGGCTTATAGCCGATGGCCCGCAGATTGCCGCCCACGCTGACCGAAGCGCTGATAAGCCCCCGGGCCTCGGCGGCCTGACAGGCCATCTCGACGGCGTAGCCTTTGCCCACGCTGCCCACATCGAGGCTCATCTCGGGGTCGGCCAGATAGACCGTCCCGGCCTCCCGGTCGATGACAATGTCGTTGATGTCGCAGTGCTGGGCGGCGGCCTCCAACTCAGCCTGTTCGGGCAGGGTGTTGTCCTCGTCGCCGGGGTCGGCCTCAGCGGCCTCCCGGTGGTCGTGCCAGATGCCCAGCACGCTGCCCATGGCCACATTCAGTTTGCCGCCGGTGGTGTCGTACATCTCCACGGCCAGCTCCAGCAGGTCGAGGATCTTCTCGTCCACCTTCACCGGGGTGACGCCCGCGTTGTCGTTGATGGTCTTGATGTTGCTGACCCCGTCGTAGCTGTTGTAGATGTCATAGAGCTGGTGATATTCCAGCAGGTCGTTGTGCAGCGCCTCCATCTGGCTGCGGAATTCGTCCTCGCTGTCGCAGTAGGCAATCACCTGGGTGATGGTGTCAAAGACATCGTAAAAAATGGTGGTGTACCGCTGGGCGTTCTTGCCCGGCAGAGGGCCGGAAACGGCAGGCGCGCCGCATCCGGCCAGCAGGGCCGCGCAGAGCAGCAGGCTGACCAGAGAAAAAAGGGTCTGTTTCAGTTTCATATCAAAGCGTCTCCTGTGTTGCGGCGGGCTGCGGGGTGAAGGCGCGGTGTTCCTCTGCCAGATGGGCCAGCAGGTCGCCGAAGACCCAGCGGCGGCTGGTGGGGGTAACCACAGCCTTGAGCGGGATGTTCACCTTTGCGTTTTTCAGCAGGTCCAGCAGGGTGTCCACGTCCTTGCTGCGGAAGTTGGCCAGCACGATGGCGGAGGGGTAGGCGTTCGGCTCCAGCGCCAGAGTCCGGGGCGACGCAGCCGGCGTCTCCCCCAGCAGCTGGGCCACCGTCTTTCCGGCGTCCGCCGGGCCGACCTGAATCAGTTTCATCCCGAAAGCCGGGGCCATCCCGTCCAGCACGCCCCGGTCTGCGGCGGAAAGGTTCCACCCCAGAACCAGAGGCACCCCGGCGTTCTGATTGCGGGCGATGTGAGCTTTCATACAAGTAACCTCTTTCGTGGCGGCGGGGCCGCCGGTTTTGTCATTCCAAAGAACATAGGAAGTATAGCACAAACCGGGCCAAAAGAAAACGCAGCGGCAAAAAAAGCGCCGCAGTCCCCCGGAAAAGGGGCCGCAGCGCAGAAAGAACAGAGGCAGAACGGGTTCAGTTGAGGGTTTTGCCGAAGAACTCCACCTCCTTGGAGAGGAAAGCCATCAGTTCGTCGAACTGGTCGGGGGTCAGGCTCTGGGCGCCGTCGCACTTCGCCTTGGCGGGGTTGTTGTGCACCTCGATCATCAGGCCGTCGGCCCCGGCGGCCACCGCCGCCTTGGCCAGCTGGGGCACCATCCAGGCCTGGCCGCAGGCGTGGCTGGGGTCCACCACCACCGGCAGATGGGTCATCTTGTGGAGCATACAGACCGCCGCAAGGTCCAGGGTGTTGCGCATGCTGGTCTCGTAGGTGCGGATGCCCCGCTCGCAGAGAATGACGTTCTCATTGCCCTCAGCCATGATGTATTCGGCGCTCATGACCAGTTCTTCCAGCGTGTTGGCCAGCCCCCGTTTGAGCAGCACCGGCTTTTTCTGGCGGCCCACGGCCTTGAGCAGCTCAAAATTCTGCATATTCCGGGCCCCCACCTGAATCAGGTCTACATTTTCAAAAAGAGGCAGGTGCTCGGTGTTCATGATTTCGGTGACGATGGGGCTGCCGCTGGCCCGGCGGGCCAGCTTGAGCAGGTCCAGCCCCTCGGCCCGCATTCCCTGAAAAGAGTAAGGGGAGGTGCGGGGCTTGAACGCGCCGCCCCGCAGAAGGCTTGCCCCGGCGGCTTTCACCCGCTGGGCGCAATAGGTGATCTGATCCTCGCTCTCGATGCTGCACGGCCCGGCGATGACGGCGAAGTTCCCGCCGCCGATCCTGACCCCGCTCACGTCCACCACCGTATCGTCGGGGTGAAATTTGCGGTTGGCTTTCTTATAGGGTTCGGACACCCGGCGGACCGTCTCCACCACCGGGTTTGCAAGAATCCAGCTCTCGGCGATGGCTTTGGTGTCGCCGATCAGGCCCAGAATATGGGTGTCGCTGCCCTTGGAGTCGTTGATCTGAAAGCCCATTCCCTCCAGCTCACGGCAGAACTCGTGAACCTGGGCGTCAGGGGCGTTTTGTTTGAGGATGACAATCATGGCCGGTATCTCCTTTTTCGCTCGTTTTTCCGTAAACCCGGTGCAGGAGTACACAGGCCCCTTTGCCGCGGTCCTTCAGTGCTTCATTTGTCTGAAGTGATAGGGCTACTATATCACTTCACTATCATGAAGTCAAGTATTTTTTTATCCCGCACTCCCTTTTAATGTGTCCCCCCCTGCCGCTGCGCGGCCTTTCCTCTTGCGCTTAGCCGCTTTTTCCTGCGCGGCGGTTGCCGCTTGAAAAAACCGGAGCGCTGCGCCAGCACACGCCTCGCTTTATCTGCCGCAGGCAGCGCTTCGGCCTTGATTGCAACAGAATTCGACAGAAAACGTAATCTTCCTTCTGCCATGGTTGCCGCGCTCTGTGTACTGGGCAGCATAAAAGAAAACCTTGTTCTCCCCCCTCAAGGCGTGGTACAATAAAACAAAAAAGGAGAAAGGTTTACAACAATGGGGAAAGAAGCAAAAACCAACGCGATGCGGATTCTCGAGCGGGCCAAAGTGGCCTATACCGCCCATGAATACCCCCACGAAGAAGGGGTGGCGGTGGACGGCGTGACCGTTGCGGCCAGCATGGGCGAAGACCCCGCCTGCGTTTATAAGACGCTGGTGACGCAGGGGGCCAGCCGGAATTATTTTGTGTTTGTCATCCCGGTGGCGGCGGAGCTGGACCTCAAGGCCGCGGCCCGCAGCGTGGGGGAAAAGAGTGTGGCCATGATTCATGTGGCGGACATCAACAAGGTCACCGGCTATGTCCGGGGCGGGTGCAGCCCGGTGGGGATGAAAAAACAGTATGTCACCGTCTTTGACGAAAGCGCCCTCAGCCTTGAGAAGATGTATGTCTCCGGCGGGCGGATCGGCACCCAGGTCTGCTGTGCGCCGGGAGATCTGATTCGGGCGGCCGGGGCGAAAACCGCCCATATTACCTTCTGAGCCGGAGAGAGAAAACCGCGCCGGGAAGGAGAGACGAATTTTGCCGGTTCTGTAACAAAATAAAGAATTGCAGAGAAAGTCATACTAAAAAGAAAATACGTGGGGAAAATGCACAAAACTTCTGAAAGGTTTTTTCAGCAGGGAGAACACAAGGGAGAAATTGCAAAAACGGCCTTTGCAAAGTAACTGTTTTGCCGTACACTGTATATGGCACAAGGACGCCCGAGGGCGTTCTGCCAGCGGAAAAACGATACGACCAGGTTCTGCGGGGGGCGCTGTATGCGATACAAAATGCTTTGCTCCATGGCCTGCGGCTTTGCGGGCGCTCTGGGGGGCATCGTGTATCATTTTGAGCGGTATGACGCGGGAAACCGGTTGGAATCATAAGGCCGTGGTGTAAGTACATCACAGCCTTTTTTGTTTTTTGTCCATACAAATTGCCGGGAAACCGGCCCACAGCAAAGGGAGGATACAAGCATGATTCGTAAGGTTGCCGTTATTATGGGTTCGGACAGCGATTGGCCGGTGGTCAAGGGGGCCTGCGCTCAGCTCAAGGCGCTGGGCATTCCGTTTGAGGCTCACATCCTGTCCGCCCACCGCACCCCGGCGGCTGCCGCGGAGTTTGCAAAGAACGCCCGGGCCGGGGGCTTCGGGGTGATCCTGTGCGCCGCCGGGATGGCGGCCCATCTGGCCGGGACTTTCGCGGCCAACACCACCCTGCCGGTGATCGGCATCCCCATGAAGGGCGGCGCCATGGACGGCCTGGACGCCCTGCTGGCTACCGTCCAGATGCCCAGCGGCATCCCGGTTGCGACGGTGGCCCTCAACGGCGCAAAGAACGCCGCCTGGCTGGCCGCCCAGATTCTGGCCCTGTCGGACGAGGGTCTGGCCGCCCGTCTGGAAGAAGAACGGGCCAAAATGAGCGGCGAGATCGCCGCCAAAGAGGCGAAGCTCCAGCAGGAGCTGGCCGCCCTGTGAGCCGTTCCCGACGTGGAATTCACCCATCCTGAGGGAATGCCCCAGGCAGATCACGAGAAGAATACTTAGAGGAGTAAGAATGTCTGATTTCAGCTACCCGCTTCATGAAGAGTGCGGCGTGTTCGGCATCTACGACAAAGCCGGCACCGAGGATGTGACCGCCGCCGTCTATTCCGCGCTCTATTCCTTACAGCACCGCGGCCAGGAGAGCTGCGGCATCGCCGTCAACGACGACGGCGTCATCGAGGGCTACCGGGATCTGGGCCTTGTGAACGAGGTCTTTACCCCGCAGGTTCTGTCGAGCCTTTCCAAGCCCTCCATCCGGATGGCTACCGGCCATGTCCGGTATGCGACGGCCGGCAGCCGGGTCCGGGCCAACGCCCAGCCCATGATCGTCCGTCACGGCCGGGGCACCATGGCCCTGTGCCACAACGGCAACCTGACCAACGCCATCCCCCTGCGGACCTCCCTGGAAAACGAGGGGGCCATCTTCCACGGCTCCTCTGACACCGAGGTGATCTGTTATCTCATCACCCGGGAGCGGCTCAAGAGCGGCAGCATCGAGCTGGCCGTCAGCCGCACCATGGACAAGCTGGACGGCGCGTACAGCCTGGTCATCATGTCCTCCACCAAGCTGATGGCGGTGCGGGACCCCCGGGGCTACCGGCCTCTGTGCATCGGCACCCTGCCGGGCGGCGGCTACGTCTTTGCCAGCGAGAGCTGCGCGCTGGACGCCGCGGGCGCGGATTTCCTGCGGGATGTGGAGCCCGGCGAGATCGTGGTGGCCGACGCCAACGGCCTGCGGAGCATCAAGGACCACTGCGGCCGGAAGGACACCCAGATGTGCGTCTTTGAGTTCATCTACTTCGCCCGGCCCGACAGCGTCATCGAGGGCTGCTCGGTCCACGAGGCCCGCAAGCAGGCGGGCCGCTTCCTGGCGGAAGAACACCCCGTGGAGGCCGACGTGGTCATCGGCGTGCCCGACTCGGGCCTCGACGCCGCGCTGGGCTACTCGGAAGCCAGCGGCATCCCCTACGGCATCGGCTTTATCAAGAACAAATACATTGGCCGGACCTTCATCCAGGGCAGCCAGAAGCAGCGGGAGAACAGCGTCCGGATTAAGCTCAACGCCGTCACCAGCACCGTCAAGGACAAGCGGGTGGTCCTGATCGACGACTCCATTGTCCGGGGCACCACCTCGGCCCGGATCATCAAGCTGCTCCGGGATGCGGGCGCAAAAGAGGTCCATTTCCGGGTCTCGGCCCCTCCCTTCAAATATCCCTGCTTCTTCGGCACCGATATCCCCGACCAGAAGCTGCTGGTGGCCACCGACCGGACGGTGGCCGAGATCAACGAGATCATCGGGGCCGATACATTGGGCTATCTGTCCACCGAGCATGTGGTCCAGCTGGCCAAAAATGCAAAATGCGGGTTCTGCACCGCCTGCTTTACCGGCGAATACGCCGTCAAGCCGGATCAGGTGCTGTCCACCAACATCCACGAACGCCACCTGCACGACCGCCCCAAGGACGAGAAAAAGTTAGGAGAGTAATACCATGGAAAAGAGCTATTCTGAGAGCTACAAGGCTGCCGGCGTGGACATTACCGCCGGTTACCGCTCGGTCGAACTGATGAAACAGTACGTCGCCCGCACCATGAACGAGCACTGCATCGGCGGTCTGGGCGGCTTCGGCGGCCTGTTCGAGCTGGACTGCACCGGCATCTCCCGCCCGGTCCTGATTTCGGGCACCGACGGCGTGGGCACCAAGCTGAAAATCGCCATGCTGATGGACAAGCACGACACCGTGGGCATCGACTGCGTGGCCATGTGCGTCAACGACGTCATCTGCGCGGGCGCAAAGCCGCTGGTTTTCCTCGACTACATTGCCTGCGGCAAGAACGTCCCCGAGAAGATTGCCGATCTGGTCAAGGGCGTGGCCGAGGGCTGCGTTCAGGCGGGGGCCGCTCTGGTGGGCGGCGAGACCGCCGAGATGCCCGGCTTCTACCCGGAGGACGAGTACGATCTGGCAGGCTTCACCGTCGGCGTGGTGGACAAGAGCAAGATTCTGGACAACAACACCATGGTCCCCGGCGACGTGATTCTCGCCCTGCCCTCCTCGGGCGTCCACTCCAACGGCTTCTCTCTGGTGCGCAAGATTTTCGATTTGGAGAACCACCCCGAAGTCCTCAAGACCACTCCCGCCGAGCTGGGCGGCAAGACTCTGGGCGAGGCACTGCTGGCCCCCACCAAGATCTACGTCAAGCCGGTGCTGGCCGTCCTGGAGCAGGTGGCCGTCCGGGGCATCTCCCACATCACCGGCGGCGGCTTCTACGAAAACATCCCCCGCAGCCTCAAGCAGGGCTGCTGCGCCCGGATCAAGAAGGAGGACGTCCGCACCCCGGGCCTCTTTGCTCTGATGCAGAAGGAGGGCAGCATCCCCGAGCGGGATATGTTCAACACCTTCAATATGGGCGTGGGCATGATCCTCACCGTCCCCGCGGATCAGGCGGAAAAGGCGCTGGAAATCCTCCACGCAAACGGCGAGCCCGAGGCCTACCGGCTGGGCGTCATCGCAGAAGGCGAGGGCGTGGAACTGTGCTGAAGATCGCGGTGCTTGTCTCGGGCGGAGGGACGAACCTCCAGGCTCTGCTGGACAGCGAGGCCCGGGGAGAAAACCCTAACGGAAAAATCACCCTTGTCGTGGCCTCAAAGCCCGGCGTCTACGCTCTGGAGCGGGCCGAAAAGGCCGGGGTGGAACACTGCGTCGTCCGGCGGAAGGACTACGCCGACCCCGCGGACTTTGACGCCGCCCTGCTCAGGGTCCTGAAAGAACACGACATCGGCCTTGTGGTGCTGGCGGGCTTTCTGTCGGTGCTGGGGCCCAGCGTCATCGAGGCGTACCCCCGCCGCATCCTGAACGTCCACCCTGCCCTGATCCCCTCCTTCTGCGGGCCGGGGATGTACGGCCTGCGGCCCCACGAGGCCGCCCTGGCCCGGGGCTGCAAGGTCACCGGCGCCACCGTCCACTTTGTCAACGAGGAGTGCGACGGCGGGCCCATCCTGCTGCAAAAGGCGGTGGAGATCCAGCCCGGCGACACCCCCGAGGTGCTGCAAAAGCGGGTGATGGTCGAGGCCGAGTGGAAGCTGCTGCCCAGGGCTGTGGCCATGGTGTGCAGCGGCGAAGTGGAATAAACGACTGTGCTGCGCCGCCCTTCCGGCGGCCAGGCGCCAAGTGAGGATAAAACAGAATGGAAAAGATTGATCTGAACCAGTATCTGGCAAACAACGAGTACCCGGGCCGGGGCATTGCCGTGGCGATGGCGCCGGACGGCCGCCAGATCTTCATCGGGTACTTTATCATGGGCCGGAGCGAAAACAGCCGCAACCGGGTGTTTGAGCCGGTGCCCGAGCGGGGCGGCATCTGCACCACCGCAGCCGACCCGGCCAAGCTGGAGGACCCCAGCCTCATCATCTATAACCCGGTGCTGACTCTGGGCCGGACCCACATCGTCACCAACGGCGACCAGACCGACACCATCTACGACGAGATGTGCCGGGGCCGCAGCTTTGCCGACGCCCTGCGCA
This sequence comes from Candidatus Faecalibacterium intestinavium, assembly GCA_018883885.1. Classification (GTDB taxonomy): domain Bacteria; phylum Bacillota; class Clostridia; order Oscillospirales; family Ruminococcaceae; genus Faecalibacterium; species Faecalibacterium intestinavium. The sequence goes on along the minus strand of JAHLFH010000030.1, from coordinate 4,127 downwards.
CCCGGACCTTTGAGCCGGACGGCCCCAACTGGACCCCCCGCATTTCCGCGGTGGTCTACGCCGACGGCAGCTATCAGATGAGCATTTTGAAATCCGCCGACGGCAACGGCGAGAGCGTCCAGCGCTATTTCTTCGACTACCCCCAGCCGGTGGCGGGCGAAGGCCATTTCATCAGCACCTACAAGCACAACGGCAGCCCCATCCCCAGCTTTGAAGGGGAGCCGCTGCGCTTTGCCTGCCCCCGCACCATCGGCGATTTTGCAAAGGGTCTGTGGGAAAACCTCAACCCGGACAACAAGGTCAGCCTCTTTGGCCGGGTCATCGACCTGGAAAGCGGCGAGAGCGGCGATGTGATCTACAACAAGTACGAAGCGGTATGCAGCGACCTGGACGACCCCGAGGAGCCTGCCCTGCTGCCCGAGGAGATGGAATAAGGAGGATTTGAACCATGAATGAACTGGCTCTGAAATACGGCTGCAACCCCAACCAGAAGCCCAGCCGCATCTATATGGCGGACGGCTCCGAGCTGCCCGTCACCGTCCTGAACGGCAAACCCGGCTATATCAATTTTCTGGACGCTCTCAACTCCATCCAGCTGGTGCAGGAGCTGAAGGCCGCCTGCGGCCTGCCCGCAGCGGCTTCCTTCAAGCACGTTTCCCCGGCGGGCGCAGCCCTGGGCCTGCCCCTGACCGACGTGGAGCGGAAGATGTACCACATCGCCCCCAACATGGCCCTGTCGGCCCTGGCCTGCGCCTACGCCCGGGCCCGCGGCGCCGACCGGATGTCCTCCTTCGGCGACTGGATTGCCCTCTCGGAGGTCTGCGACGTGCCCACCGCCAAGCTGATCCAGCACGAGGTGTCGGACGGCATCATTGCCCCGGGCTATGAGCCCGAGGCTCTGGCGATTCTGGCCAGCAAAAAGAAGGGCAATTACAACGTGGTTGCCATCGACCCGGCCTACCGCCCCGCCCCCATCGAGCGCAAGCAGGTCTACGGCATCACCTTCGAGCAGGGCCGCAACGAGCTGGAAATCAACGCCGACACCATGCTGAACAATTTCGTCACCGAGAACAAAGAGGTGACCGACGAGCAGAAGCGGGACCTCATCATCAGCCTCATCACCCTGAAATACACCCAGTCCAACTCGGTCTGCTATGTCTCGGGCGGCCAGACCATCGGCGTGGGCGCGGGCCAGCAGAGCCGCATCCACTGCACCCGTCTGGCGGGCCAGAAGGCCGACAACTGGCAGCTTCGCCACATGGATAAAGTCCTGAACCTGCCCTTCCGCCCCGACGTGACCAAGCCCAACCAGGACAACGCCATCGACGTCTACATCGGCGACACCCCCGAGGACGTCATCGGCGACGACGTCTGGGCCGAGACCTTCACCGAGCAGCCCGCCCCCCTGACCGCCGAGGAAAAGAAGGAATACCTCAGCAAGGTCACCGGCGTCAGCCTTGGCTCGGACGCCTTCTTCCCCTTTGGGGACAACATCGAGCGGGCCCGCCGCAGCGGCGTCACCGCCATCGTCCAGCCGGGCGGCTCCATCCGGGACCAGCAGGTCATCGACACCTGCAACAAGTACGGCATCGCCATGGCCTTCTGCGGGCTGCGGCTGTTCCATCACTGAGCGGAGGGGATGAACCATGAAGATTCTGGTAGTGGGCGGCGGCGGCCGGGAACACGCCATCATCAAGGCCCTGAAAAAGAGCCCGGCCTGCGGCGAGATCTGGTGCGCCCCCGGCAACGGCGGCATCAGCTGTGACGCCCGGTGCAAGGACATCAAGGCCACCGACGTGGAGGCCATGGTGGCCTTCGCCAAAGAAGAAGCCTTTGACTATGTGGTGGTGGCCCAGGACGACCCCCTGGCCCTCGGCATGGTGGACGCTCTGGCGGCCGTGGGCATCCCGGCCTTCGGCCCCGACAAGGCGGCCGCCCGGATCGAGGCCTCCAAGGTCTTTTCCAAGGACCTGATGAAGAAATACCACATCCCCACCGCAGAGTATGAGACCTTCGACGACCCCGCCAAGGTGATGGAGTATATCCGCGCTAAAAACAAATACCCCGTGGTCATCAAGGCCGACGGTCTGGCTCTGGGCAAGGGCGTCCTGATCTGCGGCAGCGAGGAAGAAGCCGCCGCAGGCGTCAAGGAGATCATGCTGGACAAGAAGTTCGGCGCTTCGGGCAACAAGGTCGTCGTCGAGGAATTCCTCACCGGCCCCGAGGTCAGCGTCCTGAGCTTCACCGACGGCAAGGTTGTGAAACCCATGGTTTCCTCCATGGACCACAAGCGGGCCAACGACCACGACACCGGCCTCAACACCGGCGGCATGGGCACCGTGGCCCCCAACCCCTACTACACCCCCGCCGTGGCCCGGCGGTGTATGGAAGAAATCTTCCTGCCCACCATCGCGGCCATGAACGCCGAGGGCTGCCCCTTCAAGGGCTGCCTCTACTTCGGCCTGATGATTACCCCCGACGGCCCGAAGGTCATCGAGTACAACTGCCGCTTCGGCGACCCCGAGACCCAGGTGGTGCTGCCTCTGCTGGAAAGCGACCTGCTCACGGTCATGACCGCCTGCACCAACGGCACCCTGGCCGACACCGAGGTCAAGTTCCGGGACGGCGCAGCCGCCTGCGTGATTCTGGCTTCGGGCGGTTACCCCGTGGCCTACGAAAAGGGCAAGCCCATCTCCGGCCTGACCGGGGGCCAGCTGCCTGAAATGGCGGACGTGACCGTCTACCACTCCGGCACCGCCCTCAAGGACGGCGCACTGGTGACGGCAGGGGGCCGGGTGCTGGGCGTGACCGCCGTGGCGGACACCCTGCCCGACGCTCTGGCCCGGGCCTATGAGGCCACCGGACGCATCGAGTTTGAAAAGATGCACAAGCGCAGCGACATCGGAGCCCGGGCCCTCAAGGCGCTGGCTGCCCTGTAAAAAATTCCTGTTTGTACATAATCGACTCGATAGTACAAAACCCGCATAACAAAACTGTATTATACAGAGGAGATCCTACTGATGGTATATAGAATTTATGTGGAAAAGAAACCCGGGTTCGACGGCGAGGCCCGCCAGCTCCAGAACGAGCTGTCCACCCTGCTGGGCATCCGGGAGCTGACCGGCCTGCGTCTGCTCAACCGGTACGACGTGGAGGGGATCAGCGAGGAGCTGTTTGACCAGTGCGTCAGCACCGTGTTCAGCGAGCCCCCGGTGGACAACACTTACGTCACCCTGCCCCGGGGCGGGGAAACCGCCTTTGCGGTGGAGTATCTGCCCGGCCAGTTCGACCAGCGGGCCGACTCGGCTTCCGAGTGCATCCAGCTCATCAGCCAGGGCGAGCGGCCTCTGGTCCGCTCCGCCCGGGTCTACCTGCTGGAGGGTGCGCTGAGCGAGGAGCAGATCGCCGAGATTAAAAAGTATGTCATCAACCCCGTGGAGGCCCGGGAGGCCAGTCTGGAGGAGCGGAAGACCCTGAAGATGGACTACGCCGTCCCCACCGCCGTCGCCACCCTGACCGGCTTCAACCAGCTGGACGAGGCGGGCCTTGCCGCCTTCATGCAGGAAAAGGGCCTTGCCATGGACCTGGGGGACATCCACTTCTGCCAGGAGTATTTCCGCTCGGAGCAGCGGGACCCCACCATCACGGAGATCCGGATGATCGACACCTACTGGTCCGACCACTGCCGCCACACCACCTTCGGCACCATCCTGGACGACGTTCAGATTGACGACGAGGTGGTTCAGGCCGCCTTTGACCGGTACATGGCCATGCGGGAGGAACTGGGCCGGACCGAAAAGCCCCGCTGCCTGATGGATATCGCCACCATCGGCGCAAAGGCGCTGAAAAAGCAGGGTATCCTGAAAAACCTCGACGAGAGCGAGGAAATCAACGCCTGCACCGTCAAGATCAAGTGCGACGTCAACGGAACAGACGAGGACTGGCTTTTCCTGTTCAAGAACGAGACCCACAACCACCCCACCGAGATCGAGCCCTTCGGCGGCGCGGCCACCTGCATCGGCGGCGCCATTCGGGACCCCCTGTCCGGCCGGAGCTATGTCTACCAGGCCATGCGGGTGACCGGCGCGGGCGACCCGCTGGTGCCGGTCAGCGAGACGTTGCCCGGC
>JAHLFH010000029.1 GCA_018883885.1 Candidatus Faecalibacterium intestinavium | reverse complement strand
TCACGGGCCAGCCGCTCGTCCTCGACGGCCTCGAACAGGTCGCCTGCCTCCGGCACGGCGGTCAGGCCGGTGATCTCCACCGGGGTGGAGGGAACGGCGTCGGTGATGTTGCGGCCCTTGTCGTCCCGCATGGTGCGGACGCGGCCCACGGCGGTGCCGGCGATGATGACGTCGCCGGTGTGGAGGGTGCCGTTCTGGACCAGAATGGTGGCGATGGGGCCCTGGCCCTTATCCAGCCGGGCCTCCACCACAGCGCCCTTGGCGCGGCGGTTGGGGTTGGCCTTCAGCTCCATGACCTCGGCCTCCAGAGCGATCCGCTCCAGCAAATCGTTGATGCCCATGCCGGTGACGGCGGAAACAGGGATGCAGGCCACGTCTCCGCCCCAGTCCTCGGGCACCAGACCGTACTGGGTCAGGCCCTCCTTGACCCGCTCGGGGTTGGCGGTGGGTTTATCCATCTTGTTGATGGCAACGATGACTTTGACGTTGGCAGCCTTGGCGTGGTTGATGGACTCCACGGTCTGGGGCATGATGCCGTCGTCCGAGGCCACCACCAGAACCGCGATATCGGTCATGTTGGCGCCGCGGGCACGCATGGAGGTGAACGCCTCGTGGCCCGGGGTATCCAGGAAGGTGATGACGCTGTCGTTGATCTTGACCTGATACGCGCCGATGGCCTGGGTGATGCCGCCGGCCTCGCCCGCGGTGACGTTGGTCTTGCGGATGGCGTCCAGAATACTGGTCTTGCCGTGGTCGACATGGCCCATGACGCAGACCACCGGCGGACGCTCCACCAGATCTTCCGCGGCGTCCTCCTCCTGGTCGAACAGGCGCTCCTCAATGGTCACATGGACTTCATGCTCCACCTTGGCGTGGAATTCCTCCGCCACCAGAGCGGCGGTATCAAAATCCACCACGTCGTTGATGGCGTGCATCTCGCCCAGCTGCATGAACTTGGCGATGACCTTGCCGGCCTGCTGCTTGAGGCGGGCGGCCAGCTCGCCGACCGTGATCTCGTCGGGGATCATGACCTTGAGCTGGGCGTTCCGGGCCTTTTCCAGCTGGAGGCGCTGGAGACGCTCAAACTCGCTCTCCCGCTTGCCCTTCTGGAACTGCTGACGCTGGCGCTGGCTGCGCTGGGTGAACTTCTGCTTGTTGCCCTGGGGGGTGGGCTTGCGGCGGTTCTCGGTGTTCTTGGTGGAAGCCAGGTCGTCGTACCGGGCGTCGAAACGGTCCACGTTCATATCCACCGTGCGGGTGTCCACCGTGACCTGATGGCTCTCCCGTTTGACCTCGACGGCCTGGGCGGCCTCGGCCGGGGCTTTTGCGCCGGTCTGGCGGGCCAGCTCGCTGAGGGAGACCGTCTTTTCCTCCCGCTTCTTGTGGGGCTGCTCGTTCTTCTGGGGCCGCTTGCCGTTGCCGGCTGCGGGCTGGGCCGCCTCAGGCTTTTTGGGCTGGGGCTGCTTTTCCGCGGCGGGAGCGGGCTGCTTTTTGGCCTCGGGTTTCTTGGCCTCGGGCTTTTTCTCGGGGGCCTTGCCGCTGTTCAGATACTCGCTGAGGTCGGTCTCGCTGTTGGCGAGGCTGAACTTTTCCAGCAGGTAATTCAGCTCGTTTTCTTCCAGAGGGGAGCTGTTCTTTTTGCCGGTGCTGCCCATGGCGGTCAGCTCCTCCAGGATCTTCTTGACGGGCTGGTTGATGTCCTTTGCAAAATCGGCAACTTTATATTTAACGATCATTCGCTTGTTTCCTCCTCATTCGTAATCATACCGCAGTCGGTCAGCCGGTCATAGCAGAGCTTTGCCAGGTTGCGGTCGGTCACCGCATAGACCGCCACCGCCCGGTGGCAGACGGCGGAAAGCTGGTCCTGGGTCAGCGGCATGGGCAGAACGTCCACCAGATCGCCGACGGCGTGTTTCATCCGCTGCACGGTCTTGGGGCTGGCGTCCGAAGCCGTCAGCACCAGCCAGGCTTTTCCCTTGACGGCGGCTTCCTCCACGGCGTCGAAGCCCATGGTCAGCTGGCCTGCCTTCCGGCAGAGAGACACCGCCTGGAACAGCGCCTGCCGGGGGTCCGGGGCGGGGTTTGCCGGGGGTTTCTTATTCCTGGGCATCCTCTGCCTCCTTTCCGGCCGTCCGACTCAGCTGTACAGCCAGCGCCTCGTATACTTCGGCGGGAACCGGCTGCTCAAAGCTGCGTTCCAGCGCCTTTTTCTTCTGTGCCTTTTTCAGGCATTCGGGGTCGGGGCAGAGATACGCCCCGCGGCCGGGCTTCTTGCCCACGGCGTCGATGCTGATCTCCCCTGTGGGGCCCCGGACGATCCGCACCAGCTCTTTTTTCGGGCGGCTGGTCTGGCAGCCGATGCACTGGCGCATGGGGATCTTTTTCTGTGCCATCCGTTTTCCCTCCCTTGGCGTGGATTGTCTTGAACTTTATTCGGCGGGGGCCTGCTCAGCGGGCTTCTCCTCTTCCTCGCCGTAGTATCCGCTCTCGGGGCGGATGTCGATATTGTAACCGGTCAGCCGGGCGCAGAGCCGGGCGTTCTGGCCCTTGTTGCCGATGGCCAGGCTCAGCTGCTGGTCGGGCACCGTCACGCGGCAGGAACGGGTCTCGCCGGGCAGCAGCTCGACCTTCAGCACCTTGGCGGGGCTGAGGGCCGCAGAGATGAACTCGGAGATATCCTCGCTCCAGCGGACGATGTCGATCTTCTCGCCGCCCAGCTTCTCGACGACGGCGGCCACGCGGTCGCCGTGGGGGCCGATGCAGGCCGAGACCGGGTTGACGTTGGGGTCTTTGGACCAGACGGCCATCTTGGTGCGGACGCCGGCCTCCCGGCTGATGGCCTTGACCTCGACGGTGCCGTCGAAGATTTCGGGCACTTCCAGCTCAAACAGCCTCTTGACAAGGCCGGGGTGGGTCCGGCTGATCATGACCCGGGGGCCGCGCTCGCCCGAGACCACGTCCACCACATAGACCTGAAGGATCTGGCCCTCGGTGTAGCTCTCGCCGGGCACCTGCTCGTTCCGGGGCAGGATGGCCTCGCCGCTCTTGCCCAGATCGAGGGAGACGATCTTCTTCTCGGGGTCGACCCGGGTGACGGTCGCCTGGACGATGTCATGGCTGCGGGACTGGATCTCGCTGAGCTGCTGGCTCCGCTCGGCCTCCCGGATGCCCTGGCGGATGACGTGCTTTGCGGTCTGGGCCGCGATCCGGCCGAACTCCTTGGTCTTGAGGGGGGTCACCAGCCGCATCCCGGCCTTATAGGTCTTGCGGATGTTCTGGGCTGCCGTCTCGGTGACCTGGGTGTTCTCATTCTCGATCTCATCGTCCGGCACGATATCCTGCACCAGGGCGACGTTGAATTTTCCGGATTCCGGGTCGATTTCCACCAGGACGTTGTCGTCCTCGACCTCATAATTCTTCTTGACGGCGATGACGATGGCCGCCTCGATCTTCTCCAGAAGATACTGAGCGGTGATGCCGCGCTCGTGCTCGAGCATGGTGAGCGCCTCAAAGAATTCGTTGTTGCCTGCCATTTTTCTGTATTCCTCCTGCAATGTTTTACTGTTCTACAAAAAGGGCCGTTCTCAGCCGAAAAGATCTTCGTCGTCGCACAGGCGCACCACGCTGGCCGCCTGCATCTCAAAGACGGCGGGCCCGGCCTCGGTCTGCACCGTCACCGCGCCGTCCTCCCGGCCCGTCAGAACGCCGCTGAATTCCCGGCGGCCCGCCGGGTCGGCCCGATAAAGCCGGACCCGGATCTTCTGCCCGGTCAGGGCGTCGTAGTGCTCAGGCTTGGTCAGACGGCGGCCAAGGCCCGGGCTGCCCACCTCGAGGTAATAGCTCTGCTCGATGGGGTCCGCCTCGTCCAGCACAGGGTCCAGCGCATGGGAGACCTCGGCGCAGATGTCGGTATCCATGGGGCCGTCCCGATCAATCAGCACCCGCAGGTACCAGTCCGGCCCCTCTTTCTCAAAAACAACGTCCCACAGCCGCAGGCCCATCCCCTCGATGATGGGGCGGACCAGCGCCTCGACCCTTCGGGCGGTGCTGCCGCCAGACTGCTTCGCCATGCTAAAACCTCCAAAGAAACAAGAAAAGCGGACCTTGCGGCCCACTTTCCAAATTCGTTTATTCGTACTATTAGAATATACCACACAGCGCGGAAATATGCAAGCTTTTTGGGCCAAAAAGACGCGCACCGGGCCGAAATCCGGTCCCGCGGGGCTTCTTCCCGCCCAAAAAAGGCTCACAGCACCCACTCGCCGCCCTGGAAGATCGGGACGGTGCGGCCATCACGGGTGCGGCCGGTGATCTCGGTGTCCTCCGCGCCCACCATGACGTCCTCGTGGAGGGTGGACTGGTTCATGCCCCGGGCCTCCAGTTCCTCCTTGGACAGGGCGTTGCCGCCCCGGGTGGTGCCGGGATAGCTGGCGCCGAAGGCGATGTGGCAGGCGGCGTTCTCGTCAAAGAGGGTGTTGTAGAACAGCGCGCCGCTCCGGTTGATGGGGCTGGAAGCGGGGACCAGCGCCACCTCGCCGATGTGGCGGGCGCCCTCGTCGGTATCCAGAAGCTGGCCCAGAAGCTCGGCGTTTTCCTCCGCGCCGTATTCCTCGATCCGGCCATTTTTAAAGGTGACATGGAAGCCCTTGATGAGCTGGCCGTTGTAGTTGTAGGGCTTGGTGCCGTAGACGATGCCGTCCACCCGGTCTTTATGGGGCGCGGTAAAGACTTCCTCGGTGGGGATGTTGGGCAGGAAGGGCACGCCCTTCTCATTTTTGCTGCCCGCGCTCTCCCAGACCGCTCCGTCGGCCAGGCCCACCGTGAGATCGGTGCCGTTGGAGCTGGTGAAGTGCAGGCTTTCCAGGTCCAGCTCGTTCATCTTTCGGCCCAGCTCGTCCAGGCGGGCGATGTGGGCCTGCCACTCGGCGACCGGCTCCCCGCCGGTGACCCGGCAGACGTCGAAGATCAGGCCCCAGAGCTTTTCAACGGCCTCATCCTCCCCCAGCCCGGGGAAAATTTTCTTTGCCCAGGGCTTGCTGGGCATGGCGGCGATGCACCACTGGATGCGGTCGTTCATGGTATATTCCCGCCAGGGCATCAGGGCCTTCCGGCGGGCGGCGCTCACCCGGCTGATCTTGCCGCCGTCCAGTCCGGCCATGCTCTCGGGGTCCTCGGCCAGCAGATGGAGCACACAGGCGCCCCCCTCGCTCTCGGCATAGTCCAGATAGCTGCGCAGGACGTAGGGTTTCACCTCGCTGAGGACTTCCTCTTTGCCCAGCTCCATCCGGGCGCGGGCGACAGCGTCGTCGCTCCAGTCCACCCGGACGTCCCGGGCGCCGGCGGCAAAGGCGCTGCGGACGCACAGACGGGCCAGGGGCGCGGCGTCCAGAGAGGCGTTGAGGATCAGCGTCTGGCCCGGCTGGACGTTGCAGCCCACCCGGACGATAAAGTCGGCATATTTTTGAAGCAAAACATCAAAGTGTTCCATGGGAAATTCGTTCCTTTCCGCCGCCAGGAAGCGGTCTGTTTTTTTCTGGAATCAGTATAGCGCAGCAGGCGCGTCCTTGTCCACCGTATAAATCCGAATTTTCTGTGTATAAATTGGGTAAAAAGAGCCCCGGCCGCTCTCGCAGCCGGGACCCTGAGTGTATTCTGTCCGGAATCCAGTTTAGAATGCGATCTTTTCCTCGAGATAGGCGCGCAGCTGACTGATGGGCATCCGCACCTGCTCCATGGTGTCACGGTCCCGGACGGTGACGCAGTTGTCCGCCGCGATCCCCTTGGCCTCGTCGCCGATGGTGTCGAAGTCCACGGTGATGCAGTAGGGGGTGCCGATTTCATCCTCACGGCGGTAGCGCTTGCCGATGGAGCCGGTGTCGTCGTAGTCCACCATGAAGTACTTGCTCAGCTCGTTGCGAATCTCCATGGCCTTGTCCCCCAGCTTCTTGCTCAGGGGCAGGACGGCGCACTTGAAGGGAGCCAGCGCCGGGTGCAGACGCAGCACGGTGCGGACGTCCTCCTTGCCCTTGGAATCCACCAGATGTTCCTCGTCGTAGGCTTCGCAGAGGAAGGCCAGGGCCACCCGGTCGCAGCCCAGCGAGGGCTCGATGACGTAGGGGATGTAGTGCTCGTTGGTCTCGGCGTCGTAGTATTCCAGGCTCTTGCCCGAGGCCTCCTGATGGCGGCCCAGGTCGTAGTTGGTCCGGTCCGCGATGCCCCACAGCTCGCCCCAGTCGGTGAAGGGGAAGGCATACTCGATGTCGGTGGTGGCCCGGCTGTAAAACGCCAGCTCGGCGGGTTCATGGTCCCGCAGGCGCAGGTGTTCTTCCTTGATGCCCAGGCTCAGCAGCCAGTTCTTGCAGAAGTCCTTCCAGTAGGCGAACCACTCCAGGTCGGTGCCCGGCTTGCAGAAGAATTCGCACTCCATCTGCTCGAACTCACGGGTCCGGAAGGTGAAGTTGCCCGGGGTGATCTCGTTGCGGAACGCCTTGCCCACCTGGCAGACGCCGAAGGGCAGCTTGCGGCGGGTGGTGCGCTGGATGTTGGCAAAGTTGACGAAGATGCCCTGGGCCGTCTCAGGACGGAGGTAGCAGGTAGAGGAGCTGTCCTCCGTGACGCCGATGGCAGTCTTGAACATCAGGTTGAACTTCCGGATGGGGGTAAAGTCGTGCTTGCCGCAGACGGGGCAGACGATGTCCTCATGCTCTGCGATGAAGGCGTCCATCTCGTCGAAGCTCATGGCGTCCACGTTGACCTCGGGGTGCTCGTCGCCGATCAGCTTGTCGGCCCGGTGGCGGGACTTGCAGGCCCGGCAGTCCAGCAGCGGGTCGGAGAAGCTGGCCACATGGCCGGTGGTAACCCAGGTCTGGGGGTTCATGAGAATGGCCGCGTCCAGGCCCACGTTGTAGGGGCTCTCCTGCACGAACTTTTTCAGCCATGCCTTTTTGACGTTGTTCTTGAACTCGACGCCCAGGGGGCCGTAGTCCCAGCTGTTTGCCAGACCGCCGTAGATCTCGGAGCCGGGGAAGACATAGCCCCGGTTCTTGCAGAGATTGACGATCATATCAAGGGTCTTTTCGCTCTGTTCCATAACTGTTACATCCTTTCCGTCCGCGGCTGGTTTGCCGCGTCGTTGTGATATAGTCCCGCCGGATTCTTCCCTCCCGGCGGGGGCAGGCGGCGCACGAAGGGCCGCAGTGACCTTACTCTATCATGTTTTGGACCAATTATCAAGCGGCGGAGCGCAGAAATCCTGTTTTTGCCCTCTCCGGCCCGCCGTCCTGACAAAAAACCCGGGCAGTTTTCCCTCTGCGTCGGCGCAGGGCAGCCCGGGGTCCGGTTTTTTCATTCGTCGTTACTTGTGATATTTCAGCCCGCTGTTGATGGTGCAGGCCCGGTAGATCTGCTCGGTGAGGACCAGCCTTGCCAGCTGATGGGGCAGGGTGATCCGCCCCATGCTGAACCGCAGAGCCGCCGCCCGCTTCACTTCCTCCGAAAGGCCGTGGGAGGAGCCGATGACAAAGGCCACGTCCCCCGCCCCGCTGCCGGCCCGCCGGGCCAGGAATTCGGCCAGTTCCTCGCTGGAAATCTGTTTGCCCTCGATGCACAGGGCCACCAGCGCCGCGCCTTTCCGCAGGCTGGACAGGATGGCCTTTCCCTCTTTTTCGAGGGCCCGGCTGATCACCGCCTCAGAGGCGCTCTTTTCCTCGATTTTTTCCTCCGGCAGCTCGATGATCCGGAAATTCGCAAAGGCCGAAAGCCGTTTCTGGTATTCGGCCACCCCGTCGGCAAAGTATTTCGCGTTGAGCTTGCCGACGCAAATCAAATCAATGTTCTGCATGGCGCTCCCTCACAAAAGACTCAGCTGCTCGCCGCCGTCTTCTTCCCGCAGAAGGGCGCCTGCGGCGGGCAGGCTGCGCACCCGGTAGCGGTGGGGGCTGGCAAGTTCCAGAGTGTCAGCGGGCTGGACCGAGAGGATGGTCTGGTTCTTTTTCAGGGTGACCACCGCCACGCCCTGGCTGTCCCGGGTGGCCTTTTCGGGAATCTGGGCCGTGCCGACCAGCAGCAGCCGTCCCGCCGAGGTGCGGATGGCGATCTCGGTCTCCTCGGGGATATAGAGGATCTGGGCCAGAGGCTCCTTGTCGCTGTATGCTTTCAGCAGCTTGCGCCGGTTCTGCTTGGTGGCGTAGGCCGAGAGGGGCACCTTGGCGCATTTGCCCCCCGCAAAGAAGAAGAGCATCCAGCCGGTATAATCGCTGGTCAGCTGCATGGCCAGAATGTTCTCCCCTTCGTCCATCCCCAGCTTGCCGGGCAGGTAAATTCCCATCTGGCCGACTTTGCCGTCCTCAAACTCGCTCAGGCGGCTTTTGTAAACCTGCTGTTTGTCGGTGAAAAAGAGGGCTTCCACGTTGTTCCGGGTTTCCAGCTGGCGGATGATCTCGTCCCCCTCCTTGAGCTTGTGGGCGCCGGTGCCCCGCAGACTCTGGGGCGTGATCTTTTTGAGGTATCCCTCCCGGGTGAAAAAGACGGTGACCGGGTAATCGGGCACGCTGTCTTCCTCCCCGGCGGAGGAATCCTCCGGCAGATCGTACAAAATCTCGCTGCGGCGGGGCGCGCCGTATTTTTTCGCCACCCCGGCCAGCTCGGTCATGATGATCCGGCGGATGCGGGCGGGTTTGTTCAGGATATCGTTCAGGTCGTCGATCTCCTTCTGAAGCTGCTCGATCTCCCCGGTGCGCTTGAGGATATACTCCCGGTTGAGGTGGCGCAGCCGAATCTCGGCCACATACTCGGCCTGGACCTCGTCGATCCCAAAGCCGATCATCAGGTTGGGGACCACCTCGGTTTCCTCCTCGGTGTTCCGGATGATCTGGATGGCCTTGTCGATGTCCAGCAGAATCGCGGCCAGGCCCTGCAGCAGGTGGAGCCGCTTTTCCTTGCCGTGAAGGTCAAAATAGGTCCGGCGGCGGACGCATTCCATCCGGAAGGCGGTCCATTCCTTCAAGATTTCCCGGACCCCCATGACCCGGGGCTGGCCCGAAATCAGGACGTTGAAGTTGCAGCTGAAGCTGTCCTCCAGCGGGGTGGCCTTGAACAGCTTGGCCATCAGCTTGTCCGGGTCGACCCCCCGCTTTAAATCGAGGGTCAGTTTGAGGCCGTTCAGGTCGGTCTCGTCCCGCATATCGCTGATCTCTTTGAGCTTGCCCGTCTTGACCAGCTCGGTGATCTTGTCCATGATGGCCTCCACCGTGGTGGTGGGGGGAATCTGGGTCACCTCGATCATGTTCTGGCCCGGCACCGCGTTGTACCGCGCCCGGACCCGGACGCTGCCCCGGCCATTCTCGAAGATTTCCCGCATCTGGGCTTCGTTGTAGAGGATCTGGCCGCCCCCCACAAAGTCGGGGGCGGGCATGGTGGAGGCGATGTCGTGTTTTTCATCCTTCATCAGGGCGATGGTGGTATTGCACAGTTCCGCCAGATTAAAGGAACAGATGTTGCAGGCCATGCCGACGGCGATGCCCAGGGTGTTGTTGGCCAGGATGGTGGGAAAGGTCACCGGCAGCAGGGTGGGCTCGGTGGTGGAGCCGTCGTAGTTGGGGACGAAGTCCACCGTTTCCCGGTCGATATCGCCGAACAGCTCCTCGCAGACCGGCTCGAGCTTGGCCTCCGTATACCGGGCCGCCGCGCAGGACATATCCCGGCTGTACGCCTTGCCGAAGTTGCCCTTGCTGTCCACAAAGGGGACCAGCAAACTCTCGTTTCCCCGGCCCATCCGGACCATGGTGTCGTAGATGGCCGCGTCGCCGTGGGGGTTGAGCCGCATGGTGCTGCCCACGATGTTGGCGGACTTGGTGCGGGCCCCCTTCAGCAGGCCCATCTGATACATGGTATAAAGCAGCTTGCGGTGGGCGGGCTTGAACCCGTCGATCTCCGGCAGGGCCCGGCTGACGATCACGCTCATCGCGTAGGGCATATAGTTTGTTTCCAGAGTGCGGGTGATGGGGTCCTCCAGTACGCTGCCCGCGTTGAGGATCTCCACCCCCTCGCCCAGCTGGGGGCGGACCGGCTTCGGGCTTTTTTTGATTGATTTTTTTGCCATTCTTTCTTTCTCCTGTCAGGACAGGTCCAAATCGTCCAGATATTCTGCGCCGTGGGCCGCGATGTGTTCCTTCCGGCCCTGAAGGTTGTCCCCCAGAAGGACGTCAAAAACCCGGGCCGTCTCCTCCACGTCGGTGGGCATCACCTTGATCAGGCGGCGGCTGGCGGGGTTCATGGTGGTCAGCCACATCATCTCGGGGTCGTTTTCGCCCAGACCTTTCGAGCGCTGGATGGTGTATTTCTGCGTTCCGATCTTTTGCAGGAAGGCGGTCTTTTCCGGCTCGGTGTAGGCGAAATAGGTGCGGTCCCTGGTGGTGATCTCATACAGGGGGGATTCCGCGATGTAGACGTATCCCTTTTCGATGAGGGTGGGGGTCAGCCGGTAGAGCATGGTCAGAACCAGGGTGCGAATCTGGTAGCCGTCCACGTCGGCGTCGGTACAGATGACGATCTTGTTAAAGCGCAGGTTGTCCAGGCTGAAGGTCGCCAGTTCCTTGTTGTACTTGCCCCCCAGCTCGATGCCGCAGCCCATGACCTTGATTAAATCGACGATGACGTCCGATTTGAAGATCCGGGCGTAATCCGCCTTGAGGCAGTTCAAGATCTTGCCCCGCACCGGCATGATGGCCTGGTATTCGCTGTCCCGGCTGGTCTTGACCGCGCCCATGGCCGAATCGCCCTCGACGATATACAGCTCCCGCCGGGCGGGGTCCTTGGTGCGGCAGTCCACAAACTTCTGGACCCGGTTGGCCAGGTCGATCTGGGTGGAGAGGGTTTTTTTGATGCTCTGCCGGGTCTTTTCGGCGTGCTCCCGGCTCTGTTTGTTGACCAGAACCTGCTGGCAGAGCTTCTGGGCTTCCTCCGGCTTTTCGAGGAAGTAGACTTCCAGATAGTGCTTGAGGAAATCGGTCATCGCCTGGGAGACGAATTTGTTGGTGATGGCCTTCTTGGTCTGGTTCTCGTAGCTGGTGCGGGTGGAAAAGCTGGAAGAAACATAGACCAGACAGTCCTGCACATCCTGAAAGCTGATGCTGCTCTCGCCCTTTTTATAGAGGTTTTTCTCTTTCAGATACTTGTTGATCTGGTAGACAAACGCCGTGCGGACCGCGTGCTCGGGGCTGCCGCCGTGTTCCAGCCAGGAAGAATTGTGGTAGTATTCCAGCAGCTGGACCTTGTTGGAAAAGCAGAAGGCCGCGCTCATCTTGACCTTATAATCGGGCTGGTCCTCCCGGTCCCGGCCGGTGGCCTCCGACTCACAGCAATACACCGGGGTGAGGGCGTCCTCCCCGGCTATCTCTTTCACATAGTCGGCGATGCCGTTCTGATAGCAGTAGCTCTCCTTCCAGGGCTTGCCGGTGGCGGGGTCCTTCTCCTGTTCGTCGGTGAAGTTGAGGGTCAGCCCGGCGTTGACCACCGCCTGACGGCGGAGGACGTCTTTAAAATAGCTGGCCGGGACGTCGATGTCGGTGAAAACGTCGTCGTCCGGCTTCCAGCGGATGATGCTGCCGGTGCGGCGGCCCTTGTAGGGCTCCTGCTGGAGGCCCCCCACATTCTCGCCCTTTTTGAAGTCCAGGTGATAGTGGATCCCGTCCCGGTAGACGTCGGCGGTCATCCAGGCCGAAGCATACTGGGTGGCGCACAGGCCCAGGCCGTTGAGGCCCAGGCTGAATTCATAGTTGTCGGCCCCTTCGCCGTATTTGCCGCCCGCGTACATCTCGCAGAACAGAAGTTCCCAGTTGTAGCGGTTTTCCCCCTTGTTCCAGTCCACCGGGATGCCCCGGCCAAAGTCCTCGACTTCGATGCTGCCGTCCTTGCAGCGGGTGACGTTGATGAGATTGCCGTGGCCGTCCCGGGCCTCGTCGATGGAGTTGGAAATGATTTCAAAGATCGAATGGGCGCAGCCCTCCACCCCGTCGGAGCCGAAAATAACGGCCGGGCGCTTGCGCACACGGTCCGCTCCTTTTAAAGAGGTGATGCTCTCGTTGCCGTATTCGTTTTTTCTTGCCATGTGTCTCCTCCAGACCGGCCTTTGCCCCGAACGGGGCGCCGGTCTTGTCATCTGCCTTCTCGTCTTTTTCTTATCTCTCTTATCTAAAAGATAATTTAACCATAATGCCGCGGCAAAAGTCAAACGCTTTTCAATTTTTCGCTGCTGCGTCTTTTTGGAGCGCGGAACAAAAATTTTAAAAAAATCGGAATTTCCCCTTTACAAAATCGGATTTTGCGGTATAATAACTAGCGTCCGGTGCGCCTCTGTAGCTCAGTCGGTAGAGCAGGGGACTGAAAATCCCCGTGTCATTGGTTCGATTCCGATCGGAGGCACCATTTTTTGCGGCCGTAGCTCATCTGGTAGAGCGCCACCTTGCCAAGGTGGAGGTAGCGAGTTCGAGCCTCGTCGGCCGCTCCATTGGGAACGGCAATCGTCGTTCCTGTATGGCCCGGTAGCTCAGTTGGTTAGAGCACCAGCCTGTCACGCTGGGGGTCGTCGGTTCGAGCCCGATCCGGGTCGCCAACATCCCATCCCGCTCACAGCGGGACGCCCATCGCAGGGCGGACGCAGGGTTTGTATGCGTCGCTGTGCGGCCGTAGCTCATCTGGTAGAGCGCCACCTTGCCAAGGTGGAGGTAGCGAGTTCGAGCCTCGTCGGCCGCTCCATTGCGGAAGTTTAGCTCAGCTGGGAGAGCATCTGCCTTACAAGCAGAGGGTCAG
>JAHLFH010000028.1 GCA_018883885.1 Candidatus Faecalibacterium intestinavium | reverse complement strand
GGTGTAGGGAGGGGAATCGAAATCCCCTCCCTCACCCCGCTCTGGGACTTTCGTATCAAGCCTTGCCTTCAGATGCAGTTGGAAAAACACCGCAGGGCGGCTGAGATAAGCAGCCAGAGTTCCCAAACTCTGAGATTCGGAAAGGCCCTGCGCTATCATTTTAAACCCGCCCCCCCGCCCAAATAAGGAACCCGGGGGCAAGCCCCCGGACCCCCCAGCTTCCGATAAAGGGCGGGTGGGTTTGAAACAGTTTCCCAGCGCACCGGCAGGCCCATCCCGCCGGAAACGTTTTTCCATATTTTTCAGTTTCATTCCCGCCTTGTGCGGGCCAAAAACAGGTTTGCGCCGTATCCGACGCTTCAGGGCGGAACGGCAGCAGGAGGTTTTTATTATGATGAACAAGCAATCCGCGCGTCTCAAGACATTGACCCGGCTGGCCCTTCTGGTCGCCATCGAGCTGGTCATGAAGGCGGTGGGCCTGGGCAGCGTGCCCATGGGCCCCCTGTACATGAGCTTCCTCACCCTGCCCATCGCGGTGGGGGCCATCGCCATGGGCCCCGTGGCGGGCCTTGTGCTGGGCGGCGTCTTCGGGGCGGTCAGCTTCTACGACGCCCTCACCGGCGGCTCGGCCATGACCAGCGCCCTGTTCCAGGTCAGCCCGGTCCACACCTTCATCCTCTGCGTGGTCACCCGGACCCTGATGGGCCTGTGCGTGGCCCTGATCTACCGCAGCCTGCGGCGGCTGGACCCGAAGGGCGGCTGGAGCTGCATCCTCAGCGCCATGACGGCCCCGGCCCTCAACACCCTGTTTTTCATGGGGTACATCGTGCTGGCCTTTTATCACTGCGACTACGTCCAGGGCCTCGCGGCCAAGAACGGCGCGGCCAACCCCCTCATGTTCGTGGTGCTGCTGGTGGGCGTCCAGGGCGTGGCGGAGTTTCTCGTCAGCGGCATTCTGGGCGGCGTCGTGGCCCGGGCCGTGGCAAAGTATCTGAAATAATCCGCCCCGCGCAGGGATGGGCACGCGCGGGAAAAATCCTCATAACGTAAGAAGCCGGGCGGCAGAGCCTCCGAAGATGCTCTGCCGCCCGGTCTTGTTGTTTTATTAAAAGATGCGGGGGATTACGAGTTGGCGGGCTGGTCGCCGAACATCGCCGTGGAGAGGTAGCGGTCGCCGGTGTCGGGCAGCAGGACCACAATGGTCTTGCCCGCGTATTCGGGCCGCCGGGCCAGCTGCGCCGCCGCCCAGAGGGCCGCGCCCGAGGAAATGCCCACCAGCACCCCCTCTTTTCTGCCCATGGCCCGGCCCATCTCGTAGGCGTCGGCCTCCTTCACCGGGATGATCTCGTCGTAGACCGTCGTGTCCAGCACGCCGGGCACAAAGCCCGCGCCGATGCCCTGCAAACCATGGGGGCCGGCCTTGCCGCCGCTGAGGACCGGGCTGCCCGCGGGCTCCACGCCCACGACCCTGATCTCGGGGTTCTTCTCCTTCAGGTACTGCCCCACGCCGGTGATGGTCCCGCCGGTGCCGATGCCCGCCACAAAGACGTCCACCTTGCCGTCGGTGTCGGCCCAGATCTCGGGGCCGGTGGAGGCCCGGTGCGCCGCCGCGTTGGCGGGGTTTTCAAACTGGCCCGGGATAAACGCCCCGGGAATCTCCTTCGCCAGCTCCTCGGCTTTGGCGATGGCCCCGGCCATCCCCCGGGCCCCCGGGGTCAGCACCAGCTCTGCGCCGTAGGCTTTCATGAGCTGGCGGCGCTCGACGCTCATGCTGTCGGGCATGACGATGATGACCCGGTATCCCCGGACCGCCCCCATCAGCGCAAGGCCGATGCCGGTGTTGCCCGAGGTGGGTTCGATGATGACCGAGCCTTCCTTCAGAAGGCCCTTCGCCTCGGCGTCCTCCACCATCGCTTTGGCCACCCGGTCCTTGACCGACCCGGCGGGGTTGAGGTATTCCAGCTTTGCCAGAAGCCGCGCCCCCAGCCCCTCGGCCTCTGCCAGACGGGACAGCTCCAGCAGCGGGGTGCCCCCGATCAGCTGCCGGGCGGATGTATAGATATGACCCATGGTAAATTCCCTCCTTGGGATGTTTTTTCAGTTGTTAGTCCATTATAACCCCCTGCCCTCTCTTTGTCAAAGGGAGGTTTCTGGGTTTTGCCCGGCCTGTTCTGCGGCAGACCAGACAGCCCCCCGGGACGAGCGTCCCGGGGGGCTGGTGAGAGAAAGAGAGGGTCCGGTTCAGGCCGTCTCAAGGGCGGTTTCATCCTGCGCATCGGGCGCGGGATCGGCTTCCGCATCGTCCCGGTCGGGCCGGGAGGGGCGGGCGAAGCGGCCCTCGGTCCCGGTCTGCCGGGTCAGGTGCTCCAGATCCCAGTCCAGCTGGACCGGGGCGGTCAGGTCCAGCGACAGCCGGCTGTAATCCTCCCCGTCGGCTTCTTCGTAATAGAAATAGACCTTGTCGGGCCGGGTCTGCTGGCTCTGAATCACGTCCAGCAGGGCGCGGCAGTCCGCCGCGAAGGGTTCGGCCTCCTCATAGGGGCCGTACAGCTCCACCCAGAGATAGAGCCGGGCCTCCTCCGAGCCGAGGTCAAGGCTCTCCACCGGGGCCTCGCTGTACATCAGCCGGACGTTCCCCCGGACGGATTTCAGCTCCACCTGCCCGGCCTGCTCTGCGAAGGCCGCGTAGAGCTGGTCGCTGTACCGGTCCGAGAGGACTTCCTCCCGGGCGTAGCGGGCGGGGCCGTAGGCGTTCCACCCCAGGGGCAGAAGGCTCAGGCCCAGCGCCCCGCCCATCAGCAGCAGGCAGGCAAAAGCCGAGAGGAAATCGTACTTCCACTTGCCCGGGCGGCAGGCGCTGTAGAGCACTTCGGCCCCCATCAGCACCAGCCCCGCCGGCGGGGCCAGCTTGAGGGCCAGCGCCCAGTTGAAGCCGGGCCAGAAATAATAGCCCAGAAAGAACACCCCCGCCGCAATCAGGGCGAAGCCCAGGGTCACGCTGCCCACCCGGCGGACGGGCCGTTCGGG
>JAHLFH010000027.1 GCA_018883885.1 Candidatus Faecalibacterium intestinavium | reverse complement strand
GGTCCAGGCTGGGGGCGGCGGGGTCGCCCTTGTCCAGCGCGAAATTCCATACGCCGTTGAGGCTCATGGTGAGCCGGGCGGCATTCTGCTGAGGGTAAAGCATCAATCATTCCTCCGATCGTATCAGGTGGTTCGGCTGGTGTTCCTTACCAGTACATGACCCAGTTCCGGGTCAGGCGGGTGAGGGCTTCCATGTAGAAATAGTCGCCCCAGCTGGTACACTCGTCCACCCCTTCGGGAGTGCAGGTGTTGTAGGGGCTTTTTTTGCTGTAGGTGCCGTGGAGCAGCTGCCCCGACCCAAGGGTGGGGGCGGGCAGGGCGTAGCGGTCGCAGAGGGAGGCCAGCATCTGCCGGGCCAGAGTCCGCCAGGCGTCGGCTTCGTCCGGCCCGGCATACTTGGCGGCCTCCAGCAGACCGCAGGCGACGATGGCCGCCGAGGAGGAGTCCCGGGGTTCGCCGCTTTCGGGGGAGAAAATCATGTCCCAGCAGGGGACAAGGTCCTCGGGCAGGCGGGAGAGGTAGAAGTCCAGCGCCCGGCGGAATACCTCGAGAAACTTTTCATCGTGGGTGTAGGTGTAGCCGATGGCGCTGCCGTAGACGCCCCAGGCCTGTCCTCTGGCCCAGAAGCTGTCGTCCCGGTAGCCCTGGCAGGTGCGGCCCCCTTTGGGCGTGCCGTCGGGGTTCATATAGAAGGTGTGGTAGGTGCTGCCGTCGGGCCGGAAGGAGTTGGCCAGACAGGTGGCGGTGTGGGCGGCGGCGGCCTTGCGGTATTTGTCGTCCCCGGTGGTCTCGCTGGCCCAGTACAAAAGGGGCAGGTTGAGCATGCAGTCGATGATAAAGCGGAAGTTGCCGGGGTC
Organism: Candidatus Faecalibacterium intestinavium; assembly: GCA_018883885.1. GTDB lineage: Bacteria > Bacillota > Clostridia > Oscillospirales > Ruminococcaceae > Faecalibacterium > Faecalibacterium intestinavium. The sequence goes on along the minus strand of JAHLFH010000027.1, from coordinate 3,713 downwards.
GTCCATGGCGCCCCAGGCCTGCAAAAAGCGCCCGCTTGGCTGGTAGCGGGTCAGGAGCTGGTCGGCTGCGGCGACGGCGGCGTCCCGGCCGGTCCGGCTGCCCACCAGCTTCCAGGCGGCCACGCAGGTGGGGCTGTACAGAAAGCCCATGTCGTGGTGGTCCACTTCCACCTTGCGGCGGATGCGGTCCGCGAAGCTCTCCACCTGAATCAGGGCGGCGTCCCGGAACCGGGCGTCGCCGGTGGCCTCATATGCCAGCCAGATCTCCCCGGGCCAGAAGCCGCAGGTCCACTGGTTGTTGGGGCAGCCGGGGTAAAGCCCGTCCACGCTGGAGTGGTTTTGGCACTGCCAGGTGTAGAGGGGCAGGTTGATTTCCACCTGACGGCAGGCCCGGGCCAGGGCCTGGCGGGCCTCCTCGTCGGACAGGATGCGGTTGGGGAAGGTTTTCATGGAATGACAAGCCTCCTTGCAGCGGTTTGAATCCGGTTTTGCAGCAGGCCAAAGGCGGGGCCGGGCAAAAGCCCCGGCCCCGCCCGTGACGTGCTGGATGTTACAGAAAGAGGGAACTCGCTTTCCCGGTCATCCCTTGATGCCGGTGGACGCGACGCCCTGGACGAAGTATTTCTGGAGGGAGAGGAAGACGATCAGCACCGGGATCAGCACCACCACCGACGCCGCCATAATCAGGCCGTACTCGGCGGAATACTGGGAGATGAACATCCGCAGGCCGATCTGGATGGTTTTCAGCTCGGTGCGGGTCAGGTAGATCAGGGGTCCCAGGAAGTCGTTCCAGGTGTTGACGAAGGTGAAGATGGTCAGGGTGGACAGGGCCGGCAGGCTCAGCGGCAGCATGATGTGCCACCAGATGCCGTATTCGGTCAGGCCGTCGATTCGGGCGGCCTCGCACAGCTCGCTGGGCACGCCCTCATAGAACTGCTTCATCAGGAAAACGCCGAAGGCGCTGAAGGCCTGCAAACACATGATGGCCAGATGGGTGTTGTTCAGCCCCCAGGAGCTCATCATCATGAACTGAGGCACCATGTACGCCTGCCAGGGCACCGCGATGGTGGCGATGTAGCCCAGGAACAGCAGGTTTTTGCCCTTGAACTGCATCTTTGCGAAGGCGTAGGCCGCAAAGGAAGAAGTGAACAGCTGGAGCAGGGTGACCACAATGGTGATCTTGGTGGTGTTCTTGATGAAGGTCAGCAGGGGGATCTCGGTCCAGATGTCCAGATAGTTCTGCCAGCGGGGGTTGACGGGAATCCACTGGATGGGGAAGCCGAAGACGTCCTTGTTCTCCTTGAAGGAAGACGAAAGCATCCACAGGAAGGGCATCAGCATGAACGCGGTGATGACAATGAGGAAGAAATAGATCATAAAGCGCATGATGGCGTTGCGCCGCTTCTGGGAGGCGTGATCCTTGATTGCAGATACAGCCATGTCGATTTCCTCCTTTCTTAGTTTTCGCCGCGGGAGCCGCGGAACTGGACGAGGGTCACGATCAGCACCAGAATGAACAGAATCATGGCGATGGCGCTGGCGTAGCCATACTTGGGCGTGTTGACGAAGGCCACATTATAGATGTAGTAGACCAGGGTCATGGTGGCGTTGCCGGGGCCGCCCTGGGTAATCATGTACATCTGGTCGTAGACCTTGAAGCCGGAGATGGTCAGCATGATGATGACAAAGAAGGTGGTGGGGCGCAGCTGGGGCAGGGTGATGTGCCAGAACTGCTGCCAGCGGTTCGCGCCGTCCAGCTCGGCGGCCTCGTTCAGGTCCGGGTTGCAGCCCTGAAGGCCGGCCAGATAGATGACCATGTAATAGCCCATGTTTTTCCAGACGCTGAACAGGATGACCGTCAGCATGGCGGTGTCCTTGCCGGCGGCCCAGCGGGGCAGGTTCTCCACGCCGAGGGAGGCCAGCAGGGAGTTGATGGGGCCCATGGCGGGGTTGAAGATCATGTTCCAGACGGCGGCCACCGCAACCAGGGAAGCCACATAGGGGAAGAAAGCCACCGTGCGGAAGAAGTTGCGCAGGCGGACGTTCTGGTTCAGCAGAACGGCCATGCTCAGGCTGCACACCAGCGTCAGGGGCACTGTGCCCAGAACATAGAGGATGGTGTTGACCAGAGCGGCCTGGAAGATTTTGTCGGTCTGGAACAGCTTGATGAAGTTGCTCAGGCCCACAAACTCAATGGCGTGGCGGCCGTCCCAGGAGCAGAAGGCCAGCACGATGGCAAAGACCATCGGAACCAGGGTGAACACGCAGAATCCGATGAAGTTGGGGGCGATGAAGGTGTAGGCGGTCAGGGTGTCCCGGACCGATTTTTTCAGCGCCCGGCGGGGGGGCTTGGCTGCCTTGACAGAGGCAGGGGCAGAATTTGCCATAAAAGGGATTCCTCCTTTCCAGACGTTCCTCACAAAAAACGGGGCGGGCAGACTGCCCGCCCCGCACCGGTACAAAGGATCAGGCGCTCAGCAAGGAAGATCAGGCCAGGATGACCGACACCTGGTCGTTCATGTTCTGGATGCCCTCGTCCACCGTCTCGCTCAGGGTCATGATGGCGTCATGCTCGGCGTTGAGGATGGTCTCAATGTCGGAGGCATACTGGGTATAAGGCATTTCCAGATAGACGGCCACCGTGTTCAGAGCCTCGGCGGAAGCGTCGTCGGAGGGGAAGCCCTCGGTGGCGCGGATGATCTCGTTGGTCTCGGCGGAGCCGCAGGCGGGGAAGGTGCCGGTCTCGGCGATGGCCTTTGCGCCCTCCTCAGAGACGCACCAGTTGATGAAGTCGGCGGCGGCGGCAGCCTTGGGCGAATCCACATTGATGGCCAGGGAGGTCACGGTGCCCAGAGTGGAGCCTGCGGGAGAACCGGCGGGGTGAGGATACTTGACCATGCCCCAGTTGAAGGGAGTCTCTGCGTCGGCCATGTAGGTCTGCAGGGTGGCGATGAACCAGCTGCCCATGGGCAGCAGAGCGCACTGCTGATTCTCAAAGGCGGCGGAGTAGTGGAGGGACGAGGTCTTCAGGTAGCCGTAGTCCATGCAGATGCCGTCGTTCTGCTGGGCCAGAACCAGGTCGTAGGTGGGCTTCATGAAGTCGTAGGAGCCGTCCACGATGGTGTTCTCGCCGTCCAGGATGGAGAACAGGGAGACGCAGGAGCGCCAGGTGTGGTAGTGGCAGCCGTAGACCTTGCTGTCGCCCTCGCCGCTGGTCATCTGACGGGCCAGAGCGTCGTAGTCCTCCATGGTCAGGTCGTTGGCGGGGTAGGGGACGCCTGCGGCGTCGAACAGATCCTTGTTGTAGAACAGGACCCAGAAGTCGCTGCGGAAGGGCACGGCGTAGAAGTTGCCGTCGTCGGTGGTCAGCTGCTCGATGGTGCCGTTGAAATCGGAGGTGCTGCGGGTCAGCAGGTCGTTCATCGGGGTCAGGTAGTCCAGGTTGATGAGGTTGGCGTAGCCGGGGATGTCCTTGATGCTCAGCACGTCGATGTCGGCGCCGCCGGCCAGCTGGGTTGCCAGAACGGTCATGTAGTCGGTGGAGCCGAGGTCCAGCATCTCGATGGTGACATCGGGGTGGCCTGCCATGTAGCCGTCGGCCATGGCCTTCCAGTATGCGGTGGACTCGAGATCCCAGACGGTCCAGACCAGAGTGGTGGCGCCGTCGCCGGATTCAGCGGCAGAAGCAGCGGCGCCGGAGGATGCGGCGGTGG
>JAHLFH010000026.1 GCA_018883885.1 Candidatus Faecalibacterium intestinavium | reverse complement strand
GGTCTTTCGACTGCTGAAAGACAATCGCCTGTATATCCCGCCGGAGGGCTAAGCGCACTGCTTGCCGTTCTGGTGTCCAAGCCCTGTTTCAAAATTTCTCAGGGGCAGGGCTTTGGTTGTTGTTGCCTTTTCCTGCTCACATAGCTCTTTTATGGCGTTTTCTTCTGTTATTTCTGTGAATCACCCTCTTGACTTAATACCATTGGACTTTGTTCGGGACGCTTCCGCCGGTGCGGAAAACACGCCCATAGAATACCACATTTTTGGGCCGGATGCATCCTTTTGGCCGCTTTTTCTTCTGAAAAATCCCCTGTCCGCCGGAGCGCGCCGCCCGCGCCCCGGCCTTTTTTTTGCGTATTTTGAAGTTTTCTCTTGACAGGAGCTACGGCGGTGCTATAATGAACGCATGAGCAAATGCTCATATGAAAACACAAACATGAAGGAGGTTCAGCCCGTGGCCCTGTCAAATGAAACGCCCGCAGCTTCGCCCGAGGTCCTGCCCCCCGACGAGCTGCTCTACGACCTGGCAGATCTGTTCCGGGTCTTCGGCGACTCGACCCGGATCAAGATCCTCTACGCCCTCCACGACAGCGAGCGCTGCGTCCAGGACATCGCCGACGCGGTTTCCCTGAGCCAGTCGGCGGTCAGCCACCAGCTGCGGGTCCTGCGGGATTCCAAGCTGGTCCGGTTCCGCCGGGAGGGCAAGACCGTCTACTATGCGCTGGACGACGACCATGTGCGGACCATCCTCTCGGTGGGGATGGACCACCTGGAAGAATAAACGGCACTGCCCCGCCCCGGCGGGAGAAAGAAAGGATGGACCCTATGAAAAAGACCTACAAAATCGAAGTGGACTGCGCCAACTGCGCCGCCAAGATGGAAGCCGCCGCCAACCGCGTCGAGGGGGTGGCCCGGGCCACCGTCAGCTTCATGACCCAGAAGATGAGCGTCGAATTCAGCGAAGGGGCCGACCCCTCCGCCACCATGCAGAAGGTCCTCTCGGCCTGCAAGAAGGTAGAGGACGACTGCGAAATCTTCGGCATCTGAGCCGGAGAACTTTCCACAGAACCGCCGGGGGAAACCGACAGTTTTCAACGTTTTCCACCGGTTTTTCCACAATTCCCGGTGAAAACTCAAAAAACTACATAGTTCAGCCGATTTTTCCGGAGCCGGGTTGTGAAAAACCCGGCCCCTTTGTGGAAAGCGCCTTTCCGGCGGGGCTTCTTCTGTGGAAAACCTGCCCGCCCGGCCCGCATCCGACCCACCCAAAGGAGGTCCGCATCCATGACAAAAAAACAAAAAAACGCCCTTGCCCAGATTTTGGCGGCGCTGGCCCTGCTGGCCGCGCTGATGCTGGCGCCGCCCCTGCCCCTGCCCGGCTGGCTGCTCTACCTTGTGCCCTATCTGGTGGTGGGCTGGGACGTGCTGCGCAAGGCCCTCAAGGGAATCAAAAACCGCCAGCCCTTTGACGAGTGCTTCCTGATGGCGGCGGCCACCATGGGCGCGTTCGCCCTGGGGGAGTACGCCGAGGGCTGCGCCGTCATGCTCTTTTATCAGATCGGCGAGCTGTTCCAGAGCGTGGCCGTGGGCCGCAGCCGGAAAAGCATCGCGGCCCTGATGGACATCCGCCCCGACTCCGCCAACCTTGAACGGGAGGACGGCAGCTTTGAGGCCGTCGACCCCGAGGAAGTGCCGGCCGGCTCGGTCATCGTGGTCCAGCCGGGGGAGCGGGTTCCCATCGACGGGGTGGTGCTGGAGGGGGCTTCCGCGCTGGACACCGCCGCCCTGACCGGCGAAAGCCTGCCCCGGGACGTCGGGGCGGGGGACGAGGTGTTCAGCGGCTGCGTCAACCTCACCGGCCTGCTCCGAATCAAGACCACCCGGGAGTTCGGGGAGTCCACCGTCTCCCGCATCCTCGACCTCGTGGAAAATTCCAGCATGAAAAAAGCCCGGGCCGAGAACTTCATCACCCGGTTTGCCCGAATCTACACCCCCGCCGTCTGCTACGGTGCGCTGGCGCTGGCGGTGCTGCCCCCGCTGGCCCTCCTTCTGATGGGCCGCCCCGCCGCCTTTGGCGACTGGGTCTACCGGGCGCTGACCTTCCTGGTCATCTCCTGCCCCTGCGCTCTGGTCATCTCCATCCCCCTGAGCTTCTTCGGCGGAATCGGCGGGGCCAGCCGCTGCGGCATTCTGGTCAAAGGCTCCACCTACCTTGAGGAGCTTTCCCGCACCGGAATCGTCGTGTTCGACAAGACCGGCACCCTGACCCGGGGCGTCTTTGCGGTGTCCGAGGTCCGGCCCGCCGGGGACGTCTCCTCCGAAGCTCTGGTGGAGGCCGCCGCCCTGGCCGAGAGCTACTCGGGCCACCCCATCGCCCAGAGCCTGCGCCAAGCCTACGGCAAACCCATCGACCCCGCCCGGGTCTCCGACGTGGAGGAGCGGGGCGGCTACGGCATCACCGCCCGGGTGGACGGCCAGGCTGTGGCGGTGGGCAATGCCCGGCTGATGGCCAAACTGGGCCTCTCCCCTGCTGCCCCTGA
>JAHLFH010000025.1 GCA_018883885.1 Candidatus Faecalibacterium intestinavium | reverse complement strand
GGTCCGGGCCGCGCTGGCCCGGCTGCCCAAGGACGCCCCGGTGGATCAGGTGGCCGAGCTGGTCAAGCGGACGGCCTTCAAGATCACCCGGGTGGGCCAGCTGGTGGCACGGCTGGTCTCTCAGGAGCTGGGGGTGCCCGCCGGCATCATCGACCTCTCCCTCGCGCCCACCCCGGCCATCGGGGACAGCGTGGCCAATATTCTGGAGGAGATGGGTCTGGAACAGTGCGGCTGTTGCGGCACCACCGCCTGCCTGGCCCTGCTGAACGACGCCGTCAAAAAGGGCGGCGTGATGGCCTCCAACCATGTGGGCGGCCTGTCGGGCGCGTTCATCCCGGTCAGCGAGGACGAGGGGATGATCCGCGCCGCCGAATCGGGCAGCCTGACCATCGAAAAGCTGGAAGCCATGACGGCGGTGTGCAGCGTCGGCATCGACATGGTCATCATCCCGGGGGACACCAGCGCCGCCGTCATCAGCGGCCTGATCGCCGACGAGGCGGCCATCGGAATGGTCAACTCCAAGACCACGGCGGTCCGGGTGATCCCGGCCATCGGCCGGAAGGCGGGCGAAGTGCTGGATTTCGGCGGCCTGCTGGGCTACGGCCCCATCATGCCGGTCAACCACCGGGACCCCTCGGTCTTCATCAACCGGGGCGGCCGCCTGCCTGCGCCCATGCAGTCCCTCAAGAACTGATTCACCCTCTGCAATGAATAAACCTCCTTCCCGCGGCGCAAGCTATCTGCGGGAAGGAGGTCTTTTTTGTGCAGACCTTTTATAAAATTTGCATCTTTTTGATGATTGTCGGCGGCATCAACTGGGGTCTGATCGGGCTGTTCCAGTTCGACTTCGTGGGCTGGCTGCTGGGGGGCAGCGCCTCGGTGTGGTCACGGATTGTGTTCACGCTGGTGGGTGCAGCCGCCATCTGCGGCATCCCCACCCTGTTCTCGGAGCAGGTCAGCGAGGAATAACAAAAAACCGGCACTGCCCGGCGGTCCGCCGCAGACAGTGTCGGAGATTACATCAAACCAGACAGCCGGGCCCAAAGCGGCCCCGGTCATTCCTTCCCGTCGCCCCAGCCAAGGGCCCCGGCCAGATCGGGCAGGGTCAGGGTTTCGTCGGAGCGGTCGGGGTCCGGCTTTTTTTCGGCGGCCTCGGCCATCCGGCGCACTTCCTCGCAGATGGAGCGGATGGTGGCGCAGTCCTCGGGCAGATCGGTCAGAAACCGCCCGTAGTGGGCAAAGAGAATCTTTCCCTCCGGGCCGAGAACGAGGGTCAGCGGCAGCATCTGGGGGGAATTCCGGTCCAGGGAAACCCCCTGGCCCCGGGCAGTTTTGAAGATTCGCTGGGCCGCAAAGGTCCAGCTTTTCAGCACGCCGGCCTGCTCCACCCCCATAAAGTTGTAGAGCACCCCCTGCCCGTCGCAGATGAGAGGGAAGGGAAACGCGTGCCCTTCCAGCTCGGCGGCCACCTCCCGGGGGCTGCTGCGGAGCACGCAGGCCAGCCGCACCCCTTCGAGGGCGTCGAGGGTTTTGAGATAGCGGGCGATGTATTCCCGGGCGATGGGGTGGCTGAAAGAGGGCAGGAAGATCAGGGTCAGGGGCTGGTCCCCCTCGCAGAGGGCATAAAAATCGTTGCCCGGCGCTGCGGGGGTGTCGTAGGTGAAGCGGGGGATGGATGTACCGATCAGATGTTCGGACCGCATGGCCTTGCACTTCCTTTCCGGCCCGGGCCCCGAAAGCGGGGAAACGCCGCAGGCCAACAGCTTATAAAAAAACCGCCCAAAACTCCCATGGAGCCTTCGACGGGTTCCGGCACAAAAGGTGCAAACTTGACAAATCCATAAAAAGAAAAACCCCGCCCGGTCGTCTGCGGTTAATCAAACCTACCCTTACGGACAGGTGGGTGCCCTGCCTCCGGTTTCATGCTTCCTCATCGAACCTCTGGATTCGAGCTCCAGCGGGGAGGTCTGCAATCGGCCGGCGGACGCCGGACTCCCAATGATTGATTAGTAGGATCATATAAAACCGCAACAAGTCGAGCCGGGCAGGATTCTGCCTTGGGGATTTTACTCGATATCGAAGTTTTCGCTCAGCCGCTGTTCAAACAGCTTGCTGACTTCGATCAGGGTTTCGTCGTCTTCCACGACGTCAAGATATTCGCCGTTCTCGTCTTCGCCGACGCTGAGAATGACCAGCTGGGCGTCCTCGTCGAGCTGGGACTCGTCCTCCACATACTCGACCACGGCGAGATAATGGACGCCTTTGTGGTCCAGCGCGTCGATCACCTCAAAGGTAATCTCGTTGCCGTCCTCGTCCTCCAGCGTCATCAGATCGGGCTGATACTCCTCCTCGGGAGCGATGTTCTTGTTTTCCTCTGCCATAAAACATTTCTCCTGTCCTTGTGGGGAATCTGCCCGCCGGGCAGCCCGTAGTTACGAGTATAGTGTAGCGTTTTTTTCACCGCTCGTCAAGATGCGAATTGAGGAAAAACAGGGCGGTAAATTTTACCAGCCAGGCCCCTCGCGTCCCACCGCAATTTATGCTATACTAAAACAGACCGCCGCCTGCCGGAAGGCTCCTGGTTTGGGGGCGGGGACAGTAACAGGATATGAAACAAGGAGAATCTTATGCATAAAATTTTGGGCAGTCTGGCGG
>JAHLFH010000186.1 GCA_018883885.1 Candidatus Faecalibacterium intestinavium | reverse complement strand
CCGCCATCCTCTGCCTGGGCGCGCCCCTCACGGCCACCCTGCTCGCCGGGCTGGCCAGCCTCCGGATGGAGCGGACCGCGGGGGCTGTGGGGGCCGTGATCCCCGGCTGGGACGCCGTGGAAGAACTGGGCGGAATCGACACCATCCATCTGAACGCCAGCGAGCTGTTCACCCCGGAGAGCGCCCAGCTCAAGGACATCCGCATCTTTAAGGGGGGACGGATTGACAAGGCCATCCTCTACGCGGCAAGCACCTTCAATCAGGGCTGCGACACCCTGCGGGGGCTGTTCCGGGAGATCATCGAAAACCGGACGGACATCCTGCTGCCGGTGAAGGATCTGGAGCGGCGGCCCGGGCTGGGCTTTGCGGGCTGGTGCGACAACAACCCCATCCTCATCGGAACCCGGGCGCTGATGGAGCAGGAGGGGGTGACCCTGCCCGAAAAGGACTATGAGGACCGCCACACCCAATTCGGCGAATACCAGCTGCTCTATCTGGCGGTTTCGGGCAGCCTGTACGCCATGTTTGTCATCCGCTATGTGGGCGGCAAGAACGCCGCCCGCTGCCTGAACACCCTCCAGCGGGAGAACATCCGGCTGATGGTCAGCTGCCAGGACCCGTCCCTGACGGCGGACAAGATCGAGGCGGCCTACCACCTGCCCCAGGGGATGGTCACCGTCCTGCGCGGGGAGCAGGACGCCGCTCTGGCGCCCTGGCTGACCTATACCGCCGACGCCGACTGCTGCATGATCCACCTGAAAGGGCTGGTGAGCCTGGTGGGCGGGCTGCGGGCCGCAGAGCGGGCGCAGACCGGCGAACTGTTCGGCACCGCCATCCAGAAGGCGTCGGTCTGGTTCTCGGTGGTCGTCGGGCTTCTGCTGGTCTACGCGGGCAGCATCGGCACCCTGTCCCTGGCGGTGGTCCTGATGTATCAGGCGGCCTGGAGCGCCCTGGGCATCGCGGCGGCGGCCATGAAGCAGAACGCCTGAGAGCCGAAAGGTGAAATGAATGAGAAAGATTCTCAAAAAAGCCGGATAACCCCCGAAATTCCCTTGAAAAACCCTTTTTCATCCTGTATCATAAGGGCAGGAAACGCCCGCTGTGGGCGGCGGCGCGGGCCGCCGTCCCGCCGGGCTGCAAGATTCTGAAAGGAGAGTACAGGGAATGAAGGAACTGAAAGGCACCCAGACTGAGAAAAACCTGATGGAGGCGTTTGCCGGCGAGAGCATGGCGCGGAACAAGTACACCTATTTTGCCAGCAAGGCGAAAAAGGAAGGCTACGTCCAGATGAGCCAGATCTTTGAGGAGACCGCCGCCAACGAGAAGGAGCACGCGAAAATCTGGTTCAAGCTGCTGTGCGGCGGCGCGATTCCCGACACGGCGGGCTGCCTGGAGCTGGCCGCGGGCGGCGAGCACGGCGAGTGGACCGAGATGTACCCCCGGATGGCCGAAGAAGCCAAAGCCGAGGGCTTCGACGAGATCGCCGAGCTGTTCACCAAGGTGGCCGCCATCGAGAAGGACCATGAGGAGCGGTACCGCGCCCTGGCCGAAAATCTGGCCAACAGCAAGGTCTTTGCCCGGGAGGAACAGCAGGTCTGGCAGTGCTCCAACTGCGGCTACACCGTCGTGGCAAAGTCGGCCCCGATGGAGTGCCCCGTCTGCGCACACCCCCAGAGCTATTTCCAGCTCAAGGTCAAGAACTACTAATCCAAACGCCCCCGGCGGGGGCGGCGGAACCACAGCATAGCATAGAGAAAGCCCCCCGGTGCGGTTTGCGCATCGGGGGGCTGTTTTTGCGGCAGGAGGGAGAGCGCTTACAGATCGAGCTTGCCGGTGACCTTGTTGACCACATAGTAGGCGACGCCTTCCTCCGGCTTGATATATACCTTGCAGGACTGGACGCCCACCTTGTGGGTGGAGCGGTAGTCGGCCTTGACCCGCTCTACAATGTCGGTGACGTTGTACTGACGGGACGCGGTCTCCACATAGATTTCAGGGGACAGGGGCGGGCGGCCACGGCGGGCAGAGGGCTTGGCAGCCTTTTTGGCGGCAGGTTTCTGCTCGGGTGCGGGCGGTTCGGAGGCGGACGCTTCCACAGCCGCAGCGGTCAATTTCTCGGACATATCCATCTACCTTCCTTTGATAAGATAACGAATGCGCGGGAGCAGCGCCCGCACAGGGCGGTTTTGATCGGATCGAAAAAAATACTCCCCTTATATAATAATTTTTTATTCATCATTTGTAAAGTTCTTTTTTGAAAAGTTTCTGCCGAAAATCCGGGAAACAAACCCATAAACTTGGCCTCGGGCCGGCGGCGGGGCCGTCCGCGAGAAAAACCCGCCCCTCAAAAGCTTCTTTGGCCGGACAATGCCGGGGCAAAAGAACCGGGTAATGGAAGGCGGGCCGAGGGGGGGCGCGGCGGAACGAAATTTCTCCCCGGGGCGGATTGCCGCTTGATTTTGGCGGGGGAATACGCTATAATGAATTTCGCAATCTATTCTGTATGATCTGAGCCGGTGTGTCGGAATGGCAGACGAGGGGGACTCAAAATCCCTTGTGCTAATCACACGTGTGGGTTCGACCCCCACCACCGGCACCAAAAATTCCGAATGCCGCCGCATTCGGGATTTTTTACTTTTTCATGATTCGCGTTTCACTCGTCCCCTTTCCCCGGAGCCAAAAACGCGGGTGAATCCCCCACAAGTAACCGGGGCCGGGGCGGGCGGTTTTTACCCGTCAGCGGGATGATGGTTCCCGCCGGGGCGGGGCGGCGGCGCAGGGGGCTAAAACGGCCCCAAATACCCGGCGTCCGGGGGCCTTTTATTGGCTCTGACAAAACCGCGCCCCGCGCCCTTTACACCGCCGCGTCCGATGCGGTATACTGAAACCCATCAAAGAAGGGAGGGGATGCGGATGAAACGCAGCTGGGCGGCCCGGGCCGGGGCGCTGCTGTTCTGGCTGGCGGTGTGGCAGGCCGCGGCGATGGCCGTGGGGCAGGAGGTGTTTCTGGTCTCGCCGGTGCGGGCGCTGGAAACGCTGGTCCGGCTTCTGCCCACCGGGGCGTTCTGGAGCCGGGTGGGCTTCAGCAGCGGGCGGGTCCTGCTGGGCTTTTTCCTCGGGGCGGCGTGCAGCGTCCCGCTGGCCGCGGCGGCCTACCGGCTGCGGTGGGTGGAGCTGCTGCTGGCCCCGGTCATCCAGCTGGTGAAAGCCACCCCGGTGGCCAGCTTCATCATCCTGGCGCTGGTCTGGGTGCGGGGGAAAAACCTCTCCATCCCTGTCTCTTATACACATCTGACGCTGCCGACGA
>JAHLFH010000185.1 GCA_018883885.1 Candidatus Faecalibacterium intestinavium | reverse complement strand
TCATGCTATCGTCGGCAGCGTCAGATGTGTATAAGAGACAGCTGGGAGGCCGGGCGCAGCCGGCGGACGGCATCCCGGAAGGCGTCCGGCAGGCGGTGGAATGGGCCGGGGAAGGCCCGGTCTGCGCTCTGGGAACGTTGTATTTCTCGGGCGAGGTCCGGCAGGCCTTTAAAGAACTTTCCAAAACGAAATAAAATCCGAAAATAATACAAAAAACAAAGCGGCGGCCCTGTGCAGGATGGGCCGCCGCTTTGCTTGCCCCGAAGGGCTGGGCAGGGTAAATGATAAGAAGGTAAATGAAGAGAATGGCAAAAGAAAGACGGCGTCCCGGCCGCGGCCGAAAGCAGCCAGGCTGCGGCAAAGGAACCCGCTCTGCGCAGGGGTGAACGCGCAGGCGGCCAAAGGGGTGAAGGAGGGGACGCCGGAACAAGATCGGTATGTTGTATCCAACAAGTCTTGTTGGATACAACATACCACGTTTCCGGCTGGAATGCAAGCCCTTTTTTGAAAAAAGACGGGCCAAAAGGGCGCAAAATCGTATTTTTGTAGAAAAGCACAAATCCCGGACCAAAATCCCCGGGACAGCGGCTCACTTTGCGAAAATCGCCGGGGAGATTCCTTTACAACGCCCCGACGGCATGTTACAATAAAACCTATTGAATTTTCGCCCGCGGTCTCTGGGGCGGAGAGAGAAAAGAGGAAGAGGAAAGAATGAATCAGGAAGCAGGCGCCGGAACTCTGGCGCAGAAGCGGCGGCCAATCTTCAGCCAGCCGGAGCTTTTGCGGCTGATCTGGCCGCTTTTGGTGGAGCAGCTGCTGGCCACCACCGTCGGCATGGCGGACACCATGATGGTTTCCGGCTGCGGGGAAGCGGCGATCTCGGGCGTCAGTCTGGTGGATATGATCAACAACCTGGTCATCAACCTGCTGGCGGCCCTGGCCACCGGCGGCGCGGTGGTGGTCAGCCAGTATCTGGGGGCGCAGAACGGCAGGAAGGCCAACTCCAGCGCGGGGCAGCTGATTTTGCTGAGCATGCTGCTGGGGCTGGGGCTGGGCGGGTTCTGTCTGGCGGCGGCCCGGCCCATGCTGCGGCTGTTCTACGGCGCCATCGAGGAGGACGTCCTCTCGGCGGGCGTGACCTATCTGCAAATCACGGCGGTGAGCTACCCGTTCCTGGCCCTCTACAACGCCGGGGCGGCCATTTTCCGCAGCATGGGCAACTCCAAGATCTCGATGCGGATCAGCGTTCTGATGAACGCCATCAACATTGCGGGCAACGCGGTCTGCATCTTCGGCCTGAAAATGTACGTCGAGGGCGTGGCCTGGCCCAGCGTGATCTCCCGGGCCGTCGCGGCGATTTTGATCCTGAACGCCTGCCGGAAAAAGGAGAACACCGTCCGTGCCCGGCTGACGCTCCGGGTGGACGGCGGCCTTGCCCGCCGGATTCTGGGCATCGGCATCCCCTCCGCCTTTGAAAACAGTCTGTTTCAGGCGGGCCGGATTCTGGTGGTCAGCATGATTTCCCTGTTCGGAACGGTCCAGATTGCCGCCAACGCGGTGGCCAACAATCTGGACGGCATGGGCTGCATCCCCGGGCAGGCCATCAGCCTCGCCATGATTACAGTGGTGGGCCGGTGCATCGGCGCCTGCGACAACGAACAGGCGGCGGCCTACGCCCGCAAGCTGCTCTGGTGGAGCTATCTTGCCATGGGCGTTTTCAACGGGGCGATTCTGCTCTTTGTCGGGCCGCTGGTGGGCATCTATGCCCTCTCGGGCGAGACGATGGAGCTGGCCATTCTGCTGGTACGGATTCACTGCGGCTGCGGGCTTTTGCTCTGGCCGGTGGCCTTTGTCCTGCCCAACGCCCTCCGGGCGGCCAACGACGTCCGGTTCACCATGGTGGTGTCGGTGCTGAGCATGGCGGTCTGGCGTCTGGGCTTCAGCTATCTGCTGGGCGTCCGGATGGGCTACGGCGCCATCGGCGTCTGGATTGCCATGGTGGTGGACTGGGTCTGCCGCAGCGTGTGCTTTGTGGGGCGGTTCAAAAGCGGCGTCTGGATGACCAAATACCACGCATAACCCCCCGCCCCTTCTGCTATACACTATTACAGGACCAAGGAGGACCCCCGAAATGAAACTCATCAGCTGGAACGTCAACGGCCTGCGGGCCTGCCTGACCCATGATTTTGCCGCCAGCTTTGCGGCGCTGGACGCGGACATCTTCTGCCTTCAGGAAACCAAGATGCAGCCCGGCCAGGCGGATTTCCACCCGGAAGGGTATTTTGAGTACGCCAACTCTGCCGAAAAGAAGGGCTATTCCGGCACGGCCTGCTTCTGCCGCGCCGAGCCGCTGGCGGTGCGCTGCGGCATCGGCCGGGAGGAACACGACCACGAAGGCCGGGTCATTACCCTGGAATACCCCGGCTTTTATCTGGTCAACTGCTACACCCCCAACAGTCAGGACGGCCTCAAGCGGCTGGACTACCGGATGGAGTGGGAGGACGCTTTCCTGGCGTATCTTCAGGAGCTGGACGCAAAAAAGCCGGTCATCCTCTGCGGCGACCTGAACGTCGCCCATCAGGAGATCGACATCAAAAACCCCAAGACCAACCGCCGGAGCGCGGGCTTTACCGACGAGGAGCGGGACCGGATGACCCGGCTTCAGGCCGCAGGGTTTGCAGACAGCTTCCGGCGGCTCCATCCGGAGGAGGTAAAATACAGCTGGTGGAGCTACCGCTTCCGGGCCCGGGAGAAAAACGCGGGGTGGCGGATCGACTATTTTCTGGTGTCGGAGCGGATCGCGGACCGGATCACGGCCGCCGAGATCCACAACGAGATTTTTGGTTCGGACCACTGCCCGGTGGAGCTGGTCATTGATTTGTAAGCGAGCCGCAGAGCCTGCCGGGCCTGCGGGAAGAAAAACCAAGGAGGAACGGAAGAATGGAACAAAATGAAACGCCGTCGGCCAAAAAGCCGGTCGGTACGGCGGATCAGCGGCTGGGCACTGCGCCCCTGCTGCCTTTGATTTTCAGTCTGGCCCTGCCCACGGCGCTGGCCCAGCTGGTCAACCTTTTGTATAACATTGTGGACCGGGTCTACGTCGGCCACATTCCGGGGTCGGGCAGTCTGGCGCTGGCGGGCCTCGGGGTGACCTACCCCATTATCGTGCTGATTACCGCCTTTTCCAATCTGGTGGGCATGGGCGGCGCGCCCCGGGCCTCGGTGGCCATGGGCCGGGGGGACTACAAGACCGCCGAAAAGGTCCTGGGCAACTGCATCACCCTGCTCGTTGTCCTGTCGGTGGTGCTGTCGGTGGGCTTCACGGTCTTTGGCGAGTCGATTCTGATGCTGTTCGGCGCCAGCGAAAACACCCTGCCCTATGCCATGTCCTACCTGAGAATCTATCTGATGGGCACCCTCTTTGTCCAGTTCACCATGGGCATGACGCCCTTCATCACCAATCAGGGCTTTGCCAAAACCAGCATGGCCACCACCTGCATCGGCGCGATCTGCAACATCGCGCTGGACCCGGTCTTTATTTTCGGGCTGAATATGGGGGTCCGGGGCGCGGCCCTCGCCACCATCCTGAGCCAGGCGGTCAGCGCGGTCTGGGTGCTCTGGTTCTTTCTGGGCAAGCGGAGCGTGCTGCGGATTCGGAAACACAACTTCCTGCCCGAGGGGCGCATCATGGCGCTGATCCTCTCGCTGGGCGTTTCCCCCTTCATCATGAACGCCACCGAGTGCCTGGTGCAGCTGGTGTTTAACACCGGGGCGGCAAAGTACGGCGGGGACGACGCCGTGGCCATCATGAGCATCCTGTTCTCGGTGGCCCAGATCGCCCAGCTGCCCATCCAGGGCTTCTGCCAGGGGGTGCAGCCCATCATCAGCTACAACTTCGGCGCACGGAAGTTTGACCGGGTGCGCTCCACCTTCATGACCACCCTCAAGCTCTCGCTGGGGGTGGCTGTGGCGGTGGTCGGCGCGGTGGAGCTGTTCCCGCACCTGTTTTTGGGGCTTTTCTCCAGCGATGCGGGGCTGATTCAGCTGGGCATCGCGCCGCTGCGGATCTATCTGCTGGGCTTTGCCTTCATGGGCGCCCAGAGCGCCTGCCAGCAGACCTTCCTCGGGCTGGGGGAGGCAAAGATCAGCATGTTCATCGCCCTGCTGCGGAAGGTCATCCTGCTTCTGCCGCTGGCCCTCATCCTGCCCGGGGTCTTTGGCCTGCTGGGCGGCAGCCAGCTTTTGGGCCTGTATGTCGCCGAGCCGGTCAGCGACCTGATCTCGGCCTCCACCTGCACCATCATCTTCTTCGCGGTGGAGTGGAAGAAACTCAAACCTGCCCCCCGGGCAGACGGCTGAAAACAGGGAAGGAGCGCCCATGCTGCAACGGTATCTGTTCGTCTTTTTCATCTCGATGGTCCCGGTGATCGAGCTGCGGGGGGCCATCCCGGTGGGCCTCGGCCTCGGGCTGGAGGCGGTCCCCACCTATCTGGTCTGTGTGCTGGGGAATATGCTTCCGGTGCCCTTCATCTATCTGTTCGCCCGCAAATTCCTGATCTGGGGCTACAACAAGCCCCTCATCGGCGGCATCTGCAAGTTCTTCATTGTCAAGGGCGAAAAGGCGGGCCGGGCCCTGGAGGCGAAGGCCGGGCGGGGTCTGGTGATTGCGCTGCTGCTCTTTGTGGGGGTTCCCCTGCCGGGCACCGGCGCATGGACCGGCACCCTGGCCGGCTCCATCCTGGACATGAAATTCAAGGACGTCCTGATCGCCTGCATGGGCGGCGTGCTGCTGGCCGGGGTCATCATCGGGCTGGCCAGCGCGGGCCTGCTGGGGGCGCTGAGCGGCTTTTTTGCCGTGGGATAAACGTACCGGAAGAAGGCTGCCGCAGGGCGGCCTTTTTCTTTGGCGGGCGCGGCCTTCCCGAAATGGTGCAGAAAGACGGGGCCGCGGCCCGGCCCCGCCGGGCTTTGCCGTCAAATTGCAGATGGAAAAGTCGGAGAAAATATGCTAAAATTGGACTCGACCCTGTTCGCAGGCCGGTGCGGCCCGTCGGCGGGACGTGATCGGAAAGGATGAGGATGAATGGATCATACACTCAATCAGAAGATTGACGCGTTTATTGCGGCCAATCGGGAACAGATCTTGAAGGACATCGCCGCTCTGGTGGCGATCAACAGCGTGGAGACGGCCCCGGCGGAGGGAGCGCCCTTCGGCCCCGGGGCCCGGGCTGCGCTGGATAAAACGCTGGAGCTGGCGGCCGGGATGGGCCTTGCCACCCGCAACTGTGAAAACTACATCGGCTATGCCGAGCTGCCCGGCGCAGACCCGGACAAATATCTGGCCACCATCTGCCATGTGGACGTGGTGCCCGCGGGCAACGGCTGGGACGCCGACCCCTTTACCATGCGGGAAAAGGACGGCTGGCTGCTGGGCCGGGGCGTGTCGGACGACAAGGGCCCCATGGTTGCCACCCTCTACGCCCTCAAATTCCTCAAGGAGGAGGGGGTCTCCCTTCGCTACCCGATCCGCGCTCTGGTGGGCGACAACGAGGAGACCGGCATGAAGGACGTGGAGTACTACCTCAAGAACTACAAGGCCCCGGTGTTCTGCTTTACCCCCGACGCCGAGTTCCCGGTCTGCAACGGCGAAAAAGGCCACTTCCACGGCACGCTGGTCAGCCCGGTCTGCAACGGCGTCATCCGGGATTTTGAGGGCGGCGTCGCGGTGAACGCGGTGCCCGACCGGGCCAGCGCTCTGGTCATGACCGATATCACCAGCCTGAGCAACGCCCCCGGCATCACCCTTGAGCCGGAAGGCGAGGGGGTCCGGGTGCGCGGCTGGGGCAAGTCGGGCCACGCGGCCATGCCCGAGGGCACCGTCAACGCCATCGGACTGGTGGCCGATTACCTGCTGAACAACGGCCTTGGCAACGAGGCCGAGCGGGCATATCTGGAAGTCCTGCACAAGCTGCACAGCTCCACCGCAGGCGAGGGGCTGGGGATTGCCAGCGCCGACGGCCCCTTCGGCCCGCTGACCATCATCGGCGGCACCATCTCCATGAAGGAGGGCCGAATGGCCCAGACCATGGACAGCCGGTATCCCACCTCCACCAACGGCGAGGTCATCGCGGAGGGCATCCGCAAGGCCATCGGCGAGGGCGCGGCCCTGGAGAATGTGGACTCGGCGGACCCCTTCTATATTGAAGCGGACACCCCGGCCATCCGGGCCTGCATCGACACCTACAACGAAGTGACCGGCGAGAACGCCAGGCCCTTCACCATGGGCGGCGGCACCTATGCCCGCCACTTCCCCTATGCGGTCAGCTTCGGGCCGGAACACGCCGATCTGCCCCTGCCCGCGTTCGGCGGCCCGATGCATGGCGCCAACGAGGCGGCCCCCGTCGACAAGCTGCTGGAGGCCCTCAAAATCTATATCCTGGCCCTGCTCCGGCTGGAAGAAATCGACTTCTGATGAAAACGCGGATTGTGGTAATTGACGGCCAGGGCGGCGGGCTGGGCCGTCAGCTGGTGGCCGCGCTGGCGGCCTCCTGCCCGAATGCGGAGCTGGTGGCCGTGGGGACCAACAGCCTGGCAACCTCGGCCATGCTCAAGGCGGGCGCGGCCCGGGGGGCCACCGGGGAAAATGCGGTGATTGTCAACAGCCGCAGTGCGGATATCATCGTCGGGCCGCTGGGCATCGTCATCGCTGATTCCCTTTTGGGGGAGATCACCCCGGCCATGGCGGCGGCCGTCGGCCAGAGCAGCGC
>JAHLFH010000184.1 GCA_018883885.1 Candidatus Faecalibacterium intestinavium | reverse complement strand
CTTCTGCATCAATCCGGCGTGCCCCAACTTCCTGCCGGAGGACAAGCGGGGCTACCCGCGGCGGAAGACGGAGGAGGCCGAAGGGGAGGAGGCCGCCGGAGCAGAGCCTGACAGCCTGCTCTATGTGGCGCTGGGCGCGGCCCTCTATGCCGACAAGGAGTTCAGCCTCTCGGAAGTGGCCGCCGCGCTGGACCGTTACGCCGCAACCGCCACCTATGCCAGCCAGCCGCCCCTCTTTGCCAACAAGGAGGAATATGAGGCGTTCCACGCCCGGCATCTGTCCCACAGCGTGCCCTGCGTGCCCTTCAGCGCCCAGTGCGGGCCGGTCCACATCGGCATCGACTCCGGGTCCACCACCGTCAAGCTGGTGGCCATCGACGAGCAGAGCCACATCCTCTACACCAACTACCAGCCCAACCTCGGCAACCCGCTGCCCCTGATCCGGGAGCAGCTTCTGAAAATCTACGCCGACCACCCCGGCGTCCAGATCGCCAGCGTCACCACCACCGGCTACGGCGAGGACCTGGTCAAGAACGCCTTCCGCTGCGACTACGGCCTGGTGGAGACGGTGGCCCATTTCACCGCCGCCAAATACTTCATGCCCGATGTGGATTTCATCATCGACATCGGCGGCCAGGATATGAAGTGCTTCAAGATCGAGGACGGCGCCATCAGCAACATCTTCCTGAACGAGGCCTGTTCTTCGGGCTGCGGCAGCTTTTTGCAGACCTTCGCCCAGGCGCTGGGCTATGACGTGAAGGAATTCGCCGCCCTCGGCCTGTTTGCGGACCGCCCGGTGGACCTGGGCAGCCGGTGTACCGTGTTTATGAACAGCTCGGTCAAACAGGCCCAGAAGGACGGCGCCAGCATCGAGAACATCAGCGCGGGGCTGTCCATCAGCGTGGTCAAAAACGCGCTGTATAAGGTCATCCGCGCCTCCAGCCCCGAGGAACTGGGCCGGAGAATCGTGGTGCAGGGCGGCACCTTCTACAACGAGGCCGTCCTCCGCGCCTTTGAAAAGGAGATGGGGGTGGAGGTCATCCGGCCCGACATCGCGGGCCTGATGGGCGCATACGGCGCGGCCCTCTACGGCCAGCGCCAGAGCCGCAAGGCGGGCAGGCCCTCCACCGTCATGTCGGAGCAGGAGCTCAAGGACTTCGAGCAGAAGGTGGTCAGCGTCAAGTGCGGCGCCTGCGGCAACCACTGCCAGCTGACCGTCAGCACCTTCGCCGACGGCCGCAAGTACATTTCGGGCAACCGGTGCGACAAGCCCGTTACCGGCAAAGGGGAGGACAACACCCTCAACCTTTACGCCTACAAGCAGCAGCTACTGGCCGGCTACAAGCCGGCGCCGGGCAGGCGGGGGTCCATCGGCATCCCGCTCTGCCTGAATTTCTACGAGATGCTGCCCTTCTGGCACGCCTTCTGGACGAAACTGGGCTTTGCGGTCCACGTCAGCCCGGTGTCCAGCCGGGGGCTGTATCTGGCGGGGCAGGCCACCATCCCCAGCGACACCGCCTGTTTCCCGGCCAAGCTCAGCCACGGCCACATCAAGGCCCTGAGCGAGATGCAGCTGGACGCGATCTTCTACCCCTGCCTGACCTACAACTTCGACGAGGGCCTGGGCGACAACCACTACAACTGCCCCGTGGTGGCCTATTACCCCGAAGTGCTGGCGGGCAACTGCCCCGAGCTGGCCGGGAAGAAGTTCATCTGCGATTATGTGGGCGTGCATCGCCCCAAAGATTTCGTGCATAAGATGGCCAAAGAGGTCCTGCCCAAATACTTCGGCGGCATCAGCCAGAAGGAAGTCCAGGCGGCAGCCGACGCGGCCTATGCCGAGCACGCCCGCCATATGGCCCGGATTCGGGCCAAAGGGGCGGAGATCATCGAGGAGGCCCGCCGTCAGGGCAAACGGATCATCGTGCTGGCGGGCCGCCCCTACCATGTGGACCCCGAGGTCAACCACGGCATCGACCGGCTCATCACCCGCCACGGGGCGGCCGTCGTCACCGAGGACAGCATCTCCGACCGGGTGGAAAAATTCCCCACCAGCGTGCTGAACCAGTGGACCTATCACAGCCGTCTGTATGCGGCGGCCCGGTACTGCACCGCCCAGCCCGATATGGATCTGGTGCAGCTGGTGTCCTTCGGCTGCGGCGTGGACGCCATCACCACCGACGAGACCCGGGAGATCCTGCAGGAGGGCGGCAAGCTCTACACCCAGCTCAAGATCGACGAGATCACCAACCTGGGCGCGGTGAACATCCGTCTGCGCAGCCTCTTTGCGGCGCTGGACGAGAAGGACGAGCTGGCCCGCGCCGCCGCCCCCAAGGCCCCAAACGTCTGAGATACAGAGGAGGCAAACCGTGGAATACCAATACCCCAAATTCACCCCTGAAATGAAGCGCACCCACACCATCCTCATCCCCAACATGGCGGTGACCCAGTTCCGGCTGCTGAAATACGCGCTGGAATTCGACGGCTACAAGTGCGAGATTCTGGGCAACTGCGGCAGCGCCGTGGCCCAGCTGGGGCTGAAATACGTTCACAACGACACCTGCTATCCGGCGCTGCTGGTCATCGGCCAGTTTCTGGACGCGCTGAACAGCGGCAAGTATGACCTGGACCGCACGGCCCTGCTCATCACCCAGACCGGCGGCGGCTGCCGCGCGTCCAACTACATCCACCTGCTGCGGAAGGCCCTGGTCAAGGCGGGCTACCCCCAGATTCCGGTGGCCAGCCTGAACTTCTCGGGCCTGGAAAAGGACAGCGGCTTCCAGATGACATTGCCTCTGGCCCGCCGGGCGGTGGCCTGCATCTTCTACGGCGATATGCTGGCGGCCCTGCGCAACCAGATCGCCCCCTATGAGAATGAGGCGGGCGCCGCCGACCGGATGGTGGACCGCTGGGTGGAGCGTCTGGGCCGGGTGATTCTGGCAGACAAGGGCTATACCGCCCGGGAGCTCAAGCACACCTTCCCCCTGATCGCCAAAGAGTTCGCCACGATTCCGGTCACCCGGACGCCCAAGGTCCGGGTGGGCGTCGTGGGGGAGATCTACGTCAAATACAGCCCCCTTGGCAACAACGATTTGCAGAAGTTTCTGGAAAGCCAGGACTGCGAGGTCAACTTCCCCGGCCTGATGGGCTTCTGCCAGTACTGCATCTTCAACATGGGCGAGGACCATGTCCTCTACGGCGGCAAGCTGACCACCAAGGTGGTCACCGACCGGCTGCTGGATTATCTGGACGGCATCGAGCGCTCGATGCTCAAGGCCATTGCGGAGGCGGGCTTCTACGCCCCCGGCCCCTTCAAGGAGCTGATCGAGAAGCCTGCGGGGGTCATCTCTCTGGGGGCCAAGATGGGCGAGGGCTGGCTCCTGACGGCGGAGATGATCGAGCTGGTGCAGGGCGGCTACGGGAACATCGTCTGCGCCCAGCCTTTCGGCTGCCTGCCCAACCACATCGTGGGCAAGGGGATGATCAACAAGATTCGGGCCATGTACCCGTCGGCCAACATCACCCCCATCGACTACGACCCCAGCGCCACCAAGGTCAACCAGGAGAACCGGATCAAGCTGATGCTGGCCGTTGCAAAGGAGCGGCTGACTCGCCCCGCCGAGGCGGCCCCCCTGACGGCGGAGCAGATCGCGGGCGGCGCACCCAGCCTGCGCCACGAGCCTATGACGGTCTGAGCGGGTTTCCATTAAAAAAACTAGAGCGGTCCTATGAAATAGCATGAACCCTGCCATACATCCAGAATGGGGTCTGGGGCGGAGCCCCAGCTTCCGAAAAAGGGCGGGTGGGTGGGCATTCAGATGAAAAAACACGAGCTTTTCCAAAACATAAACTGTCGGAATTGATGTCACTTGGACAGGCACTGTAAATTGTCGGTTTTTTCTGGGATTGCTCTGAATCCAAAACGCAACCCCCGGCGGAGTGCTGCAAGGCGCAGGCTCCGCCGGGGGTTTTCCAGTTCCGCACAAACAAAAAATCCCCCGCCCGGAAAGGGCAGGGGACAGACATCCCCAAATTACAGCCGGACGTGGCGGGGGGTGCCGTTGACGTAGATGGGGGTCAGCTCGTCCAGAATCAGGGGGCGGGCGTATTCTTCAAAGGCGGGGGTCACCTGCATCCCGTCGGGGGCAATCCAGTCCGGCGGGACCTTTTTCTCAAGGTTTGCCACCTGCTGCACGTCCACCGACTCGGTGATGCACTGATAGGGGGCGTTGCCGATCCGCTTGAGGGCGATCATCCGGCCCGTCTCCCCGGCAAAAGCGGCGGCCGCCGCTGCGCCGCCTGCGGCATAGGCCTCGGTGACGTCGGTCCGGCTGGCCAGATGGCTGGCGCAGCGCTGGAGGGTGGAAAACTCGATGGCCCGGCTTTTGCAGTTCAGCCGCTTGTGAATCAGCTCGGAGAGATAGCGGCTGGTGCCGCTCAGGACCGCCTTGTGGCCAAAGGCGTCCAGCTGGCCTGCCGTCGAAACCAGATCGCAGAGGTAGACCCCTTCCGCAGTTTTGACCCCCTCGCTGGCGGCAATAATGACGTTGGGCTTGCTCTGCTGCAGCTCGTCCACCCGCGCCAGGAACTTCTGCTCGTCAAAGGGGACTTCCGGCAGGAGAATCAGGTCGGGGCCTTCGCAGTCCTCGCCCCCGGCCAGGCAGGCCGCGCCCGCCAGCCAGCCGGCATGGCGGCCCATGATCTCGGCCACCGTCACGCTCCGCAGGTTGTAGACCGAGGAATCCCGGATGACCTCTTTCAGGATGGTGGCGATGTACTTGGCCGCGGAACCATAGCCGGGGGTGTGGTCGGTGAGGCAGAGGTCGTTGTCGATGGTCTTGGGGACGCCGATGCACCGGACGCTGCTGCCCACCCGCTGGGCATACCGGCTGAGCTTGGCGATGGTGTCCATGGAGTCGTTGCCGCCGATGTAGAACACCGCGCAGATTTCATATTTCTCAAACAGGGTGAACAGCTTGACAAAAGGCTCGCTGTCCGCGTCGGGGTCAGGCAGTTTGTACCGGCAGCTGCCCAGATAGCTGGAAGGGGTGCGTTTGAGCAGCTCGATGCTCATCCGGTCGTCCAGCAGGGTGTTCAGGTCCACCAGTTCCTCCTTGAGCAGGCCCTCGATGCCGTATTTCATGCCGTAGACCGTGTCGGCCCCAAGGCTGCGGGCCGTTTTGTATACGCCGGCAAGGCTGGAATTGATGACCGCAGTGGGGCCGCCGCTCTGACCGACAATCACATTTTTCGCCATGGAAAAACCTCCTTCTGGTTCCAGAAAACAGGCTTTGCCGGGCCCGGGGCGCCGCGCCCTGCCGCGCCCCCGGACGGAAAGCCGCGAAAATGGGGGAAATAGAATATATACTATTTTTATTGTACCTGTTTCCCGCTTTGTATGCAATCCCCAATCGGTTGCAGGGCCGGGAAAAATATGATAAAATCGGCGTATACGCCCTTCGGGGCGAAAAACAAACGGAACAGGGGGAAACGCCATGGGCATTTCTCGGGAATATCACGCCGCCCGCCGCCGGGGCCGGCCGGGCGCTGGGCATAGAGTCATCGGGGGCATCGTCTGGGCGGCGGCCATCCTGGCGGTCTCGCTGGGCATCACCAAGGTGATGGAAGGGAGCAGCCCGGACGCCGACGCTCCGCCCGCTTACCTGCCCAGCGGCGCGGTGGAATCCATCCTTGCGCCCCTGCCCATGGAGGGGGGCGGCGCCGCGGAGAGCGGCGGAACGGAGATAGAAGGGTTTGGCCCGGCGCAGCAGAGCGCAGGGGGCTATACCCTGCTTGCCCGGGACAGCACCGTCATCCGCCAGCCCGCCTGCGGCCAGGTGGATTTGAGCTATTTTGCGGACGCCGCCTTTCTGGGGGACAGTCTGACCGTCGGCTTTGAAGAATACGGCATCAACCTGTCCGGTGCGCTGATCTGCGGCTACATCGGCGCAGGGCCCGATACCATCGCCAACCGGAGCACGGTGACCCACCCCACCCGGGGGCAGGAGGTGGCGCTGGACGTCCTGGCGCAGGCGCAGCCCAAAAAGCTCTATATTCTGCTGGGCACCAACACCCTGACCACCGCGGGGACCGAGGAAAAGTTCCTGGCCTACTACGAAGCCATGCTGGACACCCTGCGCCAGACGCTGGGGGATGCGTGCGTAATTTATGTCCAGTCCATCCCGCCGGTCCGGCCCGAGGCGGCAGCCGAAAAGCCGGGCCTTGCGGCCGACCGCCTGCGGGCGGTCAACGAGCGTCTGGCGCAGCTGGCCGACCGCAGCGGGTGCGTCTACCTCGATCTGTGGGAGGCGCTGGCCGACGCTGAGGGAAACCTCAAGGAAGTCTGCGCCGCGCCCGACGGGGTACACCTTTCGGCGGGGAACGGCTATGGTGCATGGGTCAACTATCTGCGCAGCCACACCCTTTATTCCGCCCGGAATCCCTGGACGGCGGGCAGCGCCTACGCCGGGTAAGCGGCGGAACAAAGGAAGGAGACAAAACCTGTCAAATTTCTTCTGGACATTTGGAGCGGGTTGTGGTATAATACTTCTCGCAAATGCGGGTATAGTACATCGGCTAGTATAACAGCCTTCCAAGCTGTGGAGGTCGGTTCGATTCCGATTACCCGCTCCAATCAAAACCGTCTGAGGCCAGGTCTCAGGCGGTTTTTGTTTGGAATGGCCCCATAAAAGCGGCGACAGACCCTGCGCCCCCGGCGGAACGGGCCGCAAAAGGCCGGCAGGTTCCAATCGAAAAATTCCCCCGCCTCACCGGTCCGACCGGCAGGGCGGGGGATTTCTCATTCAGGGGGTATCGGCTGACGCGGCTTACGCCCTGCTGTTCAGCTGCTCAAGGTAGGTGTCCGCCTTGCGGGCGTTGGGGGTGAAGGAGTTGTTCTTCCACCAGGCGGCGACGGATGCGGCAATCGTCAGGCCGGAAGTGACCAGCTGCTCCAGCTGGCTGTTCTCGATGGGCAGAATCGGCTTGCCCGCGGCGCTCAGCAGCTGGTTGGTGAGGGCCAGCGCCAGGGCGGCGGTGCGGGCGATGGTTCCGATGGTGATGTTGTTCATTCTCTGTTCCTTTCTTTTGGGGGCTTTGTCAGGCCCGGGTGTGGAGCCGTTCCAGCTCCTGGGTCTCGGCTTCCAGGTCGCTGATCCGGTGCTCGGTGACCTTCAT
>JAHLFH010000183.1 GCA_018883885.1 Candidatus Faecalibacterium intestinavium | reverse complement strand
CCCCCGCCCTGCCGCCTCTGGTGGCGGCGGCCATCGAGGACATCCGGAAGAACTACGCGGGCCTGTACGGGGTGGAGGAGCTGAGCGAGCGGCTGGGGGTTTCCAAGAGCCATCTGGTGCGGGTCTTTACGGCGGCGGTCCGGGTCTCCCCGGGGCGGTATCTGACCTCCGTCCGGATCGAGGCGGCCATGCGGCTGCTGCTCCACCGGGAGTACACTCTGGACGTCATCGCCAGCCTCTGCGGCTTTTCGGGGGCGAATTACCTGTGCCGGGTTTTCAAAAAGGAGACCGGCCAGACCCCCGCCCAGTGGCGGGCCATGGCGGCCCGGACGGCCATGACCGACCTCTCCCCCGAGGAAGCGCGGCGGGAACAGACTTTGTTTATCTGAAAAAACCACCCAGAACCCAGAAGTCCGGAGTGGTTTTGCTTTGGATTTCACCCGCCGCCGGGCAATGAGAGAGTCAAATTCCCACCAGGTGTGGGCTTGGGCAGATACAACATATTTTTATTCCCGCCCACCCTCCCTATCAGATGTGGCAAAAAGCAGGTGTTTAAATTCTGGTTTTTAATGGTAAAACGATATGCTTAATCAATTATGGAGTAAGCACTATGATCCGCGAAAAATGCAACGTCTATTATGAAATACATAAAGGAGGAATCGTCAATGAACACCTCGGTCAACGCAGAAGAAATTATGGCCTTACTAGATAGATTATACGAACAGTCTATTCATGGAATCGCTAAAGTCAGTCCTCCTATTGCTGTACTGGCAAATGATTATCTGCAAAAAAGCACCAGTGTTGATGCTGCCGCAAAGAAGTTTATCAAATATCAAATCGCAAAATGTACGACTTCAGGGTTTGTAACAGGTTTGGGCGGCCTCATTACACTTCCTGTTGCAATTCCCGCGAATATCGGAAGCGTAATGTATGTCCAGATGCGAATGATTGCCTGCTTAGCGCATATGGGCGGATATGACACCAATAGTGATCAGGTGCAGACATTGGTATATGCCTGTCTTGCGGGTATTTCTATTGATCAGTTACTTAAAAATGTCGGTATTCAGTTCGGAACGAAATTTACAACTTCTATGGTCAAAAAAATTCCCGGGACTGTATTGACAAAAATAAATCAGAAAGTTGGATTTCGATTCATCACGAAGTTCGGAACCAAAGGACTAATCAACCTCGGAAAAGCCGTTCCTGTTGTTGGGGGCGTAATTGGTGGTGGATTTGATTTTGCAGAAACAAAAATCATTGCAGCCCGGGCATATAAAATGTTTATCCAAGGTGATTTTACAGTTCTTTCGGACAACGGCAAAGACACAGAAACTCTTGAAGCAGATTAATAAAGGGGCTGTTGCAAAACGGAAGTTAAGCAACAGCCCCTTTTTTTATAATAGACCAACTGCTTTTATCTTAGATATTCTTGCTCAGGCGGCGGTTTTCCGCTCCCGCCAGAGGAAATAGAAGGTCAAAAGGGCGGTCGCCAGTTCGGACACCCCGAAGGCGCTCCAGACGCCGTCCATCCCAAAGAGGGCCGACAGCGTCACCGAGCAGACCACGATGGCCGCCAGACCCCGCACGATGGAGAGGACGAAGGCCGCCGCCGGGCGGTCCACCGCGCTGAGGTAGCCCGCCGCCGCGATGTTCATCCCCGCGAAAAGATAGCCCGCGAAGTAGATTCGCAGCCCCCGCACCGCGTATTCGGCCAGCAGGGCCGAGCCCTCGCTGTTGAACAGGGCGGTCAGCGGCCCGGCAAAGCAAAAGACCACCCCGTAGAGGACGACGGCCAGCCCCAGCGCCGTGCCGAGGCTGAGCCGGAGCAGCTGGCGTGCGCCGGAGCGGTCCCGGCGGCCATAGCAGCTGCTGACCAGAGGCTGGGCGCCCTGGGCCGCGCCGTTAAAGATGGCCACGGCCACCAGCGCGAAGTTCGCCACCACGCCGTAGGCCGCGACGCCGATGTTCCCCGCCAGGCCCAGCATCAGAAAGTTAAAGACGGTGGTGGTGACGCCCGAGGACATCTCCCCCACAAACCCCGAGACGCCCAGCTGGCAGCTCTGGAACAGCAGCCGCGCCGAGGGCAGCCGGGCTTCCAGCCGGATGCCGTTTTCCTTCTTGAAGAAGTGGCGGGAGCAGATCAGAACGCTGACGATGGGGGAGGCCGCCGTGGCCAGCGCCGCGCCGGGCAGGCCCAGCCCCATGGGGAAGATGAAGATATAGTCGAACACAATGTTGAACAGGCTCCCCGAAAGGGTGGCCGCCATGGCCAGAGAGGGGTCGCCGTCGTTCCGGACAAAGGCCTGGACGATATAATTCATCATGAAAAAGGGGGCGAACAGCAGGAAGATTCGGGTGTAGCCCACCCCCAGCGCCACAATCTCCGGGCCGCCCCCCATCCAGCGCAGCAGCACCTCGGGGCAGGCCAGCCCCGCCGCCATGAAGGGCAGCCCCAGCAGGCAGGCCCAGGCCAGGGCGTTGAAGAAATAGCGGTGGGTCCGCTGGTCCCCCTGCGCTTTCAGGATGGCGAAGCGGGTGGCCGCCCCCAGCCCCAGCATCGAGCCGAAGGCAAAGATCAGGTTGTACAGCGGCAGGCAGAGGTTCAGCATGGTGATGCCGTCCGTCCCTGCCGCCTGGGCAATGAAAAAGGTATCCGCAAGGATATAGCAGGACACCCCCAGCTGGCCGAGGATGTTCTGGGAAACGTATTTGAAAAAGGATCGGGTCTGATTCATATTTTCCTCACACTGTGGTTTGCGCCGGTCTGCGCCGGGCCGCAGAAAAAACCGCCCCCGCCGCCCGGTCGGCGGCGGGGGCAGC
>JAHLFH010000182.1 GCA_018883885.1 Candidatus Faecalibacterium intestinavium | reverse complement strand
GGGTCGGACGTTCTGGTGGCGGGCAGCGCCATCTTTGGCGCGGCGGACCCCGCCGCCGCCGTCCGGGCCCTGGCGGCCCTTTGAGGAGGGGTGCGCCATGCCGGAAATGAGTATGAAAGAGAGAGAACAGGCCCTGCACGACACCGGCGCCTATTACCGCCACACCTGCTGGATGGCGGTGCCGCTACTGTGCATGTCGGCCTATCTGTATGGGCTGCGGCCCGTGGTCCTCTGCATGGGGGCCTTCCTGATCGGCAATTTCTGCGACCGTCTGGTGGCCTTCCTCCGCCGGAGGGTCTACCAGCCCAGCGATTATTCCAGCGAGAGCTTCGCCCTCATCATCGCCCTGCTGCTGCCCGCGACGGTCAGCTGGTATGTGATGGCGGTGGCCGTGGTGGCGGGCGTCCTCATCGGCAAGGAGGCTTTCGGCGGCTACGGCAGCTACCCCTTCCACCCGGCGGCGGTGGGGTATGTGGTGGCGGCGGTCTCCTGGCCGGAACAGATGTTCCGCTATCCGCTGCCCTATACCGAGATCCCCCTCTGGGACGCCTCCTCTGTGGCGGTGACCAGCGGCATCTCGGACACCCTGCGGAACGGCGGCCTGCCCAACCTCGACCCCTTTTCTCTGCTGCTGGGGGAATTTGCCTCCCCCATGGGGACGGGCTGCTGCCTCATCATCCTGGCCTGCGGGCTGTTTTTGTGGCGGCAGAAGGACATCCGGCTCAGCGCGGCGTTCAGCTTTGTGGCGGCCTGCGCCCTGGTGGCCTTTTTCTTCCCCCGGCAGGCGGACCTCGTGAACACCCCCTTCTGGGAGAACGTGCTGCCCCGGCTCAACGTGGTGAAGTATGAGCTGCTCAGCGGCGCGATGCTCTTCACGGCGGTGTTCCTGCTCAACGAACCCTACACCTGCCCCCACCGCCGGATCGGGCGGATTGCATACGGGGCGCTGGTGGGGCTGGTGAGCATGAGCTTCCGATACTTCGGGGTCTACACCACCGGAGCCTGCTTTGCAATCCTGGCGGTCAACAGCATTGCGGGCTGGCTGGACCGGGCCGAGGCCCGGCTCTACGCGCTGGACGATCAATTCCACTGGATCCCCTGGCTCCATAGGGGCGAAAAAGGGGGTGACGCCGCATGAAACAGAGAAAAGCGGAACAGATTCTGACAAAACCCGACCAGTTTACCCACCGGCACCGGATCTTCCTGAATAACCCGGTGATGATGCAGGGCATGGGCCTTGCACCCCTGGTCATTCTGGCCACCAGCGGCAAAAACGCCCTGATTCTGGCGGCGGCTGCGGCCCTGCTGCTGACCCCCTCCCGGCTTTTGAGCTGCCTGCTGACCAGACGCCTGCCCCTCAGCGAGCACGGCGGCGTCGAGGAAGCCGAGCGGCGGCTGCTGCCCCGGGGGCTGATTTACTGCCTGTCGGCGGCGGTGGTTTACCTGGCGGCCTACCCGCTTCTGGAGCATTGGTTCGGCACCGACCTGCTGGCGCTGGGCATCTATCTGCCCCTTCTGACGGTGGAGCCTCTGCTGATCTACCGCTTCGGCCGGGCGCAGGAAACCCTGCCCAAAGCCTTTGCCAAGGGCCTGCGGACCACCGTGGGCTATGCGCTGGTGCTGCTGCTGGTGGGCTGCGTGCGGGAGCTGCTGGCCGCGGGGACGGTGTTCGGCGCCGCCCTGGCGGACTTTGCCCCCCTGCCCATGGCCTCCATGCCGGCGGGCGGCTTTATCCTGCTGGGGGTGCTGTGCGCCGTCTGGCGGGCTATGGTCCGGAAATACAAGGACTTCCTGGTGGCGGAAGCCCGCAACCAGATCCTCGCAAACCATCAGCTTGCAGACCATCAAAAGGAGGCGCGGGAAGGATGAATCAGGTCATGGAGGCGGTAGGGGTCTTTTTCAGCTATGCGCTGCTGGCCCTTTTCGCCCAAAACGCCATCTTTACCCGGGCGCTGGGGGTGTCCCGGCTGGTCCAGCTCACCGGGGACGACCGCACCAGCAGCGGGCGGTTCGGGCTTTTGCTCTGCGTCACCCAGATCCTTCTGGCCCCGCTGGCCTGGCTTGCGGGGAATCAGGCGATCCGGCTGGGGGCGGGGGCGTCGATGCGGCCCCTGCTGTTTGTGGGCTGCATTGCGCTGGTCAGCCTGGCCGAGCATGCGGCGCTGCGGCGGCTGGGGCAGAACGAGATGATCCGCATCCTGCCTCTGGCGGCCCTCAACAGCTGCGTGCTGGGCACGGTGCTCATCACCCGGACCCAGATGTTTACCCTGAGCCAGTCTCTGGGATTCGGGCTGGGCAGCGGGCTGGGGTATATGCTGGCGGTCCTGCTGGTGACCGAAGCGCAGCACCGGCTGCGCAGCCAGGCCATTCCCTCGGCGTTCCGGGGCCTGCCCATCCTGCTGATTTACATCGGCATCCTGGCGCTGGCCATCTACGGCTTTACGGGACACACGGTGATCCTCTGAGAATTTTGCGGAAGGTGGAATCATTATGGCAAAAAACAAGCGCAAGCGGGTCAAACGATACCGTCGCAGCTTTTACACCCGGGGGATGAAGATCCGCAAGGCTCTGGGCATCCTGCTGCTGGTGGCGGTGGTGCTGGGCGCGGCCTGGCTGGCGGCGCCCTATGTCCTGGACTGGGCGACCCACACCTGGTATACCGTCGTGCGGGACCGGGATCTGGACGCGTCGTCCGCCCCGGCGTCCTCTCAGG
>JAHLFH010000181.1 GCA_018883885.1 Candidatus Faecalibacterium intestinavium | reverse complement strand
CCTCGGCGGCTTCCAGCAGGCGGCTGCCCATCCGGCGCATTTCTTCTTTCAGCAGGCCGGAGGCCGAATCCAGCCGGTCGGCCTTGAGGCTGTTGGAGCAGATCAGCTCCGCGAACCCCGCGCTCTTGTGGGCGGGGGAAAACCGGACCGGCTTCTGTTCGTACAGATCCACCCGGACGCCCCGGGCGGCCAGCCAGAGGGCGGCTTCGCACCCCGCCAGCCCTGCGCCCAGGACCGTTGCATGCAGTTGTGTCTGATTCATCGCTGTCTCCCGTGTTCCATCTCAGCCGTTGTTCCGGGGCACCGGCATCTCAAAGCCGCAGCCCTCTTTGGCGCAGTAGAGCTTCTGCCCCTTGCGGAAAAGGGTGGAACCGCATTTTTCGCATTTGACGGCCACCGGCGTATCCCAGGTCATGAAATCGCAGTCGGGATACCGCTCGCAGCCGTAATAGATTCGCCCCTTGGAGCTTTTGCGCTCCAGCATCCGGCCCTTGCCGCACTTGGGGCAGATGCCGCCGGTGTCCTTGACCAGGCGCTTGGTCCCCTTGCACTCGGGGAAGCCGCTGCAGGCCAGGAACTTGCCGTATTTGCCCACCTTGATGACCATGGGCCGTCCGCACAGATCGCAGATCTCGCTGGAAGGCTCGTCCGGCACCTTGACCTTTTTGCCCTCCATGTTCTTTTCCGCCGCCTGCAAGCTGGCGTCAAAGCCCTTGTAGAAGTCGTCCACCGTCTTGCGCCAGTCGGCCTGGCCGCTCTCGACCTTGTCCAGGTTTTTCTCCATCTGGGCCGAGAAATCGACGTCCACAATATGGGGGAACTGTTCCAGCATCAGCCCGTCCACCGTCCGGCCCAGCAGGGTGGGCTTGAGCTTTTTCTGATCCCGCTCGACGTAGCCGCGGTCGATGATGGTGGTGATGATGGGCGCGTAGGTGGAGGGGCGGCCGATGCCGTTTTCCTCCAGCGCCTTGATGAGGGTGGCTTCGGTGTAGCGGGCGGGGGGCTGGGTGAATTTCTGCTCGCTCTTGAGCTCCTTTAATTTCAGAACCTGCCCCTGCTCCAGAGGGGGCAGGCTGGTTTCTTTCTTCTCTTTTTCGTCGGTGGCTTCCTCATACAGGGCGGTGAAGCCGTCGAAGGTGACGGTATAGCCGCTGGCCTTGAAGCGGTAATCCCCCGCATAGACGGTGACCGAGACGGTGTCCTGCTGGCAGTCGGCCATCTGGCTGGCCATAAAGCGGCTCCAGATCATCCGGTAGAGCTTGGCGGTGTCGCCGCTGATGCTCTTGTCCACCTCGTCGGGGGTCAGGGAGGGCACCGACGGGCGGATGGCCTCGTGGGCGTCCTGGGCGGCGGTGGCGCTGCGGGTTTTCCAGGTCCGCTTATAGGGGCAGATGTACTGCTCGCCGTAAGCCGCGGCGATGTACTCCTTTGCCGCGGCCACCGCTTCGTCCGAGATCCGCAGGCTGTCGGTACGCATATAGGTGATGAGGCCCATGGTGCCGTGCCCTGCGATGTCCACGCCCTCATAGAGGGTCTGGGCGGCCCGCATGGTGCGGGTGGCCGTGAAGCCCAGCCGGCGGGAGGCCTCCTGCTGGAGGGTGCTGGTGATGAAGGCCGGGGTGGGCTGCTTGGCCCGTTTGCCCCGCTTGAGCTCCCCCACCGTGTATTCCGCCCCCTTCAGCCCGTCCTCGATGGCCCGGGCCTCGGCTTCGGTATGGGGAAGCAGCTTTTTGCCCGACGCATCGGAGGCCAGCCGGGCCGTGAATTTCTTGCTGCCCGCGCCCAGAACGGCGTCCACGTTCCAATATTCCTCGGGCTTGAAGTTCTCGATCTCCTTTTCCCGGTCGTCGATCAGACGGACCGCCACGCTCTGGACCCGCCCTGCCGACAGGCCCCGCCGGACCTTCCGCCACAGGAAGGGGCTGAGCTTGTAGCCCACCAGCCGGTCCAGCACACGGCGGGCCTGCTGGGCGTTGAAAAGGTCCTCGTTGATGGCGCGGGGGTGGGCCATTCCTTCCTGGACCCCTTTCTTGGTGATCTCGTCAAAGGTGATCCGGTTGGGCGCCTTGGGGTCCAGGCCCAGAATGCTGGCCAGATGCCAGCTGATGGCCTCGCCCTCCCGGTCCGGGTCGGTGGCCAGCAGGACGCCGTCGGCGGCCTTGGCCTTGGTTTTCAGCTCCCGGATCAGCTTCTCCTTGCCCTTGATGCTGATATACTGGGGCGTGTAGCCGTGCTCCACGTCGATGCCCAGCTGGGAGGCGGGCAGGTCCCGGATATGGCCCATGCTGGCCGTGACCTCATAGTCCTTGCCCAGATATTTGCCGATGGTTTTCGCCTTGGCAGGCGACTCCACGATAACCAGTTTTGCCATTCTCAATTCTTCCCTTGCCTTGTTTTGATTGATCGGGGCCGCAGGCGGCTCCCCAGTGTTGTTTGCCCCTTCAGCACAAAATATACCGCTGGCCGGGCAGGGCCCGCACCCTCCCCGCCAGCTGAAGAATCATCAGGGTGCTGAGCAGGGCGGCCGTAGGCAGGCCGCTGCGCTGCGCCAGTTCCTCGACGCTGGCCTCCTCGGTTCCAAAGCAGGCCAGAACCCGGCGCTGGGGTTCATCCAGCGGCCTGGGGGGCGGGGCCGGGGCCCTGCGGGGCTCCCGCGCTTCCTCCAGCCCCAGGACTTCGCAGAGATCTTCTGCGGTAAGGGCCAGCCGGGCGCGGCCCTCCTGAATCAGGCGGTTGGTCCCGGCGCAGTACTCTGAAAAGACGCTGCCCGGCAGGGCGAACACCGGCCTGCCGTACCGCTCGGCGTGGCCGACGGTGGACATGGTGCCGCTTTTCTCCCGCGCCTCGACCACCAGCAGCGCCTTCGACAGCCCCGCGATCAGCCGGTTGCGCTGTAAAAACCCCACCCGGACCGGGGAGGCCTCTCCCGGGCCGTATTCGCTGATGACGCAGCCGCAGTCCTCGATTTTTTTGCGCAGAGCCCGGTTGGAGGCGGGATAGGTGCGGTCGATGGCCACGCCCAGCACCCCGATGGTGGGGGCGCCGGCCTCCACGGCGGCCCGGTGGGCC